>CALURG010000012.1 GCA_944323115.1 Candidatus Gastranaerophilales bacterium
AGGAAAAGAGGTTGCAGATGGATTTGCAGCAGGTTGAGACGCAGCAGAAGGCTTGTGACACAGAGATAGAGTCTGTAAAGAAAGTAATGGACAAGAACATTGAAAAGACATTCAAAGTATTTTCGTAAAGAGACAGATTCATGTGTAATTTACAAAACCCGTTATTTAAACGGGTTTTGTTCTTTTATAAATACTTCAATTACACTGTTTACTTTTGAAAAAAAAACATTAAACTGAACATGTAACAATGATAAGGAGACATTTTATGTCATTGATGAATGGTCAGGCTTTATTTGCAAACGCATTAAGCGGTTTGTCAAATACATATGCAATACTTGCAAAAAACAGCTCTAACTCAGGCGGTTTAACTATTGAAGAATTGACAAATCCTTCCAGCACAACAATTGCCCAACTTGGCGGAAATATGAGTTTTGCACAATTTTTGTCCAGCAACTTTGCAGCAATTGATCAGGATGCAGACGGAAAAATCGGTGCGGAAGATATGACAAATCTTACAACAAAACTTTCACAAAACGGTTTATCTTATCAGGAATTGTGCCAGCTTTGTTCAAGCGGAATGGGTGCCAGCGATATGCTGACAAATGTTTTGACATATTTCAATCAGATTGATACAAACAAAGACGGAAGAGTAACAAATGCAGAAATTCAAGCATTCAGCCTGAAAGCAGACGAAGAAAAATTAAAAACAGAATACAAATCATTTAAGCCAAGCTCAATGAGCGTATTCTACAGTGATAGTGAATCTGATTCGGAACCGTCAAGTCTTGTTGACAATTTGTATCCTCAAGACAACAACTAAATTTCACGTAACAACTGATTTTTGCAAATATAAAGCACCCTTTCGGGTGCTTTTTTCTGTTAGTTTAAACAAAATTATTTTACATCGTCTTTTATAACAATCAAATTGTTCATTATTTTCATAGCAGTTGTCGGAAGTACAACATCATTCAAACCGTTTGCTATACTCAATATGGAACCCGCTTTCAGAACAACTTCCTCGCCTTTGTACATGAAAGTGTAATCATTTTTTCTGTCTGATCTGATTGTAATTTTGTCCATAACTTTTTCCATTCCTAAAGATACCCCTTTTGTTTTTTGCACTTGTTAATTATAACAAAAAAGTATAAAATATTAATACTCTATACAGGTATTAATTTTGTTCCTACATTATTGATTATCGGGAGAGGCGACTCGAAAACTTTGAAGTATACCTGCCGCAGAAATTCTGTGCCAGCAGGAAACGGATTAGTCAAGGCACTCACCCACCTGCGAGCCACGCAGGTAACAAAATCATACTTGTATAGGGTTTTTATATGTTTTTGTCGATAATTTCAGTTAGTTCGGTCAGTGCTTTTTTCAAATCATCGTTCGTAACTTTATAATCATAAAACTTTGAGCACTCAATTTCTCTAAAAGCTTCATTCAGTCTGTTGCGAATAGCCGTTTCATCTTCAGTGTTTCGTCCTCTGAGTCTGTGCTCCAACTCTTCCAAAGACGGAGGAAGTATAAAAATCAAAACAGCATCGGGGATTTTTTCTTTTATTTGCAATGCACCTTTTGTCTCTATTTCCAAAATAAGATTTTTGCCTTCTGCCAATGTTTTTTTTACATAATTTTCTTTTGTACCGTAGAAATTTCCGTTAAATTCTGCCCATTCAAGAAATTCCCCTTTTTTGACAGAATTTTCAAATTCTTCTTTGCTTACAAAAAAATAATTTGTTCCGTCTTTTTCACCGGGTCTGGGCAATCTTGTTGTGCAAGAAATAGACAATTTTAAGTCTGCATGGACAGAAAGCAGCTCTTTTAGCAGAGTGCCTTTTCCAACACCGGAAGATCCTGATATTACAAATAATTTTCCTTTTTTCGCCATAATTATAAAGATTATACAACATAAAAAACAAATTTGTGTGAAATCAGAAAATACTGTTCTGAAATATCTATCCGTAGAAATAACCCGGAAGTACTACTACAGGAAATAAAAAGCCTTATATCTAAAATTTTTATAATATCTTTTTCCCAACAATCGGAGCAATTTTTTCAAGGTCTGATTTGAGGGCTTTGAACTGTTCCGGATACAAAGACTGTGCACCGTCACAAAGTGCACTTTCCGGCTCATTGTGAACTTCTACTATCAGTCCGTCACAGCCTGCTGCAACAGCAGCCCGAGACATCGGAGCGACTTTGTCTCTCAAGCCTGTTCCATGTGACGGGTCGATAATAATGGGAAGATGACTCAGCTTTTTAACAACGGGAATTGCACTCAAATCCAGTGTGTTTCTTGTTATTCTTTCAAATGTCCTGATTCCTCTTTCACACAGAATTACATTTCTGTTCCCGCCTGACATCACATATTCGGCCGCCATCAAAAGCTCTTCTATAGTATTTGCCAGACCTCTTTTTATAATAACAGGCTTATTTATATGACCAAGCTCTCTTAAAAGGTTAAAATTCTGCATATTCCTTGCACCGACTTGCAGAATATCCACATATTTTAAACATACAGGAATTTGAGAAATTTCCATTATCTCACTTGTGACAGCCATGCCGTATTTGTCAGCAACTTTTTTTATTATTTTCAAACCTTCTTCACCCAATCCTTGAAAAGCATAAGGAGAGGTTCTGGGTTTGAAAGCACCGCCTCTTAAAATTTTTATCCCCATGTCAGAAAGTTTTTTTGCGGTTTCATCCATTTGCTCATAGCTTTCAATTGTACATGGGCCGGCAATAAGACCTGTATTATCTCCGCCGAATTTTACCCCGTTGACCTCAACGATGGTATCTTCCTGTTTAAATTGGCGGCTGGCAAGTTTGTAGCCCGAAGAAATTCTGATTACTTCTTTTACGCCGTCCAAAAGCTCAATATCTCTCGGGTCAATGATTTTTCCGCCGACAGCACCTATTACCGTTTGGATTTCCCCTTTTGAAATATGTGCATCAAAGTTTTTGCTTTTTATAAAATTTACAACGTTTTGTATTTGGTTATCGGTTGCATTTGCATTCATTATAATCAGCATAAATCTTTTTCCTTTTTATTTTTTACAATTATTAATTTCCGACTTTAAAACAGCAAATTTATTTTTGTTTGTATTTAAAAATATTAGTATCTATGATGGTACTACAAATATAATTTTTGTAGTATTATATTTAATGCGTATCGAAATCAGTGGAGATTTTATGCTAAATGATAAAGGCAAAGACAAAAATACATAAATTCCGTAAAAGTACACCTGATATACAAAGCGATGTCAAAGCACCGCTTGTGGAAGCATTGGAAAAATTTTATAAAAGCCCCATGATGCAATTCCATATACCGGGTCATACAGGCGGACGAGCCTCTTATCAACCGTTTAAAAAACTTGTCGGCAGCAAAGCTTTATTTTTTGATACCACTGATGAATTTGACAATTTGGGCACACTTCATCCCGCAACAGGCCCTATAAAAGAAGCACTGGAGCTTGCGGCTCAAGCTTTCGGTGCACAAAAAACATTCTTTCTTCTCGGCGGCTCAACTCTGGGCAACCTCACTATGGCCATGTGCCAGTCAAAAAAAGGTAAAAAAGTTATTGTAAACCGCAACTGCCACCGCTCGATTTTGACAGGCATGATTATTTCCGGAGCGGAACCTGTTTGGATTCTTCCGGAAAAGCTTGAAAAATGGTCTTTGTGGGGAGAGATTGAACCCGCTGAAATAGAAAAAGCTTTGAAAGAGAATGACGATGTTGCAATGGTTTGGATTACAAATCCGACATATGAAGGCGTTGTATCAGATATCAAAGCTATTGCGGATATTTGTAAAAAATATGATGTTCCTCTTATTGTGGACGAGGCACACGGATGTTTGTGGAATTTTAACAAAAACCTTCCTCCGTCTTCTTTGCATCTGGGTGCGGATGCCGTAGTGCATTCCCTGCACAAAACAGGCGGAAGTATGTCGCAAAGCTCTATGCTCCATATTACAAAAGGCTCAAAGTTTGACCCTGATGAAATTGAAAGAACTTTGCAGCTTTTGCAGACAACCAGTCCTTCCATGCTTTTGATGGCAAGTCTTGATGCGGCACGTGCAAACTTGGAGTCAAAAAAAGGCAAAAGGCAGCTGAGCCGGGCTATTCAATATGCAAGATATGTAAGAAAAAAACTTTCCAATGTTGAAGGTGTAAATGTTCTCGAGGCCGGAGCACATTTTGACAGGGATATTACAAAAATATTTATCAGTGTAGACGGGCTTTCGGGGAAACGTCTTGAAAGTATTTTGGAAATTGATTTTGATATAGAAGTTGAATCGGCAAGTGATGTCGGAGTTTTGTTGTTGATAAATATCGGAAACACAAAACAAGAAATCAGATATCTTGTAAACTCAATTGAGAAAATAGCAAAATCAAACTATTCCGACATTTATTACATTGAAAAAAGAAAACACATGCCCATGCTTACGCCAAAGATTGTTATGAATCCACGTGAAGCATACTACAGTGAAAAAGAAACGATTGAGAAAGAAAAAGCTGTGGGTAGAATTTCAGCGGAAGTTATTGCGGAATGTCCTCCGGGTATTTCGATTTTGCTGCCGGGAGAACTTATCACGGAAGAACATTTGCCTTATTTAAACGAATATAAATTTATTGAAGTTATAAAGAAATAACAAAAACGGAATACAACTAAGATTGTATTCCGTTTTTTTAACAACCGTGCAATTTTATTATGAACTTATCAACTGCAAAACTTCCTGTAAAAGAGATTTGTTTGTGGAAATTAATTTGTTTGCCACATCCATTTGCATTTTTGCCTGTTGATAATATGAAATATTTGCCTTAAAGTCACAGTTTGACATTTCAAGCAGCCCGCCTCTGACTTCACCTCTGCCTATAACCGGTCTGCCTGATTCTTCGGTTTCTATAAATTCGCCCTGTTTGATTTCGTACAATCCTTCAGGGTTGTGGAAATTCATAATGGCAAGTTTGTACAAAGGCACAACATTTCTTCCTCCGTCTGATTTTCCGTATAGAATGCCGTCGCCCTTAAATTCAAATTCGTCATATTTTCCGAGATATTTGCCGTTGTTCGGGTCTATCCAGAGTTTAATGTTTGTAGTCGGAATGTTAACAGCACCGCCTTTTATCCCGGTTTCAGCATATATATCAGCATCTATCGGCTTTGTACCTTGCATGATTTCGCCCTTGTCGTTAAGGATATAACCTTGAACGGTCATGCCGGAAGGATTTCTGTATACACCTTCTTTGTCAAACGTAAATTCACCGAGTCTGGAATAAACAATCTGTCCGTCGGCACGTCTAAGAGTAAAGTAACCTTCACCTTCCAAAAATACGTTTTCATTAGAAGTACCGGGCGTTGATTTTCCTTGTCCGACATTTTTGTTAAATCCGTCAATAATTGCGGAGTTCAAAAAGGTTTTGAATGAGGCTTTTGTTTCTCTGTAACCCGGTGTATATATGTTCGTAAGGTTTTCAGAGATTGCATCCATCCAGTCTGATGTAGATTGTTGTGTATTCAGAGCATTTACAAATGAGTCATTCATTCTTTACTCTCCTTTATTTTGTTGTTGATTTTGTCTTCTTTCACGGTTGTTTTGGTTTGACTGCCTGTACATCAGGTCATTGTAAGGAAGATTTTGGTCGTCAAACCTTTGTCTCAAAGAGGCTATATTGTTTTTCAAATAAGCTTCAACGGCTTTGTCTCCCGGAATAAATTCCGCAGAAATTTTTCCTTTTGAGTCTACTTTTAAGATTACGGAACAGTTGTTGTCAAAATCCAGCCTGACCGGCTTGCCTTCATTGTATGCTTTGGCCAGCAAATCTGTTAATACTTTTGAAGTTTGCTGTGTTTTGTATGTAGGCCCGATTTCATCGGCAAATTTTATGAGATTGGTCGCATCACCGTTTTGTGTTACGGCAAATTGCTTGTTTTCAACAAGGTCTGCAAAAAATTTTGCATCTTCTTTTGATATTTTTGCCGTATCAAAATTGTACATGCTCTTTATGTTTTTAAAGCCTTGTATTGTATCAAAACCGAATTTTAGGGCATATTGCTCATCAGGATTTAAATTCGGGTTAATCTGGTTTTGCATGTTTTGTTCCACACTCACCTTGTCCGTGCTTTTCGGCTCTTCAAGAAGTTTTTTGAATTCTCCTTTTTGTTCAGAAGATTTGTTGTCTTCTTTTGTTTCTTCGGCTTTTTTTGAAGAAGAAACTTTCTCACTATTTTGAACGGCAGTTTTTTCTGCCGCTGCCGGAGCTTGTACGTTTGTTTCTGCTGTGGATGTGTTACTTGCTGATATATTCATCGGAATTGTTTCCTTTGTTCAACTCTTCGTTGTATCTGGCGTCTTTCAGAAGCTGCTGAAGCTCTTCTTCTTGTTCTTCTTCGTTTTTTTCTTTTGTTTTTGAAAAATACTTTTGTATTGCCACTTCTGAAAGCAATTTTAATTCTGCCTTTTTTTCTTCTTCTATGTATGCTTCTTTTGCATGTTCTTTATGTTTTTCAAGTACTTTTACCGCTTTTTCAAGTTCTCTTAGCTTATCTTTTTCTTCATCCAGCACTTCTTGTGCCTTTATTCTGTCTGCCTCCAGACTTTCACCTTTGACATAAAGATGTTTGAGATAAGTGTCATAGGCTTCGTACATAGAGAAATCAGCCTGTCTCATGTTTATTCTTGTTGAAGCTATTTCCTGGTTGTTCCTTTCTATAAGTCCTTCTATCTTAAGAACCAATGCCTGAGCATTTCTTACATTTTGGAGCTGTTCTTCTTTTTTTCTTATTCTGAAATCCAGAATTTTTTGAAGTCGATAACGAAAAGGCATGGGGAAGTACTTTACTCATAAAATTAAATTTGCCGTAACTGTGCACAAATAGCCGCACATTACTACACTATTTAATTATTAAGTATTAAACTTGTGATTACTACATCTGTTTGTATGATTATGTTTTAATTGTTTTTTAAGAAAAGTCAACAAATTTAATTAATCTACTTATTTATTTTATTACAAATTGTAAAAAAGATTTTGCGTTAAGAATCCTGTGTTAGACTAGTTTGTAGGGATTTACTGTAAAACAGTATTTTTGAAGTAGCAAAAAAATTTTTTGACTGCTCTTTAATAAACAGAATTACATGCGATTCAAAAAGAAAAGATGGTTGCTGTGTCAAAATTAGTCGATAGTTATGCAAATACACACGTGTCTTCTCAGCTTTCCGCTGCAAAAAAACAGAAAACAAAAGACACAAAAAAGCCGAATACCCAAAATGATACAGTCAAAAATAAACGTCCCAAAGAGGATTGTTTGGTTGAAAACACCGCTTTTAACAGATTTAAAATAAATTTGGAAAAAACAGCGGATATTCCGTTGATTCATTTTCCGAGAGGACTTGGAGGAGCACCTGATTACACATTTTTTGAATTTTTGCAAACTGCAAAATTCCCGTATTATCTGGGCGGTCCGATTTTGGCCGCACTCTTTTATGCAGGTGTAAAAAAAGACAATTTTTCATCAGCAAATGCCGCCAAAAATGTTGCAAAACATATGGCTCTGGGTGTTGGTTTTTATTATTTGGGTGCAGCTGCCGCAAAAGGACTGATAAATTATGTCGTTAAACGTTCAAGAGGGATTGATTTAAATCAGCCTTACGCAAAAGTTATTCCCACATCAACAAACAACACCGGTATTTTCAAAAAAGATGTAGAATACCACAAAGTCTTTGAAAGTGTTGACTTTACCAGATGGGATTTGCTCTACAAAAAAGAAGAGAAAAATCCCAGAAAAATCAATGAAAATTATGCACAGATTGCTAAAAAATACGGAATTGAAAAAGATGCAAATGACATCGATGCAACAGTAAAACCGCTGATTAGAAAAACTATAATTATGGCAAGAGCCTGGCAGTATGCACTGACCGCATTTTTTGTAACACTGGGCATAGGGCTTGCAAACCAGCCTGTTTGGGCACAATCCTCAAAAGAAGGCTTTAAAAGAACAGTTACCGAAGGAATTTTTGGAAAAGGCTTGAGTTTGGGAAACAGAATCAATTCAGCCAAAATTGTTTTATACAATTACATGATAGAGCCGTTTTTCAAGAGCTTTGGCGAATTTTGGAAAGGACACAGCAAAGCTTCTTCAATAGCCGGAAAAGCAGTTATTCTCTCCACAGCAGCAGCTACGCTGACGGCAATATCTCTTTTGCTCGGAAAAACATCAGGCAAAAAACATAAAATTCAAAACTCCGGCACAAACAAGTTTGATGAGGGGAAAAAATAGATGGCAAATTTAATAAATATGATACCTGTCTATAAACCTCAACCGACAGCAAATCCTGTTTTGCCTACAGCTGCTGTCAGCAGTCCGTTTCCGCAAATTCAGGAAAACGGATATTTACCCGCAAAGCCACTGAGCCCGGCCAGGACAACACCTAAAGGAGCAAAACCTCATGCAGCCGCAGGATATCTTGTAAAAGAAAACATCTTTCAATCGGCCGGAAGTACCGTAAAATCTTATATTGATTACATAAAATATTTTTACAATGCAGGTTTTAAAGGAGAAGGTACTGATTATTCCGTAGGGAAAATCAATGACCTTGCAATAAGAACAGGTTCTTTGGGCATTGCAGCAGTTCTTTCTTCATCCAAAATGTTTCCGTTCGCAAAAGGCATGGAGTTTGTAGGGCTTGGAACCTGGTTTGCGTCTATGGCTCTTTGGCCGAGAATACTCGGTGCACCAATCAAAGCCCGCACCGGTGTTGATATAAATCAAAAATATGTAGACTCTTACGGAAGAAGAAAATTCGTCTATGAAGATAACCAGTACCGTCCTATGGATATTTTCAGATATGCGGATTTAAACGGAAAACCGCTCAAGCCGGAAGAATATTACAAAAAATATAAATATGACTATGTTTATTTGGATGCAATGGGAGACAAATTAAATGTACCCAGAAATGTAAATAACAGACATGAAATTATAATGAACAAAAGCGGCCAAGTAGCAGTTCAGGGCAGGGCTCTGTCTATGCTGACAGCCGGAATAATGACGCCTGTTTTGTCTTCAATTGTTGCCGATGCTGCCCAACAGCCTCTTAAAAACTTTATTGAAAAGAAACGAATACAAAAAGAATCCGCAAATATGGATTCATTAAATAAAAAATTGGAAAAATTACTTGATATAAAAAGTCCGTACGGAAACAGAAATATTCAAACAAATCTTGACTCGGTCATGAAAGAATTGAATATCGTTATACCCGAACAAGCAATGAATGAATTTACTTCATTGCTTATGAAAGACTGTGAACTTTCCAAAGCTGAATTTGACAGGCTGAAAACGTATGCACAAAAGAATTTTGAAGGAACGGTATTCCAGCAGGAACTTTCTGACGCATTGAAATCTTCTGTTGAAAAAAACGGCAAACTGTTTTTGCCTAAAGATAAAGTCAGAACACTTTTGGAATCAATGAATTCTGAAGGAATGAAAAATATAGACTCTGCCGTTAGAAATGAATTGGAATATCTTTTAAACCGCTCCATACATTTGTCAAAAGATGAATTTGACAGGCTTCAAAAATATTTGGAAAACAAGCTTTTCGGAACAGGGTTTAAAGAATCATTAGACACTGTAGCCAGATTTGATTTAAAATACACGGAACCTCACATCACCCTTTCTGACAAACTTCACGAAGGCCTTTCAAACTCAGCTTTTGATGCAATAAAAGAAACTTTCAAAAAACTTGGGATAAAAGAAGAAGATTACCCAGAGCCTATTAAAAAATATTCCGGTATTTCCCGTGAAGAGTTTCTTGAAATAATAAAACGCTCTTTAAATGACGGTGCAAAAGAAATGAATCAAGCCGCAAATACTTCTTTTGAAAACGTTGCAAAAAGAGTTGTTGCAAAAAGCCTTTACAATTTGAGAGAACTCGATGAAGAGTTGATAGAACATCTGGTTGATATTGCTGAAAATAATGTGAAAAAATTTATGGAATCTCAAAGACATTACATTATTCCGTACAAAAAACTGACCGACCTCTTCCGCTTTGCAGAAGCAAATCATCAGATTCTCGGTAAAATAGAAAAATATGAAGCGGCAACCATAATGAATATTGCCGAATCTGCAACGGCAAACAACTGGGGAAGACTTCCTCAAAAATATCTGGAAGCATTTAATTTTACAAAAGAAGAAATTGCACAGCTTGCTGCTTTGGATTCCAACTATGCAAACAAAGTTGTAATTAAAAAATTTGAACAAATAGTCCAAAATCCTGATTTGTACAAGCAAGTTATACAGAAAATGTCCGTTTTGGCACAAGACGCCATTACAAAAGAAGAAAAAGCCGTTTTGAAACTAATCGGAACAGCATACGAGCCGGGAATATTGTCTAATGTAAAAGACTTAATGACAGCCGTAGGCGGTTCAAATTTTGGACACAATATGTCTCACCCTATCTCCGAATTTTACAGAACAAGTATTTTTGATGTTCAAAACAAACTCAGAAATACAATAGATTCACTTATAAGACCGATAAAAGGACTTGAATCTTTTAAATATTTGGACGAAGCAATTATAAAAATACTTGGCAGAAACGAACAGGAATATTCAGATCTTGTTTACGGTCATATTGACAGACATATCTCCCCAAATCTAAGCTACCATATGTTTGAGGGACTCACCTACGAACAGGCACAAAAATCTTTGAAAGCATACATAAAAGACATCATAACAGACAAAAATGATATAAACAGCTGGACAACAAAATTTGAACATACACTTTCAGGCTCTTCAAGAGGAATGAAATTCTCTCTTGAGATGGTTAAAAACATCATGTCGATAGTATACGGCAAAATGCGTGAACAAACGAAAAAAATCATAACAGAACATCTAAAAGACAACGAAGGCAGTGAATTTGTCAAAAAAATAGATGAAAACAGTGCTGTTATGAACGGAAGATATATTTCTTTGGATTATAAAATTGCAAAAGATTTTAGAGAAAACAAATGTTTCATGATAGATTACAAACCTTTTGAAAAATTGATAGATTCATTGTGCCAGGAAAAACCGAATTTGGAAAACATACATATTGTTGAAGCATTGATGAACGAAAGAAAATCAGAAATCCCTCTTGAAGGCATTTCCATAATCAAAAAAATTATAAACAAAGCAAAAGGTCTGGCTCAAAATGAAGTGCTTACCCTTGATGAAATTGAAAAAGCAAAAAGAATATATCTGAACTTTTCTACTTCAAACAAAGCAATTTCTGAAATGTCCGGCAAAAATATATCAGAATTCTTCATAGATGCCGCCCAAAATATTCGCTCAAGAAATAAATGGGTAAAATTTGTATACTCACTTTTAGCCGGTACGGTTGCTGTATCAGGGTTGACAGTAGCTCTTGTCGGAAAAGAAAATTACTTCAACAAAAATCCTTACAAGAATAAAAAGAAAACGAAAGGACCTGCAAAAAAATGAAAATTTTAAGCAATAATTTATACACACAGCCTTTTAAGCAGTCCTTTCATTCGTCATTGCTGGAACAAATGCAAAAAGATTATTCTTCAAAAAAACAAGCCGTTATTGAAGAAAACAAAAACAAAACACTGCCTTTGAACACTGCTTTTGTACCTGTATCTTCACCGGCTGCTGAAGAGTACAACAAATCTTACAAACCTGGCAGTCTCATAAATGTTCTGCGGGAAAAAACAAAAACCTCCGCAGCCAAAGAGACATCATCCGTATCAGCAGTTTCAACTGCTGAACCAAAGCCTGCTTCAAACTACAAAAACAACCTTCGTTCTTTGTTCCAAAACAATCAAGCCGTTATTTATGCAATGATACCGAGAACATTCAATGCAAAAGACTCTGACGGCAACGGGCTTATTGAAGGTAATGAAGAGCCCGGATATTTTACCAATATGATTGAGAGGCTTGATGAACTAAAATCATACGGCATAAATACATTGCATTGGCTGCCGATAAATCCTCCCGGAACTATTGCGGCAAAAGGGCTTTTGGGCTCCGTATATGCACCTAAGGACTATTTGTCAATAGATCCGGCTCTTGACGATCCCAAAAATCCAAAAACAGTTTATGAAGAAGCAAAAGATGCAATAAACGAATGCCACAAAAGAGGTATAAGGGTAATGGTTGACCTCCCGAGCTGCATGTCTGTCGATCTTTATGACGAACGCCCGGACTTGAGAGCAACGGACGAAAACGGAAACCCCAAAACTCCGGAGGGCTGGGAAGACATTAGAATGTTCAATGTTTGGAGCGACCCGGATAAGAGAGTTTTGAACCAAAAGTTAATTGATTATCACAAAAAATATATTGATATGTGCATTGATCTTGGTATAGACGGCATAAGAGCCGATGTAGGAAGAGCAAAACCTCCTGAATTTTGGGATATAATAACATCTTATGCCAGAAGCAAAGACCCTGAATTTGCTTTTCTTGCCGAGTGCTATACATATGAAGATGCATCTCCCATGAAAAACATGCCTGCCGACCGCCCGGAAGAAGCTCTCGATGCCGGATTTGACGCATTTTACGGTCAATACCATATTTTTAATATATGGAAAGCAAAAGATTTTCATGAATTTGTGGAAGGCTGCCTGAACTTGTCACACAGGCATGAAAAAGGTAAGTCACTAATTGGTTCATTTGCTACGCATGATGATAAAAGTCCGATGTCAAACGGCGGACCTGACTATTGTATGATGACCAATGTTCTTCAGGCCACTTTACCGATGACAAATCCTTATATTGTTACCGGCTACGAATCAGGTGACAGATACATTTATAAATATGCAAAAGAATATGTAAACAAAACATTTAATGAACTTTTGGAAAATCCTATTTACAAAGATACTGTGGAATCTTTGCTTCATACCAGTAAATTTGAATACAGAGACAATTTGAAAAAACTTTTGTCAGGTGACGATGCAAACAAAAAAATTGACGAACTTTCTAAAAATCCTAATTACAAAGGAATAATAGAATATTTGTCTGAAAAATCCTATTTGACAAAAGACAATATCAAATATTACGTAAACCCTGAACATATAGATATATTCAATAATTCTAGAAGACCGGGCGGAGACAATCCGGAGATCGGAAAACACTTTGGATACATGATGGATGTAGTACGTGCAAAATACGGTGAATTAATTACAAAAGGCAGCTATATAGAATTGCCTGTCAAAGACAATTCCCGTGATGAAGTAATTGCTTTTGCAAGATGCAAAGACGGAAAAACACTGGTCGTGATTGCCAACCATGACGTAAATTCAAGACAAAAAGTTACCGTAAAAGTACCGGGCATGAAAGCAACTCAGGTACTTGAAGATTTGTCTCCAAAATACGGAACAGGCAGCGTATGGCATGCAAAGAAAAATGCAATAGAAATTGATTTGGGACCGTCACAGGCACATGTTTTTGAAATCAATGACCCAAAACTGCCTGAACTTATTAAAAAAGACAGAGTGTATACGCAGAATTTGTAAAAACCGTCCTTTTGCATGTAACCAAGATTCTGTGAACAGGCAAAAGATTGTGTAAAACTATTTAAGTATATAGCCTGTTGCCTGTATGTTTCCGTTTTTATAATGCAGGACATAATACTGTGCGTTTGATGCATCAATAGAGGCTTCCATATCAGCTTGTTTTTTGCGTTCCGTTTGATCGAGCGGCTTTCTTCTTTTGTTGTTTTTGTATTTTTTTGCCAGTTTTTCTCTCTCTTTTATTTTTTCACGTTCCTCTTCAATATTTACAGCCTTTTCAACAAGTTTTGCAACCGGTACTGCGGCCTTTATCTTGTTTGATTCCACAAAATAGAGTGTTTTTCTGTCCGTAGAAAGCACTATTTCATAATGACCGGGCGGAATACTGTTTCCGTCATAATCTTCAAGAATATACGGCATATTTAAAATAGGATAAGACGATGAAGGATAACCGTATTTTATATACCCTTTGTCTTCGTCTAAAAGTCCTGATTTTGTTGCAGGATAAGGAAGAATATCTTCCGGAGAATTCAATGTAATTAAATTACAGTCTATTATCATATTTATATTATAGCTTAATTCGAGTATAATATGGTAGTCACCCGGTCAGGAAAATATGCAGCAAGGATGAAAGGCCAAATTTTTAAAATACATTCTGATTTTTATTATACAAACACGCCGGACGGAGTGTTTGAGTGTAAAATACGTGAAATTTTAAAAAAACAGAAAGAAAAGATTTTTGTCGGTGATTTTGTTGAACTTGAACAAGTCAATTTTGATTCAAAACAGGCTTTCATCTCAAAAGTTCTTGAAAGAGATAACTATATTCCCCGCCCAAAGGTTGCAAATATTGACAGAATTATCATAGTTTCGGCATTGAAAGAACCTGATATTGATTTTGAACAGCTAAACAGGTATCTGTGTTTTTGTGAATACTACAAAATCAAGCCTTTGTTGTGCTTCAACAAAAATGACCTTGCCGGCGAAGAAGAGATTATATCGGAAATAAAAAAAATCTATACCCCGTTAAATTATGAAATGATTTTTACATCTGCACTTGAAGGAAACGGCTTGGATGAACTTAAAAAATTTTTATGCGGAAAAGTAAGTGTTTTGTGCGGATCGTCCGGTGTGGGTAAATCTTCTTTGATAAATGCATTGAAACCCGGATTAAATATAAAAACAAAATCCGTAAGCGAAAAAACAGAAAGAGGCACTCATACGACAAGACATTGTGAAATCATTGAACTTGACGCAGGTTCGAATTCAAAAATCGTTGATACACCGGGTTTCAGTCAGCTAAAATTTGATTTTTTAATGCCGTCAGATGTGACTTTTCTTTTTAGAGAATTTGTTAAAATAAAAGAAACATACGGAAACTGCAAATTTTCAGACTGTCTGCACGAAACAGAAACAGGCTGTATTATAAAAGAGTATCCGGAAGAAATTTCAAAATCCAGATATGAAAGCTATTTGAAATTTGTCAAAGAAGCAAAAGAATACAAAAAACAAATCACCTTTGGCGGTAAAAAAACAGAAAGCAGTTCAAAACTTTTGCACAACAAGACAGTTACAAAAATCAGCAGCAAAAAAAGAGTTATTTCAAGACGAAAAAACAATCAGAATATTGATAAGGATTTGTAAATGGAAACTACAGAAAATTTGACAGAAGAATATAAAAAATTAATAGAAAAAAAACTGGACGAATTTATTCCGGTCAAATATCCCGAAAAAATATGGGAATCAATGAGATATTCGGTTCTGGCCGGTGGTAAAAGGCTGAGACCTATTATGACATTGGAAGCTTGCAGAGTACTTTCAGGAACTTATGAACAAGCCTTGCCGGCAGCTTGTGCCATAGAAATGCTGCATTCGCAAAGTCTGATTCATGACGATTTGCCTTGCATGGACAATGACGATTACAGAAGAGGCAAACCTACAAATCACAAGGTTTTTGGTGAATCTACGGCAGTCCTTGCCGGTGATGCTTTGTTGTCTTACGCACCGCAGATTATTTTGCAAAAAACTCCCAAAACAGTTTCATCTCAGACTCTTCTTAGAGTGATAGAAGAATTTGTTGTTGCGGCAGGTGCAGAAAAGCTCATTGCAGGACAAGTTGTGGATATTGATTCGGAAGGGAAGCAAATTTCAAAAGAGACCTTAAATTTTATTCATGACAACAAAACAGCCGCTTTGTTTAAGCTTTCTTTAAGAACGGGAGCTATCCTGGCCGGAGCGGATGAAGAAAAAATTCAATGCCTAACAAGATATGCCGAAAAACTCGGTCTTGCCTTTCAAATAATGGACGACATACTTGATGTCACCTCTACATTGGAAGAACTCGGCAAAACACCGGGAAAAGATGAAAAAGAAGGAAAAGTTACATATATAAGTTTTTACGGATTGGAAGAATCAAAAAAACAAGTCTCCTTCCTTTGCAAAGAAGCTTGTGATATATTAGACAATAATAATATTGATTCAAAAGTTCTTAAATCTATAGCCAAAAGTATTAACGAAAGGGTTAACAATTAATGTATCAAATAGGCACAGCTGTAGAAGTTATCGGCAACGCACTTATAGCGGCGGCAATAGCACAGATTTTAAAAGTTATTTATTTTTTGATAATACATAAAAAAATAAATTTTAAAATCTTTACCACAACCGGAGGAATGCCGAGTTCTCACAGTGCCGGAGTAATCGGCCTTTCAATGACTGTAGGATACAACACCGGTATGAACTCTATTCCTTTTGCAATTGCATTGGGTTATGCATTTGTCGTTATGTATGATGCGGCAGGTATCAGACGTTCAGCCGGTAAAATTGCTGCCACGATGAATCGTGTGATGGAAGAGTTTTACGCACACCGCCCTTCCGCAGCAGGAGAAAAATTAAAAGAACTTTTGGGTCATACTCCTTTGGAAGTTTTTATGGGAGCCATTGTCGGGATTGTTGTCTCATATGTAATACATTTCTGTATTTTGTAAGAAAATGCTAATATATCTTTATGAGTATCATCGATTTTAGTCTTTACAACAATTTTCCTGTTTCCGTTTTGATACTGGACAGCAGCGGTAAAATTGTATTCAAAAACACACAATTTTTAAAAAATTTCGGTAACATAAAAAATTTGGAAAAATTTTCAAACTATTTTTCCTTTGATATTTGTGTTCTTGATTCAGACGATCTGTTCCGTTCAAATCCGATAAATTTTGCACTAAACTCCAAAGAAAACTTTTGTGCATACGCTATTTATCAAAAAGGTGAAAAACTTCTGTCTTATCAACTTTCTTCTTTTTATGAACAGGATTTTAAAATATTAGTTTTCAAAGATATAACAACCGATATTTTATATGGCGAAATTGAAAAAAAATATTCTTTTATCAGACAGCAGTATTTGAATTTGGCAGAAGAAAACAAACAGTTTGCCGCCTTGCAAAAGCAAGCCCAAACACAAACGGTAAAACTCGGCCTTTTGCACAGAATATCCAATGTTGTACGGGAATCAATAGATTTAAATCAAATAATAGACTCAGCATTAAAAGAATTGTCCAATCTTTTTGGAGCAATAAAAGTATATTATGCGGCAGCAGAAGACAAAAATTTTTACATTCGCCATGTCTACCCCGCAAAGTTTAAGAATTCGATTGGTTTAAAAGTGAAACTGCCTTCCGAAACGAATATTTCAATATTTTCCAAAGAAATAAGCGTAAGTTCTTGCATAAAAGAGTTTTTAAACAGTGACGAGGCTTATCCTGTACAAATAAATCGAATAATCATACCTGTATCAAGAATGCACGATATTTTGGGTTTGCTGATAATTTTTACCAACCAGAAAAACTTTGATGAATCTCAAAATGATGTGCTTCAATCCATAGCCTCACAGCTTGCCTCTGCGATTGTTCAGGCATCTTTATTTTTGCAAATAAAACAAAAAAATACAGAGCTTGAAAATACACTCAAAGAATTAAAAGAAACGCAGTTGCAGCTGATAAACTCTGAGAAAATGGCGTCTTTGGGGCAGCTTGTTGCCGGAGTTGCTCACGAAATAAACACACCGTTAGGCTCAATAAATGCCAACAACGACATGCTTTTAAAAATTATAGAAAAACTTTCTCAAAATCCGGACAAAGAATCTTCAAAAAAGTTTCTTGAAACCATAAAAAATATAAACAAAATTGATAAAGAAGCAATAAAAAGAATAAGTCATATAGTCATGAGTTTGAAAAAGTTTGTCAGATTGGATGAATCAGATTTGCAATACGCTGACATAAACAGAGAAATTGATTTAACTCTTGAACTTATAAAACATGAAACAAAAAATAAAATCAAAGTAACAAGAAATTATTCGGAACTGCCAAAAATAAAATGCTATCCGAATATGCTGAATCAGGTGTTTATGAATCTTTTAATAAACGCCTGCCAGAGCATGCCAAAAGGCGGTGAACTGATTATTACGACAAAATATGAGAACAACTGCCTTATTGTAAAAATAAAAGATACAGGTTCCGGTATTGACGAAAAAATAAAAGATAAAATATTTATTGCCGGTACAACAACAAAACAAGTCGGAATAGGAACCGGTTTGGGACTTGCAATTTCAAAAAAAATAGTTGAAAAACATAAAGGTGAAATTAGTTTTAAATCCCAAAAAAATACAGGCACGGAATTTATTATAAAAATTCCTGCCGGCCTTGATGAAATGTAATACGCCAGGCGGGTAATTCGTAAGAATACCCGTTATGTGGTATAATCGGCTTATCCTTAATAAATATACAAAAGGAGTTTAGTTTATGAGTGCAGAAATAAAAAATACCATAGATACGATATATGACAGAAGAAGTATCAGAAAATACCTGGACAAATCAGTTAATCCGGATTTGGTACAAGAAATTTTGAGAGCAGGAATGTTTGCTCCCTCAGGAATCAACAAACAGCCTTGGCATTTTGTTGTTTTTGACAAAAAAGAAATGGTGCAAAAAGTTAAAGAAATGCATCCTTATGCATCTTCACTGGCTACAGCACCTGTTTGCATAATGGTGTGCGGAGACACTAATTTGGAAATGGCACCGGGTTTTTATCAGGTTGATTGTTCTGCGGCAATAGAAAATATGCTGCTTGCAGCAAATGCTCTCGGTCTTGACACATGCTGGATGGGAATTTACCCTTGGACAGAAGTCATGGATAGCTTTTCAAAAACTTTTGAACTTCCTCAAAATGTAAAACCTTTTGCACTCATTGCACTTGGTTATGGGGCTGTTAAAGCAGAAAGACCCAAAAGATTTGATGAAAACAAAATTCACTACAACAAATGGTAATCTGAATAGGAAAATAATCATGAAAAAACTTGTTCTTGCAATAATGTTGGTATTTGCTCTCATGACAGCCAACACAACAATTTCAAAGTGTGAAGTTGTTGCTCCAGACATAAAACTGCCTGATGCAAACATGTCAGGCGGTACGCCAATAATGGATGCTTTTAAAAACAGAAAAACAAGTGATAAATTTTCCAAAGTACCGCTAAATCTCCAAACACTGTCAGACTTGTTGTGGGCAGCAGACGGACAAAATCGCCCTGACGGGAAACGTACCGCACCCAGTGCACTAAATGCACAGGTTATTTCTATTTATGTTGCTTTCCCGGAAGGTGTTTACAAATATGAGCCGTCTTCACATACGCTTAATGTATTCAGCAAAGAAGATTTGCGTCCGATTCTCGGAAAATATCCGATGGTGCTTTTATACGTTGCCGACCTGTCAAAACAAAGCAAATACCTGGCTTCCGTTGACTGCGGTTTTATAGGTCAGAATGTTTATCTTTTCAGTGCGGCAAACAATTTAAACACGGCATTTTTGTATGGAGTAAACAGTATTGCACTCGATGCAAAACTCGGTCTGAAACTCGGACAGGAGGTTATATTTGCTCAGGTTGTCGGTTATCCTCCGAATGTAAAATAATATTTTAAGAATTTATTTTGTTCGTAATGGTGCTTATTACATGAGCAAGAGCGTTGTTTGTTCTTAGTTCATCTTTTATTTTTTCATAGGAATAAAGGATGGTGGTGTGTTTTTTCTCAAAAAAGCTGCCTATATCAGGGAAACTTTGTTTTGTTAAATCTCTGCATAAATATATAGCTACCTGTCTTGCTTCCGCAATTTTTGCACTGCGGCCGGTGCCTTTGATTTCTTTCGGAGAGAGGTTGTAAAATGCTGCCACTTCATCAAGGATTCCTTCAAAAGTAAAGGATCTTTCTTTTTCGGAATAGTTAATAATGTTTTTTACATTTTCAATATTTAATGGTACTTCATTTATACTGGCATATGCGGTTACACGGTTAAAAGCACCTTCCAGTTCTCTGATATTGTTAGAATATACTGTTGCCAAAAATTCAATAATGTTATTAGGAACCTCGATACAAGAATCCTTTGCCAGATTGTGTAGAATCGCCATTCTTGTTTCTATATCAGGCACTTGAATATCTGCCATCAATCCCCATTCAAAACGGCTTATCAGCCTGTCTGACAAAGACGGAATTTCTTTTGGTGTTCTGTCAGATGTGACAACAATTTGTTTTCCGGAGCCATGAAGTGTATTAAAAGTATTAAAGACTTCTTCTTCTGTTCTTGTTTTTCCTGCTATAAGCTGTATGTCATCTATCAAAAGAACATCGACTTCACGATATTTTTTTCTGAAGCTGTTCATTTTTTTTGTTTTTTCGTCACCTCTTGCCAGAGCATTTACAACATCATTCACAAAATCTTCGGCAGTTATAAAAAGAACTTTTAAATCAGGTCTATTTTTGATTATATAATGTCCGATTGCCTGCATGATATGAGTTTTGCCGAGTCCCGGCCCGCCGTATATATACAGCGGATTGTATTTTATTCCCGGCTTTTGAGCAACGGTTTGTGCCGCTACGTAAGCAAGTTTGTTGTTTGAGCCTACTACAAAATTTTCAAATTTGTATTTTAAATTTAAATTCGATGACTGCATATGTGTCAAACTGTCATACTGATATTTAAAACCTTGAGAATTTTTGTTTTTTAAATCCGCATTTTCTTTTTCATATTGTGCAACTCTTTTAGCAGATTTTTTAGAAAGAGTTTTTGCAAGTTCTTCATCAAAAATGATTTTTACTTCCAAATCTTTTTTGAGAACTTCTTTCACTGCTGAGGCAATTTCCGGATAATGATTTTTTCTGAGCATGCTCGGAGCAAGAGCATGACCCGTATGCAAAACAAAACTGTTCTCGTCAAAATATTGCGGCTCAAGCGGAACAATCCAAGTTCTAAATGTCGATTCTGAAATACTTTTTTCCAGAACAGACAAAATATCATTCCAAACTTCTACTATATTTTCCTGACTCATGGTTTTTATATTACAACAAAACCATCGTCATGTCATTTAGCGGCAAATGCTAAAATTGCGAATAAAACCTTTTTCTATATCCACATAATTTTTTCTTGCTTTTTTGACTTCAACTATTGTGTTGTCCAGCTGCAAAAGTTCAATTTGGCTTTTTATATTTTCATCCCTTACAAACCATTTTATTTTCCCGTCGCAATATTTTGCAAAATGGAATGTCGAAGAAAGCACACAGACTTTGATTGCATCAATCAAATTTAGCCCTGATATATCAATGCTTAAAAATTTACAGTTGTTTCTTGAAATATAGTCTTTTGCCTCATAAACAGCTTCAAACACGCTGCTTTTATAATTCCCGACTTTCAATAATGCTTCCTGCTCAAAATCGATACGTTGGGGAAAATCTCTGGAGTCTTTTGTAGTCATAAATATCTATATCTCTAATATATGTTTTTACTAATGTTTAAATTTTCAAGAATACATATAATATAACGAGATAATTTTCAAAAAATTAAATGATTAAATCAAAACTACATCTTTCGTATGACTTTCAAGCTATAATTGGTTTTACACGGATTTTAAAATACAGCTGCAATTAAATAAAATTGTTTAATTTAGCTTCAATTTCGTCTCTCACTCTTTCAACAGTTATGTCATTTATACATCTGTAATTTCTGGAACATGGTGTTTTTAGTCCGCAAGGCTGGCATGGCAGATTTGTTTTTATCACAACGGCATCAGACTCAAAAGCACACCATTTTTCAGTATTCATAGGGCCGTATATTCCTATCACCGGTGTTTCAACAGATGCTGCAATATGGAGATTCCCGCTGTCACATCCGACTATCAAATCACAAAGCTTTGTAAAAGCGAGAGTTTCTCTCAAAGAAAATTTTCCGCATACATTTACAGGAGGAACTTTCAAGTTTTCTCCGTTGTTATCAATATATGACATTATTTCTTCATAAGTTTGAGAATCATTTTTTGTTCCGTTAAAAAGCACCTGCACACCTTTTTCATCGCTCAGCCATTTTACGATTTCCGCCCATCGTTGTTTGGGCCATTCTTTTTTTCTGTTGCCGCTTGTAGCATGCACAATGACTTTAGGTTGGTTGTTGTCAAAATTTACAAAATATTCTTCTTGAAGAACTTCTTTTACACCTTCCAGTTCTTTTACTTCAACCCAGTTTTCAAGATAATTGTCTTTGGGCTCTATTCCGTCAGCTCTCAACACATCGAGAAAACATTCTATTTCATGCCTGTTTTCAACATAAGGAACACGTTTTGTAAGAAGAAACCCTCTCATTTCGGTATTGAATCCGACACGTTCTTTTATTCCTGCGGCAAACGCAAGAAACGCACTGGAAAAAGAACGTTTCAACACATAGGCTTTGTCATAGTGATTGTTTTTGAGCAGTTTGACATAACTCCAAAAATCCTTCTTCTCTGCATCTTCTTTATTTTCGTACCTGTGTTTTTTTGTCGTGTCAAAGTAAATAAAATTGTCTACATAAGGACATTTTTCAATAATTTCTCCCGACACGGGTGCTACAAGCATGTCTATTTGTGCATCAGGATATGCATCTTTGAGATTTCTTAAAAAAGGCACCGTCAAAAGAGTGTCTCCGATAAATCTATATCTCATAACAAGAATTTTTTTACACATATTATTCCTCTAACAAAGTTTTTAAATCCAAAACCGGTTTCAGTCTTAATACAAATATATCATTTCGGGAAGATGCAATTTCTTTTAGTTTTACCGCATCTTTTTCCGTTGTAATCAAAGCTTGTGCATTAAATTTTTCTTTAATTTTTACAAGATTGTTTATATCCTCTTCAACATATAAGTGATGGTCGGGAAAATTTTTTGTCTCAAGGACATCATACCTTGTCAAAAAATTGTAAAATTGCTCAGGTTGTGCAATTGCACTGAAAGCAACGAAAGACATGTTTTCTTCACAAACCTCGTTTGTTTTCAGGTTGTATACACAATCAGGAGCCATTGAACAAACCAGTGAAGGCTTTTTATATTTTTTTCTTAAATACCTTGCAAAAGTTCTTGCAGCCTTGTCATCAAAACTTTTGTTCACAACCACAATTTTGTCAGCCCGTTTGATTTCTGACAAAGGCTCTCTCAATGCACCCAGTGGCAGCAAGCAGCCATTTGAAAACTGTTTTTCGGAATCAACAACAAGTATATTCAAATCTCTGCCTAATTTTTGATGCTGGTACCCGTCATCCAAAATAATCCTTGTCGTTTTTAACTTACTTTGGGCATATTTTGCCGACTTTGTACGGCTTGAGCAGGTTAATACGGACGTCCCTTTGCAGTGCGATGCAAGCCAAAACGGCTCATCTCCGGCTTCTTTTGCATCAAAATATATTTGTTCCCCGTCAGAAATAACGTTTACTTCTTTGTTGTTGAGTTTTCCGCCGTAGCCTCTGGAAAGTATTGCTGTTCTTTCTCCTTTTTTTTGAAGATAGTTTGCAATTTCAGCGGTTATCGGAGTTTTTCCCGTACCTCCCGTTGTGAGATTCCCCACAGATATTGTATATGGTCTGGGTCTGTAAGACTTTATAATCTTTTTTCTGTATAAAAAATTTCTCGTTTCAACAATACTAAAATATACCAAAGAAGGCAGTGTGAGTATTGCATAAAGAAACACCGCAGACAGCCAATCAGCAGGATTTTTATAGTTTTTTTTGTAATGAAAATTTGTCAAAAACACTTTCATAAACAGATTTTATAATAAATTCGTGCGTGTGTCATGTTTAAGGTTTTGCAGAGCATGGCAGGGACATATCTTCGACAAATTTACGTTTTTCATTATCAAAACGTAAAATCCTGTAACTATCAGTTGCCGCCTGGATTTTTAGGGCATTGTTTGTATCGGTGCGGTATATTTTTATATTGTTTTTTGCAAGTGTTTTAAGAGTCTGCTTTGCAGGATGGCCGTAGTTGTTTCGTCCGGTCGAAATTATTGCGGCGTCGGGGTTTATTGTTTTCAGCATTTTTGTTGTCACAGTATTTTTTGCACCGTGATGACCGGATTTCAATATTTCTATTTTATCGTTGTGCAAATCTTTTTTTATTTTATTAAAAGAACGAACCGTTCCGTCGGCCATAAACAGCATGTCAAAATCTCCGTATGACAAAAGAGCAATTGTGGAATTGTCGTTGTCGTTTTTGTTTTCCGTAAAATCGGGTGTATAAGTTTTCAATGACAGATTGTTTTCTTTATAAACGGTTTTGTTGTTCTGGGCAAACTCTGTATTTACTTTGTTTTCTTCGATATATTTCATTAGAGCTTTTGTAGTTTTTGAGGTGTCTTTTTCTTTGCTTAAAATTAAAGTCCCTACTTTTGCAGTCTGCATAATATCAACAGCACCGCCGGAATGGTCGGAATCAAAATGTGTAAGTATCATAAAATCAATGTTTTTTATTCCTCTGTCTTTTAAGTACTTGCCCATTATCGAATCAGCCTGAGAAAAATTGTTTTTTGAATTTCCAAGTTTGCCGTGAGCCGTATCTATCATTATGTATTTCTTTTTGGGCGTTTTTATCAAAAAGCTGTCCGCATTTCCCACATCAAATACAAGAATTTCACAGTTTTTCTTTTCGATTTTTATAAAGGAAAAACCAAATATTACAGCCGACAAAATTACAACGGCTATAAGCTTTTTGTTTTGAAATTTGTTTCTTATTAAAAAACCAAAACCAACAAGCATTCCATAATATGCACACAGTTGCAAATAATTCGGAGCAAAAGCCGGAATCAATGATGCGGGCAAAGATGAAAAATAATTTGAAATTTGTACAATAGCAGTTACAAAAGGATTCAAAATTGTATCAAACAGAAAACAAGAATGATTTGCAATACTTACGACAGGTATCATCGCAATAATCGAACCCAAAAAGCCGAGAAAACTTATTACCATGATAAACGGTGTTATGACAAAATTTGCCAGTATTGAATAGGTGGCAAACGTATTAAAATAAAACATCTGAATTGGTGCCGCAAACAACTGGGCAACAACAGGAATCAAAACTGCTCCCGCAATAAATTCCAAAAACTTGTTGTCTATTTTCTCCAAAACCGGAGGACAATAAAACATTAAAGCAAAAGTTACGACAAATGACAGTTGAAAACCTACATCGTTAATCATTGCAGGATTGTATAAAAGCATCAGAAAAGCAACAAAAAATACAAGTGCAATTCCGTCCGTGTTTCTGTCAATCAATTTGCCGAGAAGAACAAACTCTATCATCAACGCAGCTCTCAAAACAGACGGTCCCATACCTGTCATCAGGGTGTAGAAAGCAACAAGAAAAATTCCTGCAACAATTACCTGCCTGTAGCCGAGTCTCAACCTTGTACCTATAAAAAACCATATTCCGAAAATAATTGATACGTTCATTCCGGAAGCGGCAAGGATATGGAGTAAACCGGAATTTACAAAAGAATTTTTTATTTCGTCAGGCGGATTTATTGCGTCATCGCCGAATACTATACCTCCCAAAACTTCAAGATTCGGACTTTTTATAAACTTTTTGTGCACCTCAATTATTTCCGTTCTCTTGTCATCCAGTTTTTGTAAAAATTTACCTGCCGGTGTTTCCGGAGCAGACAATATTTTCCATCCGCCTGGATTAACATAAAAAGTTGAAAACACTGAATGATTTTTCAAATACTTTGAATAATCAAACTGAGACGGATTTTTTGCCTTAATCGGGCTGTACAGTTTCCCTTTGAGTTCTATTTTGTCGGCAATTTTTATTTTTGAAATATTTTCCGGTTTGTCATATACAGTTACAATAGTTTTTGCATCAATATTTGACATCGTTTTTTGTTTGCTTTCGCCGTATTTTTGCAGTTTTGCTTCGTTAACTTTCAGATAAAATTTTGATTTACCCGGATTGTTTGTTGTCGGGATAGATTTTACTATCCCTGTGATTGTTCCTTCAGCAGGAATAAGAGCGGATAAATCATCAAAGTTTTTTATCTGAAAATTACAGTTTACAAGTGCAGCGGCAAAAGCCAGGTAAAAAATTATTGCGTATTTGTTTGAAACGAGATTTTTGTAAACCGAAAAAATCAAAACTAACAGTAAAAAAGTACTAAAAAGAACTATTTTGTCCATAAAAAACGCAATAACACCCAAAATATAAAAGGAAGAAAATATTATTGTGCTTTGCGTTTTTTCCAATTCTTGCCCCTCTGCTACAGGTAAATATAACAGGATTTTTCAAATATTTATAATCCGAAATTATAAAAATATGATATATAAAAAATCCTCCGCATTAAACTTTTGCAGAGGATTTTTTACATTCTAAACTTTTTCTGGCAGATTATCTTATTTCGGCAGATTTTCTTTGAGCAGCAATAACGAGGTCTTTTGCGTTCATAATTTCCTGCTGTACTGCGGCGATTTTTTTCAAGTCCTGAATTTGTCTGCTTTGTACTGCTGCGTAGTCTTTAAGAAATACATTTTCGGCTTTTGCTTTTTTTGCATTTTTTATGCTTTTAGCCAAAAGTACAATTCCCGTAGCCAATAATGCAGCTGCACCTGTGGCGACAGCTATTTTCTTAGGATTTTTCTTTGCAAATTCAATAGTATCTGCTGCAAGGTTTTTTGTATATTTAATACTTTTATCCAAAGCCGGTTTTATGTGATTTTTATAATTTTTGTTTGCAAATTCCGCACTTTTATTATATTTGCCTTTTACGTACTCAGTGCCTCTGTGCATTGTATTTTTGATACTTTCACTTGAAATATTCATATATAAACCTCCAAACACTTACTTCTTATCTCCTTAAAAAATACTACAACAAAAAAATTGTCCGTTATTCGTCCAACATTAAAAAAAATTTACAAAAACTTTGTTAAGATATGTAAAGAATATATACAAAATATACACAATTCTGAAATCCAGACTTTAAAACAGTTTTTATATATATAGAAGTTTATGATGTGAAGAAAGAGAGCCAAAATGAGCACTAACATCAATGAAGTATATCTAAAAGCGTTACAGTTACTGCAAGGTTCAGGTAATAATACAAATGTTGAAACATTAAATCCGGGCAACAATCCCGTTATCAATCCGGGCAACATAAACGGTGCAAACGAATATGGACTTGTCGGCGACGGCAATGTTGACGGTTTTTCCCTCTCAGCAGATTCTTCAACAGGCAGCTCCGATACAGTTGAAGAACTGGAAAACGGAAATGCTGCACTAAATAGCACTAATAAAAGAGTTGTTTCAGCTGCAAAACAAGGTGTAGACGGGATAAATCCCGAACAAACAGCACCTGCAACTGCTGCACAAAGTGCAGTTTCAGCTGCGGAAGGTGCTGTAACGAATTTTAAAGAGAACCTCACAACAGCTATAGGAGGAAAAGAAAAAGCACAGGGGGCAGAAGAAGCTGCTCAAACCAATAAAACTGAAAAAACAGAAACAGTAAACGCACAAAAAGCTGATTTGCAAACAAAAGAAACAAATCTAACAAAAGCAGAAGCTGCCGAAGTAAAAGCTCAGGCCAATGTTACGGCAGCAAAAGCAACAGTTGCAAGTGCACAAGCAACGGTTAAAAGTGCAGAAGCAGCAGTAGCAGCCGCTTCTGCGACAGTACCTTTCTCAGCTCCGGCACTGGCAGCAGCTGAGGCAGCACTCGCAGCAGCTCAGGCAGCATTGAAAGCAGCGGAAGCCAAACTTGCCCTTGCTGAAGCCGAACTCGAAAGAGCAACCGCTCAAAAAGAAGTTGCAACAGCTGAAAGAGATCAGTCAAAAGCAAAACTTGAAAATGATGAACAGGCACTTGCAAAAGCTGAACAAGAACTCTCCAAAGCAAAAGAAGAGCTTGCCGCTGCTGACCAAAAAGTTGAACAGGCTCAAAGCAACCTTGAAAAAGCACAAGCTGATTTAAGCACCAAAAAAGAAGCTTATGAAAAAATAAAAGGTGATATTGAATCTCAAGCGTCAGACTTGAGCAAAGATCTTGATGAATTGCTGAAAGAACTGGAAGAAAAAGAAGACGTAGCCGGCTCTGTAGCAAACACAGGCAACACAAGCCATGCAGGAAAGAAAACTACTACTTTTGAAAAAAAACAGCAGGAGTACAAGGTGCTCAACAGCTGGGCGGCTTGGCACAAAATATTTTTAGTGCAACACAAGCAGGCAATGCTTCGGAATCATCTTCCGGATTGAGAAAGCCGACTGCATATGACGAGCTGGTTTTGACAAATGCACTTAATGAATACGAAGATTTTATAAACTCCGGTTTTGGTATGAATTATGCAAACAACATTTTCTCAAGCAGCACTTCATCAAATACCACAACTCCGGTACAAAACATGGCTAACAATACAGTACAAAACTCAGTGTCTGCAAGTTCCAAGACTTCAGCATCAGAATCTATGAACTTGTTCAGAAAAAATTTGGTTTAGTCATAAATTGAAGCAAGTTTTTTGACAATGCACAATCACAGCCAATAATGATTTGCAAAGTTTTGAGTTTGTCTGTGATTTTGTTTTCAAAGATTTTGTATTTTTAAATCAATCTTCACAAACTCTCAGAGCTTTTTCAAAAACATGCCGGTTTGCTTAGTCCTGATGTTTGAATTGTTCGTAAAGTCTTTTGGCTTTTTCTTCATTGCTCTCACCTGCGTGTATTCTGGAGTATTCTTCAACCGCCAATTTATTTCTATAACAATACATGTCAAGCACAATGTTTTTTGCGGCTTCAATTTCTCTCAAAGGCCAAAAACCCATAAAAACATTTGTTGGTTCGTAGTCAGAATTATTTTTATATAATTTTCTTGAAAAATTTTCCATAACCATTGCAACATTTGACGGTGTACAATAACAAGAATCTATTATTTGCCCTTCTTTATTGCCAAACTTGTATGTTGTTGTGTAGCCGTTAAAAATAACATCGCCATCAACCATATCAAGTGGTTTTGCAATATTTTCAATAAAATCTTTCTCCAGTTTCGGATCTTGTTCAAAACTGTCTGCCAGCACTTCAGCACCATGCTGCGTAAGGTACAAGCTTTTAAAATTACAAGATTTACCGTTATCTATACTGCTTATTTTCATATAACCATTAACCTCTCTTTTTTTTGGAAAAAACGTATAAAAAAATTTTTTGTTATTTTAAATACTTAATATTACAAATAGTTTACAGAAATCATTTTAAAGAACTGCCTGATATTTTTGATTTTAATCTGCAATATTCAATATAATCCGTACCCCATTGTGCCATTGACTCCAAAACAGGTGCAAGAGAATAACCAATATCAGTAAGAGCATATTCAACTCTGGGAGGAGTTTCTTTGTATGCTTTTCTTTCAACAATCCCTTTGTCTTCAAGCTCACGCAGATGTTTTGTAAGAGATTTTTGTGAGGCACCTGTAGCTTTTTTTAATTCGTTAAATCGTTTTGCCCCTTCAAGCAAATCTCTTATGATGAATATTTTCCATTTGTGTCCTATCAAAGATAGCACTGTTGAAATCGGACATTGCACGTTTTTAGTAATTGTTTTTGCTTTTTTCATACATTTCAAATAGTTTCAATTCGATACTATTATTTTACTACAGGATTTTTCTTGTACAAAACAAATTTTATTACATCATTTATTTTAAAAACGGGTGTGTAGTTTTCTTTTATAAATTTACAGGTTTCGGGGGCATATTGACAGAAATTCCCGCAATGAAAAGGTGTATAAGGAATGTCGTTGATTAAAAAGTAGTCAGGCATATTTTTTTCAAAATCTGATACGATTTTGTCTTCACCAAAAATTTGGACGTTTACAGGAATCAGGTAATAATAAAAATCATCAGATTTTCTGTCAGAAAGAAAATTAATAATAGCACCTTCCGGAACGGCAACTATTTTGGCGTCTTTAGGGGTATTGTTTTTTATATAACTCAACAACTGATTCTGGGATTTGAACAAAGCACTTGTTACAATTGCCCCTCTTTGTGTAATTATCGGGTAGAGAGAGTCTTTAAAAAGTCCGGAAATATAGACGCACAGATAAGAAATTACCGCAGCACAGCACAGATTGCGAAATGTTTTCTTTGCTGCTTCTTTGTTCAAAAATTCTATTTTTGGAAGATAATTCGCAAAAAACACCGTGAAGGGTATAAAAAGCACCGCAAGAGAATATGTACCGTAACTTTCGGTTTTTATAGCACAAATCCCTTTCAAAGAAACGAGTATGGCCGAAATCAAAAGGAATAAAAACATCCGGTCTTTTGTTATGTCTATTGAAGGATTTTGTTTTTTTCTGTACAAAACAATTCCTGACAGCACAAAAAGCACTATCAAAGCACACAGTCCAATCCAGCAGAATATAATCACATTTGCATCAAATACTTTTTTAAAAGTAAATGAAACAAGAAAAACTATAAAAAACAAAATACTTACGTCAAGAATTTTTTTCAAAAAATTGCTTTGTATATATTTAACTCTTATCAAATTCAAACCATAAAATAAAACCGCACAAGGCAAAGCAACTTTTAAAAGTTTAAACAGATAAATAAAAGCGTATTTTATATACAAAGGATTAAAATACAACCCGTAAACAGTATAATAATAATCAGCGGCAGGTGTTTTCACAAGTTTGGAAATAAAACCCAAAGCATTGGTAATATCGGATATACCCGCCCCTTGTAAAAAAAGCAGCCCAAAAGAAATTATCGGAAAAACTAAGAAGCTTCCGATTGCAGCCAGGTATTTTTTTATATTTTTTCTGTCATTTTCGTTGAACAATACAGGCATGCAAACAAACAAAAATATAATATAAGGGAGATTTTCTATTTTATTTGCAATGGAAAATCCGGCAAAAAGAAAAGATAACAAAAAATATTTAAATTTTTTGTTTTTCATATACAAAAGCATTGTAAACACTGAAAGCAGAAAGCTGCTCAATGCATACAATGCGGAATAAGAATATGAAAAAATAAAATTAAACAAATGCCTTATAAAAACACAGACTCCGAGTGTCAAAAAAGCGGTACACAGAGCGGTTTTTCTGTCAGTAAAAATTTTTGCCGTAAAAAATGTTGTAAAAGAAATTAAAAGCGAATTTACAAAACCGGCAACATATAAAGAATTTAAGTTTATACCCAAAAGCATAAACACAAAAGCATTTATTTGATAGCCGAGAGGCCCGTAGACATTAAAAATATCTTTATAAAGAACTTTTCCTTCAAGCATTTGCCAGGGGACATAGACTTCTCTTCCTATATCGACAAGGTATACATTCTGTTTGCCGTAAAAAAGGAGAAAAAGTATCAAAGACACAAAAAAAATAAAAACTAAATCACCCAAATTATATTTTTTTGCAAAATTTGTAAAATTTTTCATACAAATTGTGTTCCTATACCATTTTGATTATACTATGAAAATATATTACAGAATAAACAAACGGATGGAATATGATTAATAACAAAAAAGTAGTGGTTATAATGCCGGCTTACAATGCGGAAAAAACACTTGAACAAACTTACAATGAAATTTATAAAGATATAGTGGATGAAATAATTTTGGTGGATGACAACTCATCTGACAAAACAAAAGAAGTTGCTGCACGACTTGGAATAACAACCATTGTCCATGACAAAAACAAAGGATACGGAGGCAACCAAAAAACCTGCTATACTGCTGCTTTGAAAACAGATGCGGATATAGTTATCATGGTTCATCCGGATTATCAATATACACCAAAACTCGTTCCGGCAATGGCTGCAATGATAGCATTTGATGAATACGATGCTTGTATTGCATCCAGATTTATCGGTAAAGGTGCACTGGAAGGCGGAATGCCGTTTTACAAATTTGCGGCAAACAAATTTTTGACACTGTTTCAAAATCTTTTGCTTGGCGAACGCTTGTCAGAATACCATACAGGGTTTAGAGCTTTTTCAAAAGAAGTTTTGGAAAAGCTGCCGTTGAAAGATTGTGATGATGATTTTGTCTTTGACAACGAAATGCTTGCTCTTACATGCTATAAAGGATATAGAATCGGTCAGATAAGCTGTCCGACAAAATATTTCCCGGATGCATCATCCATAAACTTTTTAAGAAGCTGTAAGTACGGTATCGGTGTACTCAAAACAAGCATACAGTTTTTCCTTGCAAAATCAGGGATATACAAGTCTACAATATTTAAAAATGATGCAAAAACTTTGGACAAAAACGAAAACCTGCCTTATTTCAATTCATAAACAAATTTGTTCGTAAGAGATTTGAAAAACAGTCTGATAACTCACAATAGGAATATAAGAACATCAGGTTGTTTTCATACAAAAGGATAAACCTCGACATTGCGGTATCGGCTCGATATCTTAATGTTACAATTTTGGAAATATTAAAAAGTAGGTTGAGCATTCAGCACAACTAAAAATTATAACGTTGGTGCAAAACCCCTAACCTGCGGGTTTAATTTTTCGAGCATACGATATTTTTAAAAATTCAGGAATTGGCAAAAAACACAGACTTTTAAATTTAGTATTCACGAACTTTTTATCAGATGGCAAAAATTTAGGCTATTGTACAAAAAAACATGTTTTGATTTTTTATTACAGATGCTTTAATTTTTTCCGGCAATTATGGTTGTATCAAAATAAATTATTTTACTTTTTGCCATATTAAAGGGAGAAAGAAGGTTGGACATTTAGCCCAGCTAAAAATTATAATGTTGGGGCAGAACCCCCAACCTACAAGCTGAAAATGAGGTCTTGTTATGGCAAATTTTAAATCAGGGGTAGGAAACAACATAAAACTACTCAGAAAGTTAAGAAATATCACTCAGGAAGAACTCGCTGGAATAATCGGTATTCACTCAAGACAACTATCCAAAATTGAAACCGGCGAGCACTTTCCTTCTTGCAAAACTTTGGAAAAATTATGCATAGTATTAGATGTTTCACCAAAAGAACTTTTTGATTTTGAATTTATAATAGACGAATACGAAGGAGCACTGACAGGTACAGACAACACAGCTGCGTTTTTGGTCAGCACAAACAAAGACAGTGATGAAGGAAAAATTGTAGAACTCTATACAAATAATCTGAATAAAGAGAATTTGCCTGCAAATACAAGCGATACAGGCATGGCTAAAACAGCAAAAATGATAAACAAACCTGTTTTTGTAGAATATTTTGAAGATAAGAAAACTACGAAAATTGTTGTGTTTTACCCTGACGGTAGAGAAAAAGTAATCAGAAACTCAATAGATGATGAAGCAAAACAAAGTATGGTTTATATAATGAAAGAAATTAAAAAAATAGCAAAAAACAAAAATGCCGTTAACTTTGTAAAACTTTCACTAAGTGCTTTGAAAAATGATAATGATCTAAAAGAACTTTCCAGCATAATTAGCGGAATGAAACTTGCAAGAGGGATAGAAGAGTGATAACCTGCCTTCAAAAGAAAGCAGAGTAGAATTGTAGGTTGGGCTTTCAGCCCAACTCAAATTATAATGTCGGGGTGAAAAACCCAACCTACTACTCTGCGTTAGTAGAAAATATGCAAGTAAAGCCCAATCTGCTTTCTAAATAACTACTAGAAAAAACAATAAAATAGAAAATATTACGAGCGATAAACTGATATGAACATCGTTAAAATCATTTTTATTTTTGTTACTTATATATTTATTAAAGTTATTTACAAATTTTTCTGTTTTGGTTTTTGAAATAAAATCATAAAAAGGAATGATATAGTCACCTTGTTGTCCATTATAAAAAGCAACTCTTTGTTGTTCTTTTAGTTCTATTCCTACACCATGACCTGGATAAATATTGTTCAAAATCCCATAATTCCTAGAAAATTTTTCTTTGTAATATACAGCTTGTTTAATATCACTTAATTTAATTTGTTTTAAATCATATTTTCGTCGTCCAAAAAGCATAAAAAATTGCATACACTTACACGTATCTTGTTCTTTGTTACAAGTTACAATTGTTATTGGCATTAGATTTAACAATAGAAATATAAAGAAAAAATAAATAATAACTTTATTTCGTAATTTATAAATACTCATGAAAATATTTTATCAAAAATATATTTAAATACCAGAAAGAGTAGGCTGGGCTTTCAGCCCAACTCAAATTATAATGTCGGGGTGAAAAACCAACCTACTACTACAATTTAAAAAAACATGAAAGCTCCTGTCGAGTTTGTTTCACAAACTCTTACGTCGCTATCGTCTAGTGTCGTCCTGTCCGCCGAAACTCAACGTTTCGCCGTCACGGACTCACTTTTGTAAGGCTTTTTCGTTTTCGCTGACTCCATCGGAGTATAGCTCAAACTTCAAAAGTATGGAGACGGCGGATTTTGGCCAGGCTGACCGAGTGCAACGAGGGAATGCTGTCTTGTGAGGCAGGACGTTACTCCTGCCGAACTGCCAATAATCCAAGAAAAAGACTCTGCCGAGTGAAAGGTGCCGGTGGCACGTTTCACGAGAGGGAGAACCCCGATGCGTTAGCATTGGGTTCGATTACCCAACGCTACAATTTGGAAAATATTAAAAAAGTATGGAGACGAGGGGAAGCGAACCCCTGTCCGAAATGGAATGCAGCAAACATCTACGAGCGTAGGTGCATTTTATCTTACCTTAACAAGGAAAGCATCCACAACCTAAATCAAGGCAAAGCAGTTTTAAGAGATACGCTCCTTGAGAAAAGTCTTGATACGGTTAATTCTCATCCCCGTACTGCGTCTTGCATAGTGGACCCTGCACAGCGGCAAGCTGGCCGTACAGAGTGGGCATAGTTCAGTCTGTCGAACTATCGGTTACTAAGCAGCCAATCTAGCTGCACTTCTGCCGAAATTGCCTTCGATAACGTTAACGTAGTTAGCGTTTAATTTAAGTTGCTCGTTGATAACCGAGAACAGCGCTCGGACCCGCAGTTTGATACAAACGATCACCCCGTCAAATCCAAAACGTCCCCATATTTAAAGAGAAATTTTAAAAGCTCATTTGTTTTGGGTACCTGTCAAATCAAAGATTTGTACGGTACTATTATTATGTTTCAACCTCTACGTTTCGACCTTCGTCGAACCGTTTCGGTTTTCACACCGGCTTACGCTTTCAAAACGTCCCCATATTTAAAGAGAAATTTTAAAAGCTCATTTGTTTTGGGTACCTGTCAAATCAAATAGAGTAGGTTGGGCTTTCAGCCCAACAAAAAACTATACTGTTGGGGTGGAAACCCCAACCTACAAGCTCCAAATAAATGAAGAAATTCCTCATATATTCATATCTCAATGTACAAATTATATTTTAGTATATCATGCTCTTAACTCTTTTTGTACATCTTCAAGTTTTAGACCTAAAATTTTTTCCAACTCGTTCATCTTTCTTTTGTCTGTAATATTGCACGAACGCAAAAGATTTTTTTTCAATTCTTCATTCTTTATTTTTTTAGCAACTTCAAACACACCAAAATTGTAATCTCTTTTGGGCAAAAGTGGGAATTTGTATATTAACCTGTCATAAAGTGCATCATTGTCAGTTTCAACAAGATTTTTGTAATATTCTCTAAACTTTTCTCTCGGTAAAAGATGAACAAAACTGCCAAGATGTTCTATCGATTCCGGCAAAGCATATTTTTCGGCAATGTTATAATACTCCAATATTCTAGAAGGAAGTATTTCAGAACGAACCGTTTGCAAATCGTCTTTAATTTCCTTGTCACGATGTTTCATGGCAAGCAAAGGAATTTCATTAAACAAGATTATTTGAGTAATAACATCATTAGTTTGCACAAGTTTTTCAAAATACTTAATTGCATCATCATATGGCAGATATTTTAAAACATAAGCCAAACCTCTGTTTACAGCAGGGTCATGCATTTTCAAACATTTGTCAATGTAGTATTTTTTATTTGGCAGATGTTTTATACTCATTGCCAGCCCGGCATTTTTACTGCTGCTGTTCATATGCCTGTTTCTGTATAGCTTGCCCCACTCCATTTCTCCATACCAGGATTTATTTTCGTTTTCAGCAATTTCATCCCTTACGGATTTTAGAACATATCTTGCAATTTTATCGCCATTTTTAAGCCTATTTACGACTCTCACGCCTCCCCAGTCAAAACTGTATCCTTTGCAAACATTATGTTTATGTTCTAAATTTTCGTCAGTACATTTTAGTCCATAGCTGTATGGGTTTACATTGTATTTTGGCAATCTGACATCATCATCAACATATTTAAGAACCATATAACCGGATTTCAAGCTTCCAAAAAAGAATTTCCCTCTGTTGCTTTCATATCCTACATTATTCATCCAATAGGCAGCACTGTTTATTTCGGCATAAGCACCATGACTCTTGTAGGGCTGCCAATTTCTACCCTCAATCATATGATAAACTTTTATTACATATTCATCTTCATCAAAAGAAGGATCTCTAAGACCGATAAGTTTATACCCGGAACCTTTTCCTCCTTTTCCAAGATATTCTATATCTACATTATCCCATTCTCCGGCAAGCTTATATTTGCGAACCATATTTTCAAATAATTCTTTTGCACGTTTACTGCGATGTTTAATTATTTCATCAACCGTTGTTGCTTTTGTTTCGTCAAATGAACGCAGTTCGTAAGCTATTTCGTCTAACGTTTTATAAATATCTTTTATACACTCCTCTCTGTTTTCCTTAGGAAGTTTCTCTATTATATAAGCAGGAAGTTGACCAACAATCAGACTTTTTTCTCTGTGTTTATTGACTATCTCCTTTATGTCCTTTTGACCATCGATATAAGTACGTTTTTTCATTTGTTTAGTTACGCCGCCGAAAGAAACGGCTGCCGAAGTTCCAAATTGTTTTACGGATGCAGGTTCGTTGTTGTTTTGTGCATTCAATGAGCCGTTAATTCTTTGTGAATACAAAGAATTAACTAAACATGTGTTTAGTAGTTTTATCATAATCATTCCTTAAATATTCAGAGCTGTATAGAAAAAACTGCTGAAAAAAACTTTTGCTAGTTTTTACAAAATAACATTAAGTAATTTTAAGATATCTGCAAAATTACCGGACAATATCCATCAATATTTTGTAAAAAAATCGTATATTCTTTTCGGATTCTGAATTCAAGACAGCATTTATTTCTTTGATGAGAGATTCTTTGTCTTGCAGGTGGTTTGTTTGAAACAAAAGATAAGGCTCTACCTCTAAAACAGATGAAATTTTGTCCAGCAAATCAAGAGACGGAAAGTTTACACCGCATTCTATCCTGCTTAAGTGTTTTGAATCTATGCAAACTTTTTCGGATAGTTGTTCCTGTGTAAAACCTTTGTTTTTTCTTAATTCTTTGATTCTTTGGCCGAGAAGTTGTTTACATTTCATAGTTTCTATGAGCCTTAAATTCTTATATACAACCGGAAAATAAATTTAACTTATTTGAGAGCAAACTACAGAAAAATTAAGTAAAGAGCCAATTTACTGCTTATGTTTTTCTGGTTTTCCTGTATTTATTATGCCAATTTTGACAAGCCGTAAAAACAGCGTTATTTATCAAGTTTTTAGTAAATTATTGACTTTATTGGGCGTAAAAGTTACAATTCATGTTGAATTATTCAAAAAAGGTGATATATGGTACAGAATAAAATTCCCAAAATTATTCACTATGTCTGGGTAGGAGACAAAGAAAAACCGCCTTTAGTCTTAAAGTGCTTAAAAACCTGGAAAAAGTACTGTCCCGACTATGAAATTGTTGAATGGAACAATGAAAAATTTGAAAAAATAAAAAACAAATATGCTCAACAGGCTTTTGAAAACAAAAAATGGGCATTTGTTTCGGACTATATCAGATTATACGCACTGTATAACTATGGCGGGATTTACCTGGATACAGATGTTGAGATTACACAAAACATAGACAAGTTTCTTGTACATGATTTTGTTTCGGGTTTTGAAAAATGTGAAAATATTTATTCACCAATAACAGCTTTCATGGGTGCACAAAAAGGGAATAAAATTATAAAGGATTTTTTAAATTACTATGAAACACACGAATTCGAAACCAAAGACGGTTTGGATATGAAACCGAATACAGAGAGAATAACAGAATATTTCATGGAAAATTTCGGACTTCAAAAACCTTTTGACGGAGTAAAAACAATAGAACTTTGCAAAAACTGCATGATATACCCTTATTATTATTTTTGTACTCCGGAAGATGGTAAAGAAAACTTTGCGATACACAATTTCAACGGCTCTTGGTTAGACAGTTACCACCGTAAAGACCTGATTACAATAGGCAGGTTCAGGATTGCAAGATTAAAATACAGAAAAGAAAGAGAAAATAATATATTTCCTATTTTGAAAAATGAAAAATTAATCATGCTAAACGCTGTCAGCAAAAATAAATATATTGCATTAATTAAGAAATAAGAGGAAACAATGAAACTGTTTTACATAAAAGACAATGACGATTCTTATATTGTAAGTTTATTATTTTTTAAATTAAAATTCAGAAAAAAAAGAATTCTTGGCTTTGTCGATTACAAAAAAAACTACTATTATCTCAAAAAACATATTGATGTCACACAACTCAAACCGGCAGAGGGGGAATTGAGAGATTTTCAGTTGAAACTGCTTGATTTTTCATATGAATATTTAAAGGAATTTGAGAAAAAGGGATGGAACTATTTTTTAACAAGCGGAAATCTCATTGGTGCACTAAGACACAAAGGATATATTCCGTGGGATGACGATATTGATATCGGTTTAATGAGAAAAGAATACGAAGCCTGCAAAGAATTTTACAGAAAAGAATTTATTAATATAGATAATTCAAACATTAATATAAATGACAAGAGATTTGTACAAAAAACAAACCGTATAAAAGACCAATTTTTGAAAAAATACCCAAACCAAATGCTGTTTTTTGAGTGGCATGAGCATTTTCAAATATTAAAAGGAACGAGTTTCAAAGACCATCTGGTCCTCGATATATTTCCTTTTGATTATTACAAAGATAACTATACAATCGAACAACATATCAAATATCTTGACTACATAAAAAAACAAAGAAAAAAATTAAACAATTTGCCCAAAGTGATTGAATTTGTACAAAATGAAATAAAAACCAATAAAAATATCGTAGAAAAAAGCAGTACAATCTACTACGGGTTAGATTGCACAGACAGTTATTTAAGAAAGCACAAAGAATTTTATAAATATACCGATTTATTTCCGTTAAAAAAATTATCCTATGAAAATTTAATGCTAAATGTACCGAACAACCCCGAACATTTTTGTGAAATACTCATCGGAAACTATATGGATTTACCTGATGATATAGGATTTTCACACCATCTTGTAATGAGAGATTTTGATTAAAATGAGTTTTGAAAAGCACAAAAAATTGATATCTGTTGTTGTACCTGTTTACAACGTAGAAAAATATATAAAAAAGTGTCTGGATAGTATAATCAACCAGACTTACAAAGACAAAATTTTTTCTTATAAAAAAGGTATAAGAAAAGCCGTCTTGTATTTTCTGGGAATAAAAATAACAAAAAAACTCGATTAAAAAACATTTTCGAAAAAAAAATTTGTGCTAAAAAGCGAGCAACATGAACGAATTTCAAAACGGCCGGTGTCGGCTGTGACACCAGATTAGTTAAAAGGGGTAATATATGAAAATACAATTTTTTCAAGACGTAATTGACATTATCAGGCACAAACCGGTAGCAAAAAGATACAAACCGACAAAAGAAGAAAAAGAAATGCACAAAGACCCTTTTTACCAAAAATTTCTCAAAGGACTTGCCGCTGACTTGGCCATGTGGAAGCTGCTGAAAGAATACAAATTTGACTCCGTGCTTGATCTTGGTGCGGGAGAGGGCAAACACAGCCGTGTGTTTTTTGAAAGCGGAAAGCAGGTAACAGCTATTTCAGGGTATGACACGGAAGATTTTGATGAAGATTTGAAAGACAATATTAAATTCATAATATCCGATTATCTCAAATACGATTTTCCGGAAAAATTTGACTGTATATGGGCATCGCATATACTGGAACACCAGCTCAATATCGGTGTGTTTTTGAACAAAATACACAATGATTTAAAAGATAACGGCATCCTGGCCATAACAGTCCCTCCCTGTGAAACAGCAGCAGGCGGCGGACATATAAACTGTTTTTCTGCCGGACATTTGATTTATCATCTTCTTATGGCTGGATTTGACCTTAGAGAAATGAAACTCAAAGTTTACGGATACAATTTGTCAGTCATATGCAGAAAAAATCCGCTTCACAAACAAACAGAAGATAACTTTTGCACAAATCTTTTGGAAAAAGCCGATATGCTGCCTGATTACGTAGTCGAATCAATAAAAAGGTATAAGAAAAATCATCCGTGGAAAAACTCAAAAACAGGCGGACACGAAAGAATTGAAAAAGATTTGAAATACAGATGGTAAATTTGTCTTAGTAGACCCCGCTTATACTCAAGAGTATTCTGATATGTACGGCTCGTAAACTCGCTGCCTCTCAAGTTTGAGACGGTACACAGAGCCGGTTGACTATATGAAATTATTAAGAATTTTAAACTTTACATTCTTTGAAATAACAAAAAAATATTTGTTTAAGTTTATCAACATTTAACATTTATTTTTTGTAACAAGAAAGGTCTGTTATGTTTATTAACTCAATTTCAAAGAATTCCGGTTTGTATGTAAATAAATCCCGCTCAAATCAACAAATTCAAAAACAACAGCTGCTAAAAGCAAATGCAAACGACACTGTTTCTTTCAAAGGCGGAGTGAATACAGAAGTTTTGAAAAACCAGTTACGTATATATTTGACACAAGATATTTGGGCAGAAAAGCTTAATGTAAAAATGCCGGAATCACCTCTTGAAAAAGAAGTTTTACTGGAAATACTCAATAACAGACTGAAATTGGACAGGTTTGTAAGACTCAGCAATGAAAAATTAAAAATAAAAACTTTGATAAGCCGCATAAACCGTCTGTTAGAACAAGACCCTTCAAACTCCGAACTGCCTGAATTGACTAAAAAACTGGAAAATAAAGGTAATTTAGAAACAGTATTTAAAAATATCGACAAAAAAATAGAATTTGAATCAAAGAAAAACAAACCGGCACTGGATTATTTTGAAAAAATTTCGGAAAAAGAAGAAGAATATCTGAACAAGCACCTTGTAAAAACTTCCGCAATGGACAAATTCTGGCACAAAATAAAAAAACAAGATATCAATGCCGAGAAAAAATATTCTGTTAAAGAACTAATTGACATAGTTTCTAACGGCAATATTGAAAACACATCTGTTGCATCAACAAATGTTGTAAAACTTTCTAAAAAACAAATTTTGGCCAAAATCGAAAAAGATTATGAACAATTGCTCAGAGAGACAATCGATGTTTACAGCGGTCAAACAAACCACAATGCAGAAGCCCGCAAATTACGCAAAGATGCGTTAACAAAAAACGTTTCTTTGATGGGTGGAGACAAAAATCTGCAAAAAATAGTTACAAAAGTTTTTGAAAAAGTCGAAAATAAATTCTCTTACAAAGCAGATAGAATGATTAATGTTGATATTTATCCGATTGGCGAAATTTGGTCAGATATGAACAAAGTGGAAGCTGAAATAAAAAAACTACAAAAAGAAATTGAAAATATAAAAAATCAATTATCAAAAAAATCTGACAGTGCTGAATTAAAAAAACAGCTTTTTGCCAAAGAAAAATCTCTTAACGAACACAAAAAAGAGTGGCTAAAAGGTGTAAAACTCAGCATAAAATATGAAGCAATAAACCGTCAAAGAATGATAAATGCCGACAGACTGCCGGAATACGATTTTTTAACAGGTGAAAATAAAACTCTTAAACGACACAAAGAAGTATTTAAGATTTTAAACAACAATAATGACACAATACCGGAAGAATTGTGGTCAAAATTTCTTGTAAATGTATAGTGATATAGCAGTTTCTTATTCTGGCAGAGCTAAATATTTTGCAAAATTTTCAATATATTCTACCGGTTTTACGGAAGAGTAAGGCTCGAAACTAAGCACATTCAAATATTTTTTTGCACGGCTGACAGCCACATAAAAAAGCCTCAAAGCTTCATTTTGTTCTCTTGGTTTTTGCCAGAGTTTCTTATACAACAACACTTTGGGATTGGGTTTGCCTTTGTATTTGTTTATCACCAAACCAAATCCGGGTTTTTCACCATACTGCATATCAAACACAATACTTGATTTGTCGGCACTTTGGGCGGATGATGCTATACTCAGTACAAATACATAAGGAAACTCCAGGCCTTTTGAAGCATGAATCGTCAAAATCTGAACGGCATTCATTTCTTCAGTACTCACAGACGGCAACTCAAAATTTTTGTCTTCCGAAATCTTTTCAATATAGTCCAAAAGACTTTTAATACTTAGATATTGTGTATTTTGACAAAAATCATCCGTAATTTTTTCAAGAATTTTTATATTGTTTTTACCCTGCAAAAATTCAAACTCGTCATCAAAGCCGTTTAATAGAAAACTTGTTTTTATCTTTTCAAAAATCTGTAGTAAAGTCATAGAAGTTTTGTTTTTTCTGACAAAGTTTATCGTCTCAAAAATCTGTAGTGAAAACTTTTCGGCTTCCAAATCTCCAAGCATGTCCAAAGACTTTATATTTATAAATTTTTGAGCCAGGTTCATCTTTTTTACTTCATCTTTTGTATATTTTTCATACAGTTTTTTGTCGAATGATTTTTTCATTTCATATATCTGAGCATCAGACAAACCCGTGCAAAGAAGTCTAAAGAAAGCCTGCTCATCTTCGGTATTTTTTATAAGTCTCAATGCCGAAATAAAATTTTTGACAACAGGATTTGAGAAAAACCCCGTATTTACTTTCTTTACGGAAGGAATATTTTTTTTCTTAAGCTCTTTTTCAACAATATCCGCCTGTGCGTGGGATTTTACAAGCACCGCAAAATCTTTGAAATTTGCATGGTCTCTTTCTATAAGATTTTTTACTTCCGAAGCTATGTAAGAAGCTTCTTTTTTCCTATGTTCATATGCGTTTTCAAACTCGTCAATTACTGTGGCTTTTATATCTTTCGACGTGTCCGGATAAGTCAAATTCGGATTTGCACAAAGATTTTCATCCTTAAGTTTGAGTTGATATTGAGTCACATAATTCACGGCATTCAAAACTTCCGGCGTAGAGCGGTAGTTTACGGAAAGGTTTATAGGTTCAAATTTTTTGTTGTAGCGTTTTTCCGTGTTTTTGTGCAAAACTTCAAGGTTTTCCATCTGAGCATATCTGAAAGCATAAATAGACTGTTTTCTGTCCCCTACAAATGTCAAATCAGGATATTCGGGATTCAGCAAAAGTTCGATAAGCTCAAGCTGTGCCCCGTTTGTGTCCTGAAATTCATCAACTATTATTTGTTTAAAATATTTTTGATAATATGTGCGGATAAGTTCATTTTCTTTGAAAATTTGAATAGTTTTGTTTATCAAATCGTCAAAATCCGCAATATCAAGTTTTTCAAGCTCTGCCTGGTAAAGTGCAAAAATTGCGGCAATAACCTTTGCAAGATGTATTTCCGTGTCGCAAATCGGCTGTATATTTTCAGGAAAATCCTGTGCCATACCGTATTCAATCGCTTTTCTTTTGCCGCACTTGTCAAGTATAACCTTTTCTTTTGCAATTGAATCAAACACTGTCTCATCGAGAATAAGAGTGTCGTCCGTATAATCTTTGAAATGCCTTGCCCAGTTTGAAGCGTAGTCTTCTTTTGTTTCAAACTTAAACGGCGTACTTTCTGTTACGGCAGAAAAATCTTTTATAGCTTGGGTAGATTTTTCCAAAAACTCTTTTGCACTTATTCCGAGTGACTTTATCTTTTTAATAACATTGAAAATATCCTCAAAAAGGCTGTCCAAATCCGTAATTTTTCTCAATTCAGCAACAGAGTCAATTGAAAGGATTTCAGAAGTTATGCCGATTGAATTTAAAATTTTATCAATATTTTCAATTGTGTGGACTTCACCGTATTTTATTCTTTTAATTAGGTTGTCATAAATATTTTTCAAATCCTTTTCTTCACCCATTTTAAAAGACGGAGACAATCCGGCTTCTATCGAATATTTTTTGAGTATTTTTATGCAAAAGCTGTGAAACGTAGATATCCACAAATCAGTTTCGCCTTGTGCTTCAATATTGTTTTCTTCCAGTTCTTTTACGATTCTTTCTTTCATTTCGTTTGCGGCTTTGTCCGTAAATGTAATCACAAGAATCTTTGACTGCGGATTTCCTTCGCCTTTTTCAATAAGGTCCAAAACGAGTTTTAAAAATCTTTTTGAAATAATTTTTGTTTTGCCGGTTCCCGCCCCCGCAACAATTTTTGTACATGATTGAATCGGATTTTGCACAGCTTTAGACTGTGCTTCGTTTAAACCTTCCGTAATTTTTTCCAAAGAATTATTCATCACATTCCTCCATATCACAAAGGAACTTGTAGCTGCACATATCACAATTTCGACTAGAAGCTTCTTTAAACTCTTTTGTGTTAAAAATTTTGTCCGTAATCGTTTCTTTTAGATTTTGAATAATTTTGTCTTTGTACATTTCAAGTTTTTCTGCACTGACAAAATCATCATCACAGCCGTTATACTTTGATTTTGGTCTTACATATACCAGCCCGAGACGGGTCAAAGAATCTTTGTATTCCTCCAAATCTTTACTGTTTTGGCAGGCCATATAATAAATCGGGATTTGATAGTCATAGCTGTTTTGAAGTGTTTCAGTATTTGACGGTTCTTTTCCCGTTTTAGTTTTAAAATTCACGCCATACTCGCTTATTGCATAGTCGAGAGAATTTATCTTATCTCTGCCGGTTTTGTAATCAACAACGGTATTGCTGCCGTCTTGTTCGGTTAAAATTGCGTCTATTCTGCCGTCAAAAACGACATTGGATATCTCCGGCAGTGTAAATGAAAATGATTTTTCGCACACGGCTTTTTTCGGTACATCGTCAAAATAACCCATCATTTCATAATCATCCAATGCATTTTTGAAATTTTCTTTCATTTCTTTCAAAGACAAATCATCGGCCGCTTTTATCAAATCAACATCAGTTTGTTTAAATCCTGCTTTTAAAACACTTTCTTCATCTTTTTTTGAATTAAACAAAACTTCCGAAAGATTTAGAGCCGTTTGTTTATTGTAGGTATCAGGATTCAAAAATTTCTCGTTTAAGACCTCAAATACGGCATGGACAATGCTGCCATAGCTTGCACTAAAAGTTGATTTTTCTTTAAGATTTAAAAGATTTTTGTAAAAGTATTTTTTCGGACATTGCTGAAATACAGATACAGAAGACGGATTGAGCTTCAAGATATCAGTATCTTTTACAATTCTTTCCGTATCATTTTTTTGTTTTGTTTTGTATTCAATTGAGGTTTCGACTTCTTTCTTTATAGTGCCGTCATCAATTTTTTCGAAATTTAAACTGTCATTTTGCACCAATGCTTTTAGAAAAACAGAAGGCAGTGAAGATTTCTTTGCTTCATATATGTGTGTTGTAAAAAATATGTTTTCCGTTGCAAGAGAAATAACGGAACAAAAAGAATGGTATTTCTGTTCAAAAAACTTCTCATCAGTTCTTAAAAAACCGCCAAAATCACTGACTGTTTTTCTTAATTCCAATGACAAAGCTTTATTTGCCTGCTGTGAAATAAAAGGATAGGTGTTATTCGCACCCGGAAAATTGTTTTCCGTCAAACCGCAGACAAATACTGCTTTAAAATTCTCGTTTGGTTTCAGGTTTGACGAAAGAGACGCCAGCTTTATCGCATTATTGTCTTTTGCTTCATCCTTTGGCAGCCATTGCAAAATCTCATTAAAGGCTTCAAAATCCGGCGGGCATTTCAGCACTGTTGAATATAAAGTTTGAAGTTCATTAAGGCTCTTTATTTTTCCTGCCGCAATCTTTGTAATATTTGTGTTTTCAAAATATTTTAAATATCTTTTTATCACACTTTCGATAGCCGCTGCATAGTCGTTTTTGCAATAATTTGAATAAAAGGTTTTGATAAGCCCAAACTCCTCCGACACTGCTTTTGTCTCGTCTTCAGACAGGTTGTTCCATTGGGAATATAGAATTTCAGGAAGGCTTTTTGAAGAGGTTTCTTTTTTACTGACAAGCTTGTCGAGAGTGTAACTATCCGGCAGAATTTCTTCAAGCAGGTTTTTTATTATTTCATCAAGATTTTCCAAACAAATTTCTTTTTGTGAACGTGAAATTCTGCCGGTTGCTGCATTTTCGTGTAAGTTTTTAAATGCATCGTTTGAAAATGTTTCAAATTTCAATTGCAGACATATGTCAGAAATTTCTTTGTATATATTGATTTTGTGTTTGAAGTTTTCATAATTTTCATTGTAAATACTGCTTTCTACCGGAATTTGTCTTGATTTGAGCATATCCAAAAATTTTTGCCTGGCTTCAGATTTATCAGCAAAAACCGCAATATCTGCATATGAATATTTCCCTGTTTCAACAAATTCTTCTATTTTTGAAACAACATATTCCGATTCACTTTGAATATCCGAAAATTCCAGATATTTTATACAATCTGTTTTTTGAGAAGTATTTTCCGGTTTTGTTTTTTGCACAAAAACTTTGTCTAAAATATTAAGACACTGCTGCATTTCAGGTATTGAAGCATTGTGTTTTGTATTTGCAAAAGAAGACGGAAAAGGAATTTTGTATGAATTTTGCTGCAAAATCTCCACATAGCTTTGATAAAGTTGTACACACAAAACAAGTCTTTTTTTGTCAGTGTCGGACAAATCACATCTTGCAATTGCCTCAGAAAAAATCTGCGGTGTAATATTTTGATACCAGAGAGTATTAAAGGTGTTTGAAAGCTCTTTAAAAAATACAGGCGATTTGCAAAGACAAAACAAAGCACTGTCTTTGGCAAAAATTTCTCTTCCTTTTGCCGCTGCGATGTTCTGGGCAAAAAGAGTATAGTTCTGTTTTTGGAAAAAATCTGTTTCAAACTCTATAGTCATACAAGCAGGTCATTATCCTTTATCACACTGAAAACATGCTTTGGTTCAATCAAGTACATACACGGGTCAGTTTCTGTTTGATTGCTTTCATGTTTTTGTGTGCATTTTCTTCTGTTGCAAGGGATACAATCCAAATCAGCAGAAAGTGCAAAATGATTTATTCCCCACAACCCCGTTCTGCCAATTGGTGCAGCACCGTACAAACCTATACAGTAAGGGTTCTTGACTGCCGAAGCTATATGCAGCGGCCCTGTGTCACCTGATACAAAAACATTGCACAAGGAAAATACTGCGGCAGATTCGAGTATAGAATATTTTCCGGCAATAACTTTTACATTTTCATGCCAGTTTTCAAATTCTTTTACAACTTCAAAATCCTCTTTTGAACCGGGAATAAGAATATTGCAGTCATATTCTTCGATAAGTTTCAAAGCAAGTTCTTTGAAATATTTTTCCGGCCATTTTCTTCCTTGTCTGGTTTTGCTGACTTCCGTATTTAGCACAACAAGTTTTTTGTCTGTCGGAATATCTTTACTTACTTTTTCAACAACTTCTTGCGGTATTTCCAAAATCAGGTCGTTGTGATTTTCTATATCTTTGAATACAGGTTTTGCGGTATTTAAGAAATTTTCAACGGCATGAAAAGAAAAATCTTTTTTGTAAGTGACAATTTTTTTGCCAAAAATCAAAGCAGCAAATACCTTAAATCTAATAGATGTTTGAAGATTTATTATAAGGTCGTATTTTTCTTGTCTGAGTTTAGCGGCAAGTTTTATCAGATAAGAATATTTTTTTCCTTCCAGCACAAAAACCCTGTTGAGTCTGCTGTCATTTTGAATCAACGGAGCCGGTGCTTTGCCGGTAACATAATCAATTTGTATTTCCGGGTATTTTTCTTTTATACAGCGATAAAGGTTTGTTGAATGAACAACATCACCAATAGCTCCTTCTCTTATTATCAAAATCTTCTTCATTATTTTCCCTTATATTGTGTATTCGTAAATATAATCATCCATCACATAGCCGTTTCCAATATCGGTTTCTTGAGACTTTATTCTGTCAAATCCGAGTCTTTCATAAACCATTATGGATGGGAGGTTGTATTTGTTTACTGTTAGAGTAATTTTGGGCAATTCAAGTTCCTTTGCTATAGGAACAATTGCATTTGTAAAAGCTTTTTTGCCGTAACCTTTGCCTCTGAAACCTTTTTTTATATATATCTTTGACAAAAACAAATTGTCTTTTTGCAGCTGAATACCAAAATAGCCGATATTCTCACCGTCTTCTTCCAGAAAATAGTATTGGTATCTTTGAAATTTCATCTGGTCTTTCATTACTTGTTCTGATTGAAATTTTTCAAGCATGTAATCTATTTGTTCCTGCGAAATAAAACAAATCGAATATTCATTCCAAATTTCTTTTGCAAGAGTTGCAAGTTCTTTTATTTGTTCATCAGTTTCGACTTTTGTCCAGTCAAACATTCTGTTTCTCCTGTTTTGGGATTTTGATATTTCGTATAATCAACTGACCCCGTGTACATTCTAAAAGCAGACCTCTTAGATTTATTGAAAGATAAAACAATGCCTTATGCGGTTGGTTCCTTCTATTCTTTGGTTCAAAGAGCACAGTCAGATATTCAAACTAACAAATTGTTTATGTTCTGTGACGGTAACAAAACCCTATACCGTTAAAATTATATCTGTACAGCGGAATAAACTATTTTTCGTCTCAAAAAGCGAATGGAAGATATAAAAGACGCAGGGCAGATTTTGCCCTGCGTATTAAACCTTATCTTTCTTCAGCAAGTTTTTCTCTGACTTTTGCTTCCACTTCCGCAAGGACCTCAGGATGATTTTCAAAATATTCTTTCGCTTTTTCACGTCCTTGTCCAAGTTTTTCGTCATTGTAGCTGAACCAAGCACCTGCTTTTTTAACAATATCCATATTTACGGCCACATCAAGAATGCATCCCAGTTTGCAGATACCTTTGCCAAAAATAATGTCAAACTCACAGGTTTTAAACGGCGGAGCAACTTTATTTTTAACAACTTTTACTCTGACTCTGTTTCCTATGTCTTTGTCATCTTTTTTGACAGAATCACATCTTCTGATATCAAGACGTACTGACGAATAGTACTTGAGAGCATTACCACCTGTGGTTGTTTCAGGGTTTCCGTACATAACACCGATTTTTTGACGCAATTGGTTGATAAAAATAACCGTTGTATTTGTTTTTCCGACAATACCTGTCAATTTTCTCAATGCTTTGCTCATCAAACGTGCCTGAAGACCCATCTGCTGGTCTTCCATCGCACCTTCAATTTCAGCTTTCGGAACAAGTGCCGCAACAGAGTCAATTACCACAACATCAACTGCGGACGAGCGTACAAGTTCTTCTGCAATTTCAAGTGCCTGTTCTCCCGTATCAGGCTGTGATATAAGAAGCTCATCAACATTTACGCCAAGATTTCTTGCATATTCCGGATCAAGAGCATGTTCTGCATCAATAAATGCTGCAATTCCGCCTCGTTTTTGACATTCTGCCACTATATGCTGGGCGAGAGTTGTTTTACCGGAAGATTCCGGGCCATAAATTTCAATTACACGTCCTCTCGGCACACCGCCAATGCCAAGTGCAATATCAAGTGCAAGAGCACCGGTTGGTATTGCTTCACAGGCAACCGCTGTTTTGTCACCGAGTTTCATGATTGAACCTTTTCCAAAATCTTTTTCAATTTTTTCAATTGCAAGTTTCAATGCTTTGTTTTTTTCGTCAGAAACTGCAATCGTTTCTGTATCTTTTTCTTTTACTGCCATAAAAATAAATTCTCCCGTAAGTCCGTTACTCGTTTATTGCTATTTTACAGTATTTTGGCGTTTTATTCAAATAATTTTTTATATTTTTTCTCTCACACTTTTAGAGGGAATATGTTTTTAGTCAGAAATACGGATGACAACAAACTGGCTGCAAGGCGGAGCCATGTGCGGGGTTACAGGAGATATCTTGACAAATATACTGTCTAATCCGCCATCGACTGTTTCATACTTTCAGTAACAACGAAAAAGGTACAGCATTTATATAAAAATTCTTTATAATATCTACCTGATTTTGAAATTTCTTGCGATATCCCTATCCATAGCTTTCTTTGCTATATCTTCTCGTTTGTCATGCAGGAGTTTTCCTTTTGCAAGAGCAATTTCACATTTTGCCCAGCCGTTTTCCAAAAAAACGCTCAGCGGAACTATTGTATATTTTTCTTTTTTTACTTTACCGAGCATTTTTAAGATTTCATTTTTATTCAACAACAGTTTTCTTTTTCTGTCCGGGTCAGGGTTGTACCTGTTACCCTGTTCGTAAGGGCTGATGTGGACATTGTAAAGCCAGGCTTCGCCTTCTTCAATTTTTGCAAAACCGTCTTTGAGGTTTATTGCACCTTTGCGTATGGACTTTATTTCCGTACCCGTAAGCACAAGACCGGCATCATATTTTTCGACTATTGTATAGTCGTGGAATGCTTTTTTGTTGTTTGCAATTATTTTTCTGCCCATAGGTTTATTTTAACATCCGAAAACTTTTCTGGCTTCTTCTCTGTCATCAAAATGTATGGTTTTGTCTTTTAAAATCTGGTAATCTTCGTGCCCTTTTCCGGCGAGTACAACAACATCATTTTGTTTTGCTATTTTTTTCAGCATTGTTATTGCAGTTCTTCTGTCGGGTTCAACAAAAATTCTTTGAGTACTAACGGATTTTATTCCCGCAAGAATATCGGAAATAATCAGCTGAGGGTCTTCGCTTCTTGGATTATCAGAAGTAACAACCACTATATCAGCATTATCGTCCGCTATTTTACCCATTTTAGGACGTTTTGTAGCATCTCTGTCTCCGCCGCAGCCGAAAAGACATATGAGACTGCTGTCTGACGGTGTAAGCTCTCTTGCCGCTTTCAATACATTTTCCAGTCCGTCCGGCGTGTGTGCGTAATCCACAATCACAAGAGGCTGTTTGTTGACTATTTCGAACCTGCCGTCTACACTTTTTGTTTCTTCAAGAGCTTTTATACAAGTATCGACATCAAATCCCATTGCAATACCGGCAGTGAGTGCGGCCAATGCATTGTACACACTGAACATTCCGTTCATTTGCAGGTTAACTTTTTTTATTTTTCCGTTAATTTTACAGTCAAATTTTGCCCCGTGTATAGAAAAATCTATATCACAAGCAGTGACATCCGCATCTTTTTTCACTGAATATGTATAAATTTTCACACCTTCAGGCACAACTGATTTGAAACGTTGTGCGTATTCATCATCGTTATTTATTACCGCAAAACCGCCCGGTTTCAGATTTCTGAACAAAATAGCCTTTGCTTCAAAATAGTTGTTCATTGTGATATGGTAATCAAGATGGTCTTGTGTCAGATTTGTGAAAACAGCCCCGTTAAACTCACAGTTGCCCACACGATTTTGCTCGAGTGCATGGGAGCTTACTTCCATTGCAGCATAATCAATTTTTTCATCACAAATCATTTTTAATGTTTTTTGAAGTTCCGGAGCCTGCGGTGTTGTGTGTTTTGCATCATGATAAGTATCTTTGCCCGACAATTTGTACCCGAGCGTACCTATCAGAGCACATTTGTGATTTGAATCTTCGACAATTCTTTGTATAAGATGTGTAACTGTCGTTTTTCCGTTTGTGCCAGTAACTCCTATAAGGTTAATTTTTTTTGAAGGATTGCCGTAAAATTCTGAAGCGATATCCGCAATTTGATGTCTGGTTGATTCAACCAGAACCTGCGGAATGTCAAAAGGCATTTCCTTTTCGCAAAACAAAGCAGAAGCACCGTTTTCTACTGCGTTTTTTGCAAAATCATGTCCGTCTGTATGCTCGCCTTTCAGGCACACAAAAATATCGCCTTTTTGTACGGTTTTTGAATTGTATGAAATACCTGTAATTTCAACATCTTTTTCATTTATTATTTTTTTTACTTTTACGTTTTTAATAAGTTCGCCAAGTTTCATATATTTACCCTTCTTATAATTTTTTTCCTGAAGATATCTTGTCAGGAGGTATGTTTAAAATACGTACCGTCTGCAACGCTACTTCTCTAAACACCGGAGCTGCTACAGTGCTGCCCCACAATGCTCCTTTTGAAGGAGAGTCTATTACTACATATATTTCAACCTGCGGGTTGTGTGCAGGCAAAAAACCGATTATAGAAGTAACAAGTTTGTTTGTATAACCTTTTGTTCCGTATGATGATTTTCTTGCCGTACCGGTTTTTGCCGCTACAGTATAATCTTCAAGATTTACGGGAGATTTTGAACGTCCTATGCTGCCTGCAAGCAGTTTTGTCACAATTTGAGCGGTTTGAGGCGAAACGGTAGGTATATGTTTTACTTTCTCAAGTTCTTCCTCTTGTGAGTATTTTATGACATGAGGAGTAACTCTGACTCCGTTATTTGCAATTGCGGAAATAGCCGAAACCATCTGCATTGCAGTAACTGAAATACTGTATCCGTAGCCTATGGACGCATGGGTGGATTTGTGCCAGTCATTTACGGAAGGGATAATACCTCTTGACTCGCCCGGCAAATCTATCCCGGTTTTTTCTCCGATACCAAATTTCTTAAGGCTGTTGTAATGTTCCTGTTTTGTCATCATCAAAGCAACTTTTGCACTGCCGACGTTGCTTGAGTGTTCAAAAAGATAATACAAATCAATATTTCCCGGAAAAGGTTTTGTGCTGTAATCGTAATTTTTGATTACCCATTTATCAATTTCCAGCTTACCGGTATCAAGGATTTTGGAATTTTCCTGTAATCTGCCGTTTTCTATAGCGGACGCTATAGTCAAAACTTTGAATGTCGAACCCGGTTCAAATACGTCTGTCAAAGTCCAGTTTGTCAACTGGGTAAGAGTTGCTTTTTTATAATTGTTCGGATTGTATGAAGGATAAATAGCATAACCGAGAATCTCGCCGTTTTTCGGATTCATTACAACAACCGTACCTCTCAGTGCACCTTTTTCCTTTACAACTTTGTTGAGTTCAACTTCACAGACATGCTGTATAGCCGAATCTATTGTAAGAGTAATAGATTTTCCTCTCAAAGGAGTTGCTGTAGCTTCCGGGTCAGTATTTACTTCATAAATAATATCTCCGTCAGGTGTCTTTTCAAAGTTTACATCCTGTTCCACTTCTTCCAGTTTGTCTTTTGCAGTAAGTTCAACCCCTGCGGCAACATCTGCATCCGGATTGTAATACCCCAAAATATGAGCCGCCATTGTGCCTTGCGGATACACACGTTCATTTTTCTTTCCGAGACTTATTTCCCTTAAGCCCAATTTTCTGATAGTTTGGGCTGTAGTCCTTGATACATCTTTTTTCAGTACAATAATTTTTTGATCTTGTGCGAGTTCTTTTGCAAGCTGATTTTTATTCAACCCGAGAATCGGTGCAAGAATAGCGGCAAGTTCATTCGGCGTATGGTCATAATACTCCTGGTGTGCATACACATCAAATGAGGTTTTGTCAGAGGCAAGTTTTATTCCGTTTCTGTCAAGGATTGCTCCTCTCATAACGAAACTTTTTGCACTTCTTTGTCTTTTTGCCTGGCCTCTGTAGTTTTTTACATCCACAACCATTATCAAAAAAAGATAAACAACTATTATAAAACTTATAATTATACAAATTATTTGCCAAAAAATAAGCTTGTTATCAAATTCTTTAAACTTTTCTTTATCGTTTCTGTAATTTTTGTACTTGCGTGCCATACAAATAATTATACTATGCGGTAAAAATTTAAGCGATAAAAAATTGTACAAATTTATTTACGCACCAAAAAGCGTCATTATACTCATTATTAAACTTCCGAGTGTGTCCAATATTCCCATTTTTACTTCTTTTTGCTTGTATTATTTAATAATTTTGAAATTCCGTTGTCTTCTTTGGAAGAAAGCCTGTATGTATCTGCAAAAATACCTGTACCTATAGTATTGTCTTCTTTCCCGTTTTTTATGTTGTTCAAACGGGCTTGTGCAGCCAAAAGAGCTTTGTCGAGAGTAGACAAATCTATATTTGCAGTATTGTACATATTGTTATACGCAAAGAATTTTATGGACTGTGCTTCTCTTATGAGATTTTCAATGGCTGTTCTGTTTTTTGTAGCAATACCTGAAATATCGAGATTGGCAAGTCTCTGCTGCAAAACGTCAGTATTTTCGTTTATAAGCTGTTGTCTGAGTTCTTCTTTGTATTTTGCCATTCTTGCTTTGTATTCTTCAACAGATTCCGTAGCTTTGCGGATATTTTGTGCACTCAAATACGCCTGCTGCTGTCTTTTTACGTCCGCAGCATACGGTGAAGATAAGAAAGCATTTAAATCTATTTCGTCGACCATTTTTACCTCACAATTTACGATTATACAAAACACTCAAAAGAAAAAATTTGCTATTGCTTGGATATATGATTTATTTGTTAATGTCAGAAACAGCAGTTTTTCCGAATTTTGCACTCAAATCATCTATATGATGCAAAAGATACAATGAAGGCTCCAAATCTTTTTCTCCCAAGTCTATTATTGCACCCCATTCGGTTCTTCCGTGATGTGCTGCTATCATTCTTGCTACATTTATAAAACCTTTTGTCATGCAATTTGAAAAGCCCCACTGTGAATGTGTAATCCATTCTTTCGGAAAATCTTCATCGTACTCAATCAATCCCGATTCCGGGTCTATTTTGTATTCAAATATTTTGCCAAAATCGTGCAATATGCAGGCTGCATAAACATCAGACTTATCTGTTTTTTTATACAAAGTATTTAAAAGACATTCAGCTATTTTCAAGCATTCATATGTATGCTCAACAAGCCCCCCGAGATAGTTGTGATGCATAAGTCTGGCAGCAGGAGCTATTTTAAATTTTTCTTCATATTCAAACAGCAATTCCGTTACATATTTTTTTAAATTTTCATTTGTTATTTCATTGGTATATTCAACTATTGATGAAAAAAGATTTTCTCTTTCTTCTTTATCAAGCCCGATTTTAGCTTCTTTTACCAATTCCAGACTTGATATGAGACAATTGTTGTATTTCTCGTTGTATGAACCGCCGAGAATTTTTACCAAATTTCCGGTTCTGAATATTTTTGCATCGAGTCTGTTGAGGGCTTCTTCCCATAAAATGCAGTTCAACAAACTTTCATCGGACAAGTTTTTGAGCTGTAATTTACCCATTTTTGTACCGGCTTTTGTATCTCCGACTGAAAATATAACAACTTCATATGTTTGTGCCAAATCCAACATAAAAATCCTTTCAATGTTTGTGTTTATATATTCTATCACCAAATTTAAAATAATTGTGAAATAAATGTTAAAAGTTATTTTTGAAAATGTACAAAAAAACGGATTTATACTACAATTCTAAGAAAGCCAGTTAAAATTATTGAGAGGATTTGCTTTGATAAAAAAAGCGATGGTAATGGCAGCGGGAGTAGGTTCACGGCTTGAACCGCTTACACAAAAAATACCCAAGCCGCTTGTGCCGGTATCAAACAAACCGGTAATGGACATACTGCTGCAAAAGTTAAAAAATTACGGCATAGAACACGTAATCGCAAACACTCATTACCTTGCCGAAAAAATCCAAACCAGATATAAAGACAAAAACTCTCCTGTAAATATAGATATTAAATTTCTGCATGAAACAGAACTTTCCGGCACCGCCGGAGGTGTAAAAAAGTGCCAATTTTTCTTTGAAGATACGGATAATTTTCTTGTGCTCAGTGCTGACGGGCTGCATGATGCAGACTTGGAAAAAATAATCCAATCCCACATAAAAAGCGGATGTATTGCGACAATGGCTATATCTGCCGTTGAACACAATGAAGTTTCTAAATACGGAGTTGTTGTTCCTTCAAAAGACTTTACGGTAGAAGAATTCCAGGAAAAACCGCCTATTTACGAGGCAAAAAGCAATTTTATAAACACAGGAATTTATGTTTTTAACAAAAGAATCTTTGATTTTATACCCGAAAACAGAGTCTATGACTTTGCAAAAGACGTTTTTCCTTCCCTTATGGAGGCGGGTGAAAAAATTAATGTATACAGAATATACTCATACTGGTCGGATATAGGAACCATAAGCCAATATATACAATCAAATATTGATGCATTGTCCAAGAAAGTTATGATTCCAAATTCCGATGTTGTTCGCAAATACGATACGGTTTATACAGCAGGCAGAGGAGTTCAAGTTGCTGAGACAGCCGTATTCAAAAACAATGTTATAATAGGAAATAATTGCAAAATAGGCGAAAATACCGTTTTGGATAACGTTATTCTTTGGGACAGTGTTGTTGTTGAAGACGGTGTTGAGCTTAAAAATATAGTTTGTGCAAACAACTCCGTAATAAAATCGTCTGTTGACGGTTCGGACGATTGGAAAGTTTTTGGACCGGAAAAAATTATTGAATTTGAATTTGCTGATTAACAAAAAAAGTTTTTTGTGGTATAATTTAATTCCTTCTCAAAAAATTAGTCGAAACAGTATATGTGAACATTTGTCTGCACACTCCGCTGCTAACGGGTGAGGGAGGCTTAAGAAGACAAGGGTTACACGGGATTAGGTAAATTATGAAAAAATATGCGGATATAAAAGAAAATTGTTTAAAAACAAGTGACAAGTCACTATCAGACGTATTGAAAAATAACTTTTTAAAAGTAATCGCTTATGAAAAAGCATTGAAATTTTCGGGTAAGACTGCCTGATTCCGGTTTTGATGTTATTTTTGAACAGATTTTTGCTATATCCGAAATATTTGTTTTAAAAACAAATATGCCGGTTAGTTTTATTGTCTATAAAAAAAGACTGCTTATAAACAGCCTTTTTTTAATAACAAATTTGTCTATGCCGGTGTTGCATTTGTCGCTTTCGATAAGAAAAAAGCAAAATACCGCTGACCACACATTATTTCAGACAGACTATGCCTCTTTCTTCTTGAAACACATCGGCAGACAGATCAATGCACAAACCAATGCGGACAATCCCCAGAACGCAAGTGCACCATTCCATCCAAAATGGTCAACAACAAGCCCTGTACCGAGACCGGAAAGCATTGCACCGACATATCCGAATGTACCGGTAAACCCGGTAACGGCTGAAGCAACTTTCTTTGAGCTTGATTCTATTGCACAAACACCGCCAATAAGCATTTGAGGGCCGTATGTGAAAAAGCCTGAAAGTCCGATAAGCAGAATATCAATCACTCCGGAACCGTTGATTTTCAAAACATCAACCATTGATTTTCCTGTGAGTGCAGCAAATGCCGAGTCAATAAAATTCGCACCTGTTCCGTTGAAGTAAAGTCCTGTCATACACAAAATTACACCGACAAGGAAAATTACATTAATCGGTGCTCTGGCACCTTTAAAGATTTTGTCGGAAATTACACCGGCTGATATTGTACCAAAGAACCCGAACAAAGGCAGGCATGCCAATTTCATAGACGCAAGCTCAAGCGAATTGTCTTTTGCTTCCACGAGATATTTGATAATCCAGTCTTCCGTTCCGAATCTGATTACGTAAACAAAGACATATGCCATAGCAAGGGCCCATATGGCCTTGTTTGTCAAAACATTTTTTATAAGAATCTGAATATAAGACATTCCGTCATCTTCATCTTGTGTCTTTGCCGATTCTTTAGTTTTTTCCGGTTCTTTGTATTCTTCAATATCAGGAAGCCCGATAGTCTGCGGCTTGTCTCTGAGACGATTAAACAGCCAGAATGCTATCAAAATAGCCATGATACCTGGAATAAAGAATGCTGCCTGCCAGCCGAAATGTGCTATCAAAAATCCTGATAAAATTACCGCAAGAAAAGTTCCTGTCTGGTGGGAAGTAGACCACATTGCCCATTTGGTAGCTCTTTCGGAATTTGAAAACCAGTATGTCAAACTTTTTGCTACAGGGGGGAATCCCATCGACTGGAACCATCCGTTACATCCCCAGAAAAATGCCAAAACCCACAAAAGAATGGTTGCACTCGGAAGTCCGAAGAAGGTAAATTTACCGGGAGTAAAAACAAAAAAGCTCAAAGCAAAGAATATATTTGCCAAACCTGCAAGTATAAGACCTGTCGGCAAAAATTTCCTGACATCCGAACGGTCTGCAATCATTCCGTTTACAAACTTTCCGATTGCATAAGTAAGATATAAAGAACTGCCTATCACACCGAGTTCAAGGTTCGTATAACCTAAATCTTTACTCATTGAAGGCAGTGCAGCTGCTATATTCTTTTTGCAAAGGTAAAACATTGCATATCCGATAAAACAAGAATAAAACATTCTCAATCTGAAGTGAGAATATGTTTTTTTGATTTGTGCTTCATCTTTAATAGTTTCAACAACCTGCGGTTCTTTAAAAAATTCCAACAATCCCATAATTCTCTCTCTATTTCTGTGCAGTAAAAAAATTATCTCAAAAACAAGGTACAATTACAAATTTAAAAGGATTATGTTAAAATCAGTACATATTTATACACTTCCACAGGAGTTTATATGGAAATCGTTTCAAACTTTATTCAAGCGAATGCACTGGTTATTTCAACAACTATTCTTGTTGTTGCATATATATTTATTGCATGGGAAAAAATCTCAAAAGTCACCGTAGCGATGCTTGGTGCAGCTATTACTCTTATTTTGGGGCTGCTGGCACAGTCCAAAGGTCATGAAGCTGTAATTGACCCGCATTATTTTATAAATTTTGTTGATTTCAACGTAATTTTTCTTTTGATAAGCATGATGATTATTGTAAGCATTGCCAGCAAAAGCGGAATTTTTACATGGATAGCAAACGGGCTTTTAAAAAAAACGAAAGGCCACCCGGTTAAAATTTTGGTTGCACTGGGTTTGTTTACCGCAGTAGCATCAGCTTTTTTGGACAATGTGACAACTGTCATCCTTGTTGTTCCGGTGACATTTTTGGTTGCCAAAAAATTGGACATAAACCCTGTGCCATATCTCATTACGGAAATACTTGCATCAAACATCGGCGGAACAGCCACCCTGATAGGCGACCCGCCCAATATTATTATCGGAAGCAAAGCAGGTTTTACTTTCATGACATTTTTACTTGAGTTAACGGATATAGTAGCGTTGATAATGATTGTAACACTGTTCATACTCTGGCTATGCTTCAGAAAAGATCTTGTTGCTTCAAAAGAAAAAATGGAAGCAGTTGCGGATTTGGACAACTCTCATACAATCACTGACAAAAAACTTGCCTTGCGTTCATCAATTGTACTTTTACTTGTGATTTTGGGTTTTGTTCTGCATGACGTGATTCATCTTGAGTCATATGTTATTGCACTTGCCGGAGCAAGCTTTTTGATGATTTTTGAAAGCCCGAAAAGAGTATTAAACGGCATAGAGTGGAACACGATATTTTTCTTTATAGGGCTTTTTATAATAATAGGCGGATTTGAAGCCGCAGGCGGTATTTCTATCATGGCAAAATGGATTCTTGATGTGACAAACGGAAATGAATCCGCTATGGCAATGCTTATTTTGTGGGCATCGGGCATTTTATCCGGTTTTGTTGACAATATACCCTATACAGCAACTATGGCACCTATGATTTATCAAATACAACTTGTTGAAGGTGCGGCTTATGCACATCCTCTATGGTGGTGTTTGTCTTTGGGTGCTTGTCTTGGCGGAAACATGACAATAATCGGTGCTGCGGCAAACGTTATAGTTTCTGAAACAGCAGCCGCTCACGGAAAACCGATTTCGTTTATGAAATACTTGAAATATGGTGCCGGTATCACATTTGTTTCGCTTGTGATGAGTTCAATCTACATATATTTCAGATTCTTGGTTCATTAAAAAGTTTTGGATATAATGGTATCATATTCTTATGAATGCTCTTGAAAAAACAAAAAAATTATATGCAGCCTTGCAGGAATTGGCAAAATCCGACGGAGAGTTTTTGAATGCGGATATAGAGTCTGAGAATTTCTCTATAAAGTTGTACTATGAAAGAAAAGAATTTATATCAGATATAAAAAAAGCTCTTTCTTTGTTTGATGAAAACAAACAAAACGATATAACAGGTTTTTTCGGTTTTGTGCTGGAACAACATCAGGATTTTACTTCGTTGAGAGGATATCCTTCCATAGAAAATATTGACCATGATGAAATAGTGGCTTATTCCAATATCTATCATTATGTAAAAAGATTTGTTTCTCAAAACAAAATATATATAGAAAATTACCCGAATATCTCAAAATGTTTGAGTATCATAGCAGAGATTTTCCCCGAACTGTATACGATTGCCGGGAAAATACAACACCACACCCACAGCTACAGTGTAGATATTCATACATTAAAAGTTCTTCAAGGAGTTTTATTAAATCCTGCTTTCAAAAAATTACCCGAAAATGACAAATATGCTATAGAAATAGCTGTTTTGATGCATGATATTACAAAAAAAGAAGGCGAAATTGACAAATCACATCCGGCATGTTCGGCAAAAGATGCATATTTTATTTTAAACAAAATTGAAATACCTGAAAATGAAAAGATAAAAATATGTAATTTAATAAAAAATCATGACTGGCTTGAAAGATACAATAAAGGTATAACTTCCGCAAAAGAATTTGCACAAACGCTCAAAGAAGGCAACAACTTTGAGATGCTGTGTATTATTGCCGAAGCGGATTTAAAAGCTGTTCAAAGAGGCGGCACATTTTTTGAAAAATACGGAGATGTCCTCAAAGAAGGACAAAAAGAAATTTCTTCTATTTTGAACAATGACGTACCCGCTGCATAATTTTTAAATTAAGATTCAAAATAGCCGATAAAAGGAAGGTTTCTCATATATCCTTCGTAGTCCAATCCATATCCGACAACAAATTTGTCATCGATTTCAAAACCGTAATAGTCAGGTTCAACATCGGTTTTTCTTGCAATTTTTTTATTCAAAAGGGTGACTACTTTTAAATTTTCGGGCTTGTGTCTTTTGCAAAGAATGTCCATAAGAAACTGCATTGTGTAGCCGGTATCAATAATATCCTCAACAATCAAAGCATTTTTGTTTTCAAGATTCGGAAGAGTCAAATCCATTGCATGAACGCTGCCTGAAGATTCTTTTTCATTTCCGTAGCTTGATACCCGGATAAATTCCATTTGAACGGGCATTTTAAGATATTTTGACAAATCACAGCAAAAAATGCTTGAACCTTTCAATACACAAATCAGTGTCAAATCTTTTTTCGTACCAAAATCCCTGTTTATTTCATCAGCAAGTTCTTTTGTTCTTTTCTCAATTTGTTCCTGCGAAAACAAAATTTTTAAATCTTCAACTCTTTTTTCTAACATAAGTCTACCTGTCTTCTACGCTGATTATGTGTGTCGGAATATCTTTTACCCTCAATTTTTCACTGAGGCAAATTTGGGGCACCCAAAGGGCTTCATCACCTTTGCATAAAAGCATGATATCATTTCTTTCAAATTTATCTACCCCTTTGTTTATAAACAATTTTTTCAGTTTCATATTTTCAGACATCCCGAACGGCTGGATTTTGTCTCCTTCTTTTCTTGTCCGCAAGGTCAATTCAAAATTTTTATCCAAATTTACATACGCTTTTTTTTCTTTTTCCGAAGGAAATTTTGGTACTGTTTTTTCTTTGTATTCTTCAATTTTGAAAATTTTATTTTTGAATTTATAACAACCGCATCTGACTATTTTTATCTCAAGTGTGTTTTTCTTTTGCAATATGTTATCTATTAAATATATTTTCTCTTTTGAAACACTCAGCCACAAATTTGTTGTCAAAGACAAAGTTTTTTGTGCTTTTATTTTTGAATTTTCCTGTATAAAAGAATAAATTTCTTCAACTTTTTTTGAGTCGTAATCAATATTGTTTTCTATCAAAAATTCAAGAATAAACTTGTTTTGCAAATCTTTTGAAAGAGAAACAAATTTTTTTGTGTCAAATCCATTTTCTTTTTTTATATCTTCTTTAACTTTTGACATGTATTCTTTGATAATGTTCTGCTCTGAAATTGCAATTTTGGACAAACACAAGACAGAATCATCAATGTTTTGATTTAGTTTTTTCAAACGAAGAACAATTTCATGCCGTATAAAGTTTCTCGCATATTTTGTATCATCGTTGCTTGAGTCATTGTTTGGAGTGAGTGAATTTTCTTCACAGTAATTCAAAATATCCTGTCTTGAAAACTCCATCAAGGGCCTGTAAATCCTGCAAGAATCAAGTCTTGAACATTCCTGTATACCGCAAAGGCCCAAAACACCCGTTCCTTTAGCAATTCTGTACAAAATAGTTTCCGTATTATCGGATTTTGTATGTGCCAAAAAAAGCCCGTCAGCATTGAATTTTTTGTAATAATTTTTGAAAAAATCCTGCCTGTATTCTCTGGCTGCGGTTTCTGTTTTTTGTGTATTTTCAGGTAATGTTTCCGTGCAAAAAGATATCTTTTTTTCTTTGCAGAAAATTTCACAGTTCTCTTGTTCTTTTTGGGCTTCTTCACCACGCCAATTGTGATTTAGGTGTAATGCAATAATTTTAAAACCGATTTCTTGAGATATTTTGTGCAAAATATCCAGCAGGCACATTGAATCATAACCGCCGGAAAACCCAACAAGAAAAGTTTTTTTTTCGTCAAGTAATTTATATTTTTCTAAAAAATTTTTGATTTTGTTTTGCATATTTTTTGAATAGCCGGGAATAATATACTAAATTATATCGCAAAAAAAAGCTTCTTTTTTCAAAGAAGCTTTTTTAAATTCTGGTTCAAATGTCATTTTCAAACCGGATTACACACCGGCTGCTTTCTTTTGCGGTGCAGCACCGGGAATAGCCTGCCAGTTTGCAGCCATGATTTTTTTGAATGATTTCAAAGCTGTGTCTTCGAGTTCACCAAGTTCATCAGCTGCCATAATGAGTTCTCTCAACGGCATCAATGCTCTTTGGTCTCTCAAAACACCCAATGCAGCAGCTGCACCGGCTCTGACAAGATCATTTTCTTTTTTGTTTTGCATAACTTCAATCAAAGCAGGAACTGCTTTTTTGTCATTTAATTTACCGAGAGAAGTTACTGCATAGATTCTGACATTTACCCATTCATCGTTCAGCATAGTGATAATTTTATCAACTGCTTTCGGGTTTCCAATTTCGCCAAGTGCTCTTGTTGCATCGCATCTTACGTTAACTTTTTCGTGATCCAAAGATTCCATAAGAGCATCTGTAGCAACATCACCGATTTCGATAAGAGCATCGGTAGCAGTGATACAAACCTGAGGGTTTTCGTCGTTAAGTGCTTCAACAAGCGGTTCAACAACTTCTTTTCCGCCGAGACGACCGAGAGCACGAGCAGCACGTACACGAACATCGACGTTTCTGTCTTCTCTCAAAGACTCGATAAGCGGAATAGTAGCGTTTACATCTCCGAGTTCACCGAGAGCTCTTGCTGCATAAAGGCGAACCGAACCGTTTTTGTCATTTTTCAAGACATCAATAAGCGGTTCAACAGCTTGGGAATCACCTATTTCACCAAGAACTCGAGCCGCATTATATCTGACTTTTTCAGAATTGCTTGTTTTTAAATCTTTTAACAATTCTTCAAATGATTTTTTTGCTTGTTTTTTTCTTGAGTTCACACTAATTGTCATGTCTTTCCTCCGACATTACCTACTTTAAAAAATTCCTACATATATAATAAAAACTTTATTTTTAAAATAATTGACTTTTTTTCATCTATTGTAAACGATATCTTTACATTTTAAATTAAGGGTAAAGAGAACACTTATTTTTTCTCTGTTTTTATATTATATCATTTTTTTTGACTCTGTGAAGACCACATGTCTCTATTTAAACCAAAAAAAGTAAATTGTTTTTTTAATAATTGAGTTGTTTGTTTAAAATAATATAGAGAAATTTAATTAACTTTGTAACAAATTTTTAACATTTAGCAAAAAGCGGCAAAACATGCTATTTAACGGTTTATTGTCCTGTTCAGTTTACCCTTCACTCTTCCGTACAATTCAAACACATACGGGATTTTTACTATAGCGGCAAAAATACTGTAAACAACCGCACAAAGAATCGTAATCAAAATTATTTTTATACACAACAGAAGCTGCGTAGGTTCAAAATATTTATCCCAAAGATTGTAAGCACCAAGACATACAAAATAAGCGGCAACAGAAATTACTGCCATTTTTAAAAGGTTTTTAAAATATATTCCGTAATCCATGTGCATTTTCTTTTTGATTAAAAGTCCCAGCCAAAAACCGTTTATCAGTGTAACAAAGGAGGTCGAAAGAGTAATACCTCCAATGCCCAGTTGTTTTACAAATAACATGTTCAAGATAAATTTTATTACAATGGAAGACAGTGCCACCAAAAACGGGGTTTTGGAATCATTGAATGCATAAAAGACTCTTGTTATCGAATCTCTAAAGACATAAAAGATAATTGACACCGAGAGATAACACAAAGCCTCTGACACCATCATAGTCGCAACTTCGTTAAAAGCACCTCTTTGAAAAATCAATTGAATTGCATTTGTGGACAAAAGTATAATCAAAACCAAAATAGGAAAAGCCACAAAGTTTAGAAGACCAACACCTTTGTTGAAATAATATCTGATATTGTCATAGTCCTTTTCTCCGACAAGTTTCGAAAATATCGGAAACAAAGGAACAAGAAACGCTGTTACAAGAACACCTACAGGAAATTGAAACAACCTGTTTGCATATCCGATAGCAGACCATGCCCCTTCTTGCAGTTGAGAAGCAAAGAACATATCAACATATATATATACCTGGCCGACTGTTGAACTTAAGATTGCCGGAAACAAAAGTTCCAAAATATTTTTGTACTGCGGATTGTTAAAAACATCCAGGTTCGGACGAAACTTAAACCCGAGAGATTTTAATTTTGGCAGCTGGTAGACAAACTGGCACAATGCACCTACCGTTGTAGCAAGTGCAAGCATGATTCCCGAATTGTCATGCCGGACTAAAGATATAATTGCAATGATTGCAACACTCATCAAAATCGGAGAAATATTCGGAATCAAAAACTCTTTGTAAACAATCAAAATACCGTAATATATTCCGACAACACCGCCTACGACAAGCACCGGTGCCATTATTTTCAAGTGCAGCGAAGCCAGGTGGATAAGCTGTGCTGAACCGTTTGCTATAATAATTTTCATTATTACATCGGAAAAAACAAATACCAAAACACCAAGTGCCAGGAAAACAAGGAAAGAGCTTGTTAAAAATGTGTTAAAAAGTTTATTTACATTCTCGGGTACTTTTTTGCTCAAATCCGGTATCATTTTTGAAAAAACCGATACAACCGCACTGTGAAAAGGCCCTCCTATTCCGCCAAGCAAAATAATAGCAATAGCCGGTATCTGGTAAGCGTAAAAATATGCATCGGATACCATGCCTGCACCGTAAAAGTTTGCAATTACAACATCTCTCAAAAAACCTATAAGTTTGCTGATTATAGTAACAAAAGCTATTATCCAAGCTGCTTTAAGCAGACTCTGGGTTTTTGCCGCATGCTGTGTCGAAACAGATATTTCTTTAGAATTTATATTTTCTTCAGTCATTTCTGGCCTCTTTGATTTCAACATACAATTTTACGGGTTTTTTGTGGGTTTCCCAGTACGGAAGAATGTAAGTTATCTTGTTTTCGCCTTCTTTTATGTACGGCGTCAAATCTATTTTTTCAGGCTTAAACAATGTCGGGACAATTTCCGCCTTCAACTCCTGGCCGTTAATAACCACTGTCAGCTTCGTAAACTGAAATTTGTTGTCAATTACGAGCGAAGCACTTTTGTTCTTTGTATAAAAAGTCTGCACTGCGGTGTCTTTTCCATCCTGAACACAAAGTGTAACAGGATATGTGGTTATGGAAGTATGTTTATAGTAGTGCTGGATAATTTCACCGTAAGAAAAGCCTCTTTTTGCCATAGAACCGGCACCCCACTGGCTCAATCCGACTCCATGTCCGAATCCGCCGCCATAGGCAACTACTTTTTGTATGGGTTTTAAAGGATTATTTTTTGTTTTTTCAGTTTTAAATTCAAAAATAACATTGGCAGAAGGAAGACCTATGTTGTCTTTTTGGAAGACACGTCTTATCGGGAGTTCCTTTTGTACATTGAAAGTACCTTTGTCCGTAATTATATTCAAGGACATTGCTTTTCCCGAAACCCCTCTTTTAATTACTTTTATTTCTTTCAAGTGGCCAAAATCTGCGGGATTTTCAAGTCTGGGTTTTACAAAACCTGTAGAAGACTGGGTTTTTAGTGTTTTTTTCAAAATATTTTCCAGTTCATCAACAGTCCATTCTTTTGTCCATCTGAAATAAGGTGATTCATTGTCGAAAGTTTCCGGAGTAGACGTGTAGAATTTTTTTACATCCGCCTCACTGTTTAATGCAGGAGTTTCAGGGTTGTCCGGCACGCCTTTCAAATAAGGCTTTGAAAGTCCGGGAAACATTCTGTTTCCGTTGCCAAAATCAGTCGAAAATGCGTTTTCGTAATTTTCCGTATATCCGCCGGCGGTTGAGCTGTACAAAGCAAGTATCGGTTCTCCGTCATGCATTGCGACAATATTTTCTGTCTCTTCAACAGCCTTGTCTGAGGCCGGTTTTTCCGTATTTGCACCGTAATAAACCTGGCATGCAACTGAATCACATACATCAAAGTTGTGATAATTATTTTCTCTCGGTTTCAAAACATAAGTTCTTGCCAATACTGCCTGTGCTTTCAATGCTTCATCCCCAAAACGGACAGGCATTTCATTTGGCACTACACCTCTAAGATAAGACTGTAAATCCAAAAGATTTATTACGTTAAACAGGTCGTTTTTGTTCGGAACTTTGGTAATTTCAAAAGTTCCTCTATAAAGAGCCGGTTTCCCTGCTCTTTTAAGATTCGTAACAGATACAAAACCGTTTTCTGACGAAATCGAAACGGGGCCAGTTATGTTTGAAGCAATTTCTGTCGTATCCTGAAAAATTGAAAACTGGTTGTTTTTTATTGTTATTTTTATATTTTCGTCCGCACCAAAATCGGCAATAACACTGTTTGTTTTTTTATCTGTAACACGAAAACTGTCGGTTGCAGTAACAGAAATATTATTGAAGTAATACTCTTTAAAATTTGAATTGCTTATTCCGACTCTGACCATTTTCACATTGTCAGCAGGAACAGCTTCAGCAAAATTGCACAAAGATGTACACACAAATGTTAAAAATATAACTGTTAAAAATTTTTTTATCATAATTCTTTCCTATAAAATTTTATAATAAAAATACCATTCACACACTTTGTAAATTATAAATACAAAATTGTTTTCAATTTACACTGTGGGGGCTAAATCGTTTTATAATTAGTTTATAACACAAGCAGGAATGAACGATGGATAAAAAACAATTTGAAGAACAATTAAAATATGCAATGGATCTTTTCAGACTGAGAAATTTTGAAAAGGCATTGGATGAATTTTTAAAATTGTCCGAGCAAGACAGTAAAAATCCCCATTTGTACAGCAATATCGGTCTTTGTTATGCACATTTGGGCAAGAATGATCAAGCCGAAGAGTTCTACAAAAAAGCACTGTTTTTGGACGATAAACTTGTTGAAACATATATAAATCTTGCTGATTTGTATTACAAAGAAAACCGCCTTTGGGACGCAATAGAGCTTTTGCAAGGGGCAATCGCCATTGTTGCTGACAATGTTGCACTAAGGCATTATCTTGGCAGAATTTATATTGAAGACAAAAGATATGATGATGCAATAGACGCTTTGGACTCCGTTCTCGAACTTGCACCAAAAAATTACGATGCAAATTGGGATTTGGGGATGATATATTTTGAACTGGGTGACTACAACAGTGCAATTGCAAACTTTGAAGAAGTCTTAAAATATATAGAAGATAATGAACTTATTTATTATCAGACGGCTCTTGCATATGAAGCAAACGATGAAATAGACAAAGCAGTTTCTAATTTGCTAAAAAGTATTGCCGTTAACGAAAAATTCCCTTTAGGCTACAAAAGGCTCGGAATGCTGTTTATGGCACGGGGAGATATGGATGATGCAAAAGAATATTATGAAGACTATCTGAAATTTGATATCCCGTCCGAAGAAAAAGACAAAGTAAAAAAAATATTAGAAAGAATAGGTTAACTATGTCAGAAACAGTTATAGAAAAAAACGAAGAAATTATTCAATACAGACCTTCCGGTGTTTGCAGCAGGTTTATGAGTGTAAAAATAAAAGACGGCATCATTCAAGATGCAGAAATTATCGGCGGATGCAGCGGAAATTTGCAGGGAATAAAAAGCCTTATACGAGGAATGAAAGCTGATGAAGTAATTTCAAGGCTTAAAGGAATAAAATGCGGCGACAAACAGACAAGCTGCCCTGACCAGCTTGCAAGATGTCTTATGAGTTACAAAAATCAAAAAGCTAACGAGTTTACAATGAAAAATTGAGGATAATTTATGTCTGACAAAAACCTGTTGTGTATAGTTTTGACATTTGGTCTTGCTTTTTTTGCCATAGGTAATTCATTTCGCTCGGGCAATTATATTTTGGGATTTGAAACTGTTTTTATATGGCTGATTTTGTACTCTATCATGCCTATAGCGAAAATAATTGACAAAAAATTGGATTATGAAAAAGCTCCTGTCGGACTAAAAGCAATTTTGTACAGAACGGTTCAAAACAACTATCTTTTTATTAGTTTTTGTATGTCTCTATTGCTTTCTGTATTGTTCGATGATTTTGTGGATTATACGGGACATTTTGTAGGGAACAATGCAGAATTTGATATACCTGTTATTTCTTTTCTTGTCGCATTCAGTGCTCTTTTCAGTCTTGTTTTTTACACTTGCGTATCAAAAAGACGAATTGAAAAACTTAAAACAAACGGAGCCAAAGTAGATGCGAAAGTGCAATATGTAAAGAAAATAAACGACACAAATTATGTAAAAGCAAGTGCAATAAACCCTCTCACAGGAGAAAAAACTATTCTTGTCGGAATATCATACACAAAAAACAAGGAAGAAATTCCTCAAAGCCTGCCTGTGTATTTCAACAAAAAAGACCCTTTTGATTTTTATTTTGATACAAATTCCTGGATGGTATAATTTCTGCAAAACAATCGCTTCGTATACACCTTTGAGCATGCCCGGCAAAAACAAGGTCAGACAAGGTTTTGTTCTATAATATTTTCAGACAAGTGTCATTCTGAAGCATTGATAAGGCTTGGCGGCACAAATTTTGCTGTGTTCAGAATCTTGCCATATTTATTACAGGTATCCTGTTTGCATAGTTCTGACCTTCGTAAGAACACTCTTGAACATACATTAACGGTGCAGAAAAATCTGCACCGTTAAAGAAATTTGTTTTATCCTATTTGTTTTCCAAAGGTCTCATTGTAGGAAACGCTATTACATCACGGATAGTTTGAGAATTTGTTAACAGCATAACAAGCCTGTCAATTCCCATACCCATACCTCCTGTAGGCGGCATGCCGTATTCAAGAGAAGTAATAAAGTCTTCATCAAGCTCCATAGCTTCTTCATCACCGTTGGCTTTGGCCAAAGCCTGTGCTTCAAATCTGCTTCTTTGGTCAATCGGGTCAGTAAGCTCAGAGAAAGCATTTGCCAATTCCCAGCCGTTTATTCTGGTTTCAAACCTTTCCGTCAGTCTGGAATTGTCTCTGTGCACTTTTGCAAGCGGAGATATTTCTCTCGGATAGTCAATAATGTGACACGGCTGAATCAAAGAAGGTTCAATTTTGTCTTCAAAAACAGCTTCTACAACCTGACCCCAGTTCATATCATCGTCAACGGAGACATTGAGTTTTTTTGCAGCTTCCACAGCTTGTTTTGCGTCATAAATTTCCATAAAGTCAACGCCTGTTGCTTCTTTAATGGAACCGAGCATTGTTTTTCTGTCCCAAGGAGGAGTCAAATCTATTTCGTTTTCACCGTATTTAATTTTCAGCGTGCCGAGAACTTCTTGAGCGACATATGCAACCATATTTTCTGTCAATGTCATCATGTCGTTGTAATCAGCGTATGCCTGATAAAGTTCAATCATGGTGAATTCAGGATTGTGTCGTGTATCGATACCTTCATTTCGGAAACATCTTCCGATTTCATAAACTCTTTCGGACACCCCGCCTACAATCAGCCTTTTCAAGTACAATTCCAATGCTATTCTCAATGTCAAATCCATATCAAGTGCATTGTGATGTGTTGTGAATGGCCTTGCGTTTGCTCCGGAAGCAGTTGTTTGCAAAATTGGCGTTTCAACTTCAAGAAATCCGGCTTTTGCCAAATATTCACGTATTTTTTGTATAATCATACTTCTTTTTCTGAAAGTATCACGAACATCTTCATTCATAATCAAATCAACGTAACGCTGTCTGTATCTTGTTTCTACATCAGTCAGTCCGTGAAATTTTTCTGGCAGAGGAAGAAGTGATTTTGAAAGAATTTTGTAATTTGTGGCTTTTATACTTAATTCACCTCTGGGAGTTCTTCTTATTGTTCCCTGAAAACCCACAATATCACCGATATCTACAAGTTTTAGAGTTTTTACTTTTTCTATATCCATGTTCTCTTTATGAGAAAAGATTTGGATTTTTCCGGAAGAATCCATCAAGTCAATAAACATGCCTGTATTTCTGATTGCCATAACCCTTCCCGCAACAAAATATTCGTCATTTGTTTCTTCGCCTGCGGCAAGGTCTTTGTATTTTTCTTGCAGCATTTTTGCCGATGCATTTTTGTCATAAGAATAAGGATACGGATTTATTCCTTTGTCTGCAAGTTCGGTAAGCTTTTGAATTCTTGTATTTCTTATTGCATTAAGAGTCGGATTATTTTCTAACATTCTCAATTCCTTTTTATTTTACTTTCATTAATAATTATTTTATCATCAAAAAATTTTTGTGTATTTTGTCCTAAAATTTTTACGATAACAGATACTGCATTTTTTTCCGCAATGCAAAAAAAAACCGTTAAATAAAAACCTGCCTGAAATGTATAATTGATTTAAAAAATTAAAAAGGAAGCCTGTTTTTTCCGCCAAAGCCTTTAGGCAGTTTGGGCAATTTCATCTTTCCGGATTTAACTTTATCAGAAATTTTTGAAAAGCCTTTCATCATTTGTCTCATTTGGTCAAATTGGCTTATAAATTGATTTATTTCATGTATTTCCATACCGCAGCCTTTTGCGATACGTTTTTTACGGCTGGTGTTTATTAAAGAAGGATTGTCTCTTTCATCCGGTGTCATACTTTGTATAAATGCTTCTATTTTTTTTAGCTGTTTTTCACCTTCATGAGCAATCGTTTGTCTGTCATCTTTTTTGAGTCCCGGTATAGGAAGCATTCCGAGTATCTGATCAATAGAACCGAGATTTTTCATCTGTTTTTGCATGTTAAGAAAATCGTTGTAGGAAAATTCCGCTTTTCTCATTTTCTTTTCAAGCTCTTGAGCCTGTTTTGCATCAAAATTTTCCTGTGCTTTTTCAACAAGCGAAACAATATCACCCATTCCAAGAATTCTTGTAGCCATTCTGTCAGGATAAAAATCCTGCAAAGCATCGAGTTTTTCGCCCACACCGGTAAGTTTAATAGGTTTTTGCGTACAATAAACAACACTCAGTGCCGCACCGCCTCTTGAATCTCCGTCAAGTTTTGTCAGCACAAGACCGGTAATTTCAAGCTGTTCATTAAAATTTTCCGCTACATTTACGGCTTCCTGACCTGTCATCGCATCGATAACAAGCAGTTTTTCCTGAGGCTGAACTGTTCTGTCCAAAATCAAAAGTTCTGCCATCATCTCCGTATCGATTTGCAGCCTGCCGGCCGTATCCAGAATTACAACATTAAATCCGTTTTCTTTTGCAAAATTTATAGAATCTTGTGCAATTTTTTGAACATCATTGCAATTTTCAATAGTAAAGACCGTAGTGTTTGTCTGCTGTCCAAGTGTTTTTAACTGTGCAATTGCAGCGGGCCTGTACACGTCACAAGCAACAAGCAAAGGATTTTTGCCTTCTTTTTTTAATTTCACTGCAAGTTTTGCACTGGATGTGGTTTTTCCCGACCCCTGCAAGCCAAGCATCATTATTACGGAAGGATGACCGTCAAGTTTCAGAGGCTGGTTGTTACCCCCGAGAAGTTTTACCAATTCGTCATTTACTATTTTTATCAACTGTTGAGCCGGATCAACACCCTGAACAACTTTTTCACCTTCGGCACGTTCACGTATAGAAGCGACAAAAGCTTTTACTACACGTAAATTTACATCGGCCTCCAAAAGAGCACGGCGTATTTCTCTTAGGGCATCCGACATATTTTCTTCTGTCAGTTTGTCTGTACCCGAAGTTTTTCTAATGATTTCTTGCAGTTTATCTGATAATGAATCGAACATTTTACCCTGAAAACTTTTCTGTGCCCCTAATATTGTCTTATGCAAATACCGTAGAGTCAAGACTCTTTGCCGGGCATTTTTGAAGCCGTACAGAATTAATCGAAATCCGGTTAAAAACCGAATTCTTTTTGAATGATTTCGACAATTCTCCTGCTTGCCAGCCCGTCACCATAAGGATTTATTGCTTCTGACATCTTTTTGTACTCTGTTTCGTCATCGAGAAGTTTTTGTGTTTCTTC
>CALURG010000013.1 GCA_944323115.1 Candidatus Gastranaerophilales bacterium
AAAATATACTGTTTTAAAATCAGATGTGACAAAATTGGGTAACACTATTAAATTAATCAGCGCTTCACCATTAACAGGCCACTCTACACTTATTATCGGGGTATTTCACGGGGATGAACCGCAGGGAAAATTTTTGATTGAAGAATATTTAAACAACTACCATTCCTCGAAATCAAAGATTCCAATAAACAAACTTATTTTTATTCCCTGTCTTAATCCGGACGGACTGCAGCTCGGGCAAAGAACAAACGCAAACGGAGTGGACTTAAACAGGAATTTCCCGACAAAAAACTGGGAATTAACAGAAAAAAATCAATTTTTTGGCGGTGAAAAACCGGCAAGCGAAATTGAAACACAATTTGTTATTGAAGTAATTGAAGAATATAAACCCGAATTAATATTAACACTGCATGCTCCTTACAAAGTTGTGAACTACGACGGTCCTGCCAGAAATATTGCAGAAAAAATTTCGGCAATAATTAAATATCCTGTAGAATCAAGCATAGGGTACCCGACACCCGGGAGCTTCGGAACATACGCAGGCATAGAAAGACAGATTCCGACAATAACTCTTGAGCTTGACGAAATCTGTCCTGTTGAAGATTTATTAAAACCTGTTCATGAAATTTTTGAGACTTTATAATAAGTCACTAATCAATAGATATGTTTGTGCCATGTTCATCTAAATGCTCTTTGCTGAAGTTTAGATAAGCAGAACCTTTTTGAAGCCATGCACGAGGTGTATTCGGATCTAACATATCCACAAAATAACCGTCTGGAAGATTCGGATCTTTTTCAATTTCATTTTTCAATCTCATTTCATCCTTTGAATCTTTTTCATCAATTCTGCCATCTTTATTTACATCAAAATGTTCCAGAGCAATCCCAATCATATCAAAATTCTTTTGACCTTTTTTACCTTTTATAACAAGTTCATTATTTGAACCTTTGCTCGGATCAAAAGTTTCGCCGTTTATTGAAATTTTTCTCCCGATGGGAACAAAATAAGTTTCTGTCTTTTTAGTATTTTCATCATACATTTTAATTTTGGTATATCCCTTTGGAGCATCTCCGTTACCTGTACCGTTCACTGGTGTTACCATAATCATAATCTCCTTTCTTTTCATAAAGTTATATTGCACGTATATATCTATTAAATATTTTTGACATATAAAATTGCCAAGTATTTTATTTTTATTTACATTTGTTAATATTTATTTTTTTTTTGTTATAAAATTGATATAAAAGAGGGATATTAATATGAAATTGCACAATTCTTATACAAATAAGCTTGAAGAATTTACCCCTATTGACGGGAATAAAGTTAAAATGTATGTGTGCGGGCCTACTGTTTATGATTTTGCACACCTGGGTCATGCACGATGCTACATAACTTGGGATGTTTTATACAGATATTTAAAGTTTAAGGGATATGATGTTACATACTGCCGCAACGTAACTGATGTTGATGACAAAATCCTTAAAAAAGCAGAGAAAGAAAGCAAAACACCCGAAGAAGTTTCTCAGTACTGGTACAAACAGTTTGAAAATTCAATGAAAGCTTTAAACACATTAAAACCTGATATTGAACCGTTTGCCACAAAAACTCTGGGCGAAATGATAGGTATTATTAAGGATTTAATCAATAAAGGTTTTGCCTATGAAGCAAACGGAGATGTTTATTTCAGGGTTAAAAAATTTCCGCAATACGGTGCGCTTTCAAAACAGCCGATTGATCAGCTGGAAAGCGGGGCAAGAATTGAAGTTGGGGAACACAAAGAAGATCCGCTTGATTTTGCACTGTGGAAAAAAGATGAAAAATTCGGTTACAAATCTCCTTGGGGTGTAGGACGTCCCGGCTGGCACATTGAATGTTCCGCTATGAGCAGAAAATATCTTGGAAAAACTATTGATATCCATGCCGGCGGTGCTGATTTAATCTTCCCTCACCATGAAAACGAAATTGCACAATCAGAATGCGCAAATGGCTGTAAGTTCGTAAACTACTGGCTTCATAACGGTTTTGTTACCATTAATAAAGAAAAAATGTCAAAATCTTTAGGCAATTTCTTAACCGTAGACGAGCTTTTGAAAAAATACGATTCCAATACAATAAGATTTTTCATTCTTACAAATCACTACAGAATGCCTGTTGAATTTTCTGATGAAGCCCTGTCATCAGCTCAGGCTGGCGTTAAACGTATGCTAAACGCAAAGCGTACAAAAGTTAATGAAGACTTAGATATTACGAAAACTGATGAATATAAAGCTTTTGTTGAGGCAATGGATGATGATTTGAATACATCAAAGGCTCTTGCCGTGCTGTTTGAACTTACAAACAAAGCAAATAAAGAGGATAAAGATGCTTTTACAATTCTCTATAAATTAGCTTCTACACTCGGTTTTACCTTTGAAAAATCAACTCTTTCAGAAGATGAATTGAAAAATGCCGTAAAACACGTCTCAGAAAAACTTGGCAAAGACTTCAGCTCAATGGAAGAATTAATAGCTTACAGAAAAGAAGCAAGAGATGAAAAAAACTGGGATATCGCAGACAAAATCAGAATTGCACTGGATGAAGTTAATATTGTCCTGAAAGATTCCAAAGAAGGCACAATATGGGAAGTTAAATAAATATTTCTTAACAAACAGGCAAAAAATATTTTGACGTGATTTATAGAGACTATGGTAGATATAAATATTTCAACAAATACAACAATACCGTTTATGCCTGCTGCAACAGGAAAAACTTCTGACGGCAGAATTATATATGAAACAAAAGACGCAAAAACAGGTAAAGTAACTAAATTTTCAATCCCCGAAGAAAATCAGGACAAATTTGAAAAAATTGTTCAGGAAGCTCAGAAAAAATACGGAAAATATAACA
>CALURG010000014.1 GCA_944323115.1 Candidatus Gastranaerophilales bacterium
TTTTTGTATGCTTTTAGTGAATTCTTAAATCTTTCCTGCTTCTCTTGTGTTTCATGCTTTATTCTGTCAAACCAATCCATTACTCTTTCGTCAAAAATCAAATCATCCGTGTCGAAAACAATGGGAATGTTTTTTTCTTTAAACATTTTTACTACCGGCTCAAGATGTCTGATTTCATAAGAACCTCTAAATATAACAAGAATGTCATAATTTTGATTTTTCAAAAGTTCTTTTAAACTAAAATCATAGTATTTATCAGCAATTATGTTATATTTTTTTAATGCCTCTATAATATTATCAATTCTGTATCTTTCTGAACGATTGTCATGACATCCGCAGAAAAAAGCAACTCTTTTGACATCAAATTGACATACGGCACCTTTGGGCAGACGGCCTTTTGCTCTCCATGATATAACTCTTTGCCACAAACGATTTAAAGGCCTTAGTGCTTCTCTAAAAATTATGTATACAAAATTTTTCTTCATATTTAAAGTTTTATATTTTATTAAAAATTACTAACAAATCTTTGAATATTCTTTCACAAAAGATTATTCAAATCCAGTAAAAATAAATGATTTTATATAATATTTACAAAGAATATTCAAAAAATATTTTATAAGAAAAATCTTTTATCGAAAATGCAAAGAATAACAAATACAGTTCCTACTAAGAAGCAAACAGAACAGACACCAACGGTTAGATATGCATTCGTCTAAGCGGCCTTGTCAATTCTCTAAAAAACAACAGAATAAGATTTTTAGGCGTAATTTTTATATTACTCATCCTCATCCTTTTCAAGAATTTTTTGTCTATCAATTTGTGTTCAAAACTCTTTTCCAAAAAATAATTAAACTTCCCTGTTAAGTTTTCTTTTACTATTTCTATATTAAAAATATTTGATTTATTTGTTTTTCTGATGATTTCTTTAAAAGTTTGTTTAAGAAGTTTTAAGTCTTCTTTTGAAAAAGGCTCAATATCTTCTCCATACAAATAGAATACAGGCAGTATTTTCTCATCAATATCAACACACAAAAGAACGTTATAACATGTTTTCAAAGACTTCAAAAAAAGTATGCTTCCTCTTTCTTTTGTAACAAAAGAGGCATTAGTATCATGAATTCTTCTTTTAACCAACGGCTCTTGAATGTTATAAAATTTTGTATAAGGAATCAATCTCAAAAACAAATCATAATCTTCCGCACAAAAATAATCCTGGTCATACAATATACTGTCTTCATGTAATACAGATTTTCGAAACATTACGGTTGGATGAATAAGAGGTACATTAAACAAAAGATTTGTTTTTATATCAACATCATTTTCAGGCAATTGTTCAACAATTGAGTCAACTTCTTCACCAAATTTGTAGGTTACAGTACCGCATACACCCGTATCAACATGTTTATCCATAAAAGAAACCTGTGTCTCAAAACGTTCGGGCAAAGATATATCATCAGCGTCCATCCTGGCAATATATTCACCACAAGCAGCCTTTATACCCTTGTTTAAGGCTGCTGCAATACCTTTACACTCGCCTTCTATAAGTTTTATCCTCTCATCATTGTATGAATTTATTATTGAACGTGTTGCGTCTGTCGAATTGTCATCAACAATTAAAAATTCAAAATCTGAAAAAGTTTGAGAAAGTACACTGTCCATTGCCTCTTTCAAATATTTTTCTGCATTATAAGTAGGCATTACAACTGAAATTTTAGGCATTTTTATCATTCTTTCAATTTTGATTTTTTTATAATTTCAAGCTTCTACCCATTCATTTATGTCTTTTTTTGACACCGCCCACGGAATATCAAATTTCCGTTTTGAAATATAACAATACTGACATAACGGTATTGGTTTTGCTAGAAAATTCATAATTTCTTGCATATTTTTAACCTCAAATATATTGATTGAATTTTCAGGGCAATCCGGAAGATTTTTGTTAAAATATTTGTTGAAATGTCTGAGATTTGCAGCGGGAGAACATGTATACATCCTGCCGTTTCTTAGGTAAACGCAATTATTTGCATGAAAACAATTTATAAAATTTTTGCAAGAATCCTGTCTGCCTTCCAAATCAAAAGGTATGTGGTATGAGGTCTTAACTGTTTCCGTACCGTTAAAATATGTAAGTTTGACATTGTATTTTTCAGCCATATCTTCAATTTTTTTTAAATCTATGTTTATAGGATATTTGGTTAAAACAAGTTCAATGTTATTATCCGCACATGTTTTCCAAAAAACTTCTTTCATAGAAGGTATAATTATACCGTTAGAATGTAGGACAATATTTACATTCGTAAATATTGTCCTTACCATGGTAAGGACGTCATTCAATTGAGGATGCAATGCAGCCTCACCGCCTGTAAGACTGATTTCATTTATTTTTCCGTTTGTTAATTCAAAAAGTCTTGTCAAATCTTTTTTTAGTATATCAATATCAGCAAACTCTTTTTCTGCAACGGGTGAAAAATTGTCACACATCTGGCAGTTCAAATTGCAATGTTCTGCAAGATGTATTGCAACAAGATTAAGCACATTTTGAGGCATAATTTTTATTATTTTTTCATCGACTTGCTCATCAATCTTGTTTTTTAAGTCAATTTCAGTCAAACGTATAAAATTTTTAAATTTAAATTTTATACCCAAAATCTTATAAATTTTATATTTGGAATCTTTTTGTTTTGAAAACAAAAATTGTTTTATTTTGTTCATTTAGAACTTCTCCTTTTAAATCTTAATTTTAGCCCTAAATCTCTTATTGCTTCGTAGTCATATTCGTTTTTACAAGGAACAGCTTTTTGGGGAAAATTAACTTTTTATACTAGTCCCAGTTTAAACTCATAATGTTCCCGTCAAAGTTGTAATCTCGGCCTTTTGCTTCGGGCAGAACTTCAATATTTTGGGGAAAATATTTCCACAACCTTTGAACATCGCCACAATCATGTGCCAATGCAGGCATATCTGTAATAATTTTTTTTCGTACAATCAAAGAACGATTCATACCGTAAGCTTTTATCCTTGCCTGAGAACAATCCAAACCGCAGCACACCAAATTATACATCAACACACCTATATTCATAGGATTCACGTGTCCGCCTACCACAATATCACTGTAAAACGGTATTGTAATTGCAATTATTCCGTTATCTTTTGTCAAAGAAATAACTTTTTTCAAAAATGTCTCTGTGTTCGGCTGGTGTTCCAAAATATGAGAACACCATACACAGTCAAATTGCTGATCTTTAAAATCGTACTCATTAAAGTCTGCAATTATAACATTCATTTTATTTTTGTTTTCTTTAAAATAGACAGAATCGCCATAATCAATTGCGGTAACTTTTTTTCCCGCTTTTATAAAAGCATCCGAATGTTCACCTGCTCCGCAGCCTATATCCAAGACCGTTTCAAATTCATATTCTCCTGACAAAAGTTTTTTTATTGCTTGGTCAGAAAATTCAAATTCTGAAGTATCAGCATCTTCTGGAGTTTTTCTTTCCTGTTCTGCCATATATTCTTCTTGAAACTTTATTGCAGCTTTTGCTCTGCGAAAAAACTTTTCTACATCATAAATTATCGGTATTTTCATTTATTTCTCCTTGATGCTTTTCAATCTCACACATTTTATTATCTTTATATTCACACAACTTCTGACTTGGCTGTGCATAATTCCAAGACACATCTGTTTTAATAATTTTTGCAGGATTACCTGCTATAATTACATTTTCTTTAGAAAATTCTTTTGTAACAACACTCCCCATTGCAACTATACTGTTATCTGCCAATCCTGCATTTTTTGTAAGGTAAGCACCATATCCGACCCAACAATGATTGCCGATTTTGAGATCTTTTTCAGGAATATTTATTGTTATTAAAGTATTTTTGTCAATAACAGAATGCCCATCGCCGAACATAATGTCACAAACAGAAAACATACTATTTTCACCTATTTCAATATTGCGATTTTCTGACAGCATATGTATACATGTACTATTAAATACAGTATTTCTACCTATAGACAAAGTTGAATTTGAAGATGCTACTTGGAGTATCGGACAACCTCCGGCATTTTCGTCAAAAACAATTTTGTTATTGTTGCCGTAAATTGAAATACGACCCTTGCGTTTGAGAGAATCCATCTGATACGGCTCATGAATAATAATTGTATTACAAACGCCTTTTATATTTATTTCAAGTCCTTTAAAAAAACACCATTGCCATCTTTTTAATTCTTTTTGTTTATTATTTTTTATCAGAATTATTTTGTTTCCACGCCTAAAAGTTTGTTTTATCCATCTTTCAATCTGTATCAAACCGGGTATTTTCATAAGTATTCCCTTTTTCAATTTTTAAAAACTATTTAACACAGACAGCAGACTTTGAAACAATCTGCATAATCATGTGACACAGCATCATATGAATATCTTCCGATATCTGCATATCATCAATATTGCCATTCACACTGTATTTTGCGATTTCCTTCAGTACTCCACCAGAATACCCTGTCAGGCCGACAGTAACTGCACCTTGTGAATTTGCATATTCTATCGCTTTCAAAACATTTTTAGAGTTTCCGCTGCCGGAAATCCCTATCACCACATCATCCGGCTGCAAGAAATTTTTTAACTGTTCCACAAAAATATCTTCATAACTTACATCGTTTGAATAAGCCATCATCGTAGCGATATTGTCATTCAGACAAATAAATTTAAAACGTTTTTTGTCATCATATCCATAGCTTGCACCTTTGTTAAAATCACAGCAAAAATGGCTTGCGGTAAGTGCAGAACCGCCGTTTCCCATAATAAAAATCCTGCTGCCGTTTTCTCTTGCTTTGTTTAAAACAGAAATAAAATTTTCGATTTCCGAAATATCAAGGTTGTTTAAAGCTGCTGTCAATCTCCCTACATAGCCGTTTATCAGCTCTTTCATTCACCACTCCTGTATAAATCAACTTTATTATAGTAAACAACACTCGTACCTTTTGTGTCAAACTTAAAATCTATTTCTTTAAGTTCTTTTAAGGCACGTCTGACCCTGTTTCTGTACGGTTCTTCCACGTAAAAAAGCAAAAATCCGCCGCCGCCTGCACCGAGAAGTTTCCCGCCGACTGCACCGTTATGCAAAGCGAGATTGTATACAGAATCTATATCAGGATTGCTGATTCCGTTTGCAAGTTCTTTTTTGTACATCCAGCCGGCATGAAGAATTTCGCCCATAGCCCTTGTATTGCCTTTCAAAAGTTCTTCTTTCAAATCACGAGCAAGCTGTACCATTTTGTGAAGGTTTTTAATTTTTGCCTCATCATCTGTGGTATTTTTCTTTTGTTCAGCAAGAATGCTTCCGGCTGAACGGGTTTTGCCCGTGTAAAACATCAAAAGATTTTTCTCAAGTGTATGGTATGTGTTTGACTGCAAAAATATTTTTTCCACATCAACAACACCGTCTTTGTAAAACTCTATAAAATTCAACCCGCCGCAAGCACAAGCGTATTGATCCTGTTTGCCTATCGGTTCTTTTAAATCCTCTATCTCCACTTTACACGCCAAATCTGCTATATCCTGTTTATTCATGTACTTGTCAGTATATGCATTACAAAGATTAATTAGCCCTACTGTAAAAGCTGATGAAGACGCAAGCCCCGTTCCTGATGGGATATCTGCACTTGAATTGAAATCCACACCTTTTATTCCGTATTTTTCAAAAACTGTCTTTATTATCGGATGTTGAATTTCCGAAACAGATTCGGCATGTTCTGTTTTGGAATACTTAAGCAGGTAAGAATTTTCTTCAAAATACGGATGCATTG
>CALURG010000015.1 GCA_944323115.1 Candidatus Gastranaerophilales bacterium
AGCACCAATTGTTGACTTACGGTTTGAAATTGTGTCAATAGCATCATCAAGTACAGCGATAAAATCAGCTGCTGTAGAAGCTGCATTAAACGCAACTGCCGCTGCATCTTCTACTGAATCACCGGCATTAATTACGCCACCGCCGTTTAAATCACCTGCTTGGACTCCTGTTCCCAGTTTTGATGCATCTGTTTGGCTAAATATATCTTTACTAATCATGATTGCGTTTGCATCAGCATCGGCATTTGCACCAACCTGTAATCTCATACCGTCTTGTAAGTTAGGATCATTACCGGACAAAAGCTGCAAACCGTTGAAGTTTGATGCAAGAGAAATTCTCTTGATTTCAGCGATACGTGCATCAGTTTCCTGTTTCATTGCACTCATTGAATCTGTATCGTAAACGCTGTTTGCTGCTTGAGTTGCCAGGTCTCTGATACGGTTGAGGTTGTCAAGAATTGCATCAAGGTCACCTTCTACTGTTTGAAGTACGTTGTTGCCTGTTGCGATGTTGTTTTGTGCTACTTTTGAACCCCTAATTTGTGTTTCCAAACCTGTTGCTACATAAAGACCTGCAGCATCGTCTTTTGCACTGTTGATTTTGTAACCTGTGGACATTCTTTCCAATGACTGGTTCAAAGAATTGGTTGCGTTGTTCAAGTTTGTACGTGTTTTCAACGCAGAAATGTTTGTGTTAACGATAATTGCCATACGATTCTCCTTTCGGCATTCCCTAAAATTTACATCCTGTAAATTTTGATAGACTGTGTTACAAGTACCCGTCTGTTTAGACTGTGTCTTTTTAACACCCTGTTTACTACACATTCATAATATCGCTTTGCAAAGCGGTTCTTAATTCTAAAAAAGTTTGAAATATTCCATACTTTGGTTTGAAATTTTTCCCTAAAAAGCAAAAAACAAAAAAGTAAAAAAAGCCGGAGCATGCACTCCGGCCGGTAATTATCGTTAACAAATTTTTTAATAAATCTGTTTTCGTTATGAAGCAATCAATGTCAATGCCAAAGACGGCAATGAATTTGCTTGCACCAGCAGAGAAGCTGAGGTCTGCTGTAAAATTCTTTGTTTTGTATATTCAGCAGATTCAGATGCTATATCTGCGTCCATAATTGTTGAATAAGCAGCAGTAGCATTTTCTATTGTGGTTACAAGAGAAGCCTGAGCTGAATCAAGTCTGTTCATATAAGCACCAATTGCAGACTTACGTGTTGAGATTGTATCTATGGCTGTATCCATAGTTCCAATAAAAGCTGCTGCTGTGTCAGCATCGTCAAATGCAGTTGCTGCAGCTGTTTTTATATTCAGTGATGTTGAGTCGGTTTTTACAAAAACATTTGTAATTGTAATACTATTTGCATCTTCATCAGCATTGGCCCCAACTTGCAGCCTCATATCAGTAATAGCACCAGCCAATAACTGCAAACCGTTAAAGTTTGAAGCTTCCGATATTCTGTCTATTTCTTCAATACGTGCATCAACTTCCGCTTTCATTGCATCAAGTGCATCGTCATCATAAACACTGTTTGCTGCTTGAGTTGCAAGGTCTCTGATACGATTCAAATGATCCATTATTGTATCAAGGTCACCTTCTACTGTCTGTAATACATTGTTGCCTGTTGCCACGTTAGAAAGGGCTATGTTTGAACCTCTAATTTGTGTATTTAAACCTGTTGCAACAAATAAGCCTGCAGCATCGTCTTTTGCACTGTTAATTTTATAACCAGTAGACATTCTTTCTAAAGAAGTACTTAAAGCATTTGTAGCATTAGTCAAATTGTTTTGTGTCTTCAAAGCAGACAAGTTGGTATTAACGATAATTGCCATCGCATTATCTCCTTTCGCATATCCTAAAGTTGTACATCCCTGTTTGTATTCTCATATTAAAGTATCAAACGGGTAATATTAATTCTCAAAAAGTTGGAAATTTGTACAACTTTAGTATAAAAAACAAGAAATAAAACCTGTTTTCTCAGACTTTGGTATAAAAATATTTATATAAAAATTGCCCAAATTCACATAAATTGTCATAATTAAATAATATGGAAAACAATTTTGACTTAGGTATTATAGGCGGAGGACCGGCAGGATATAGTGCGGCAATACGTGCTGCACAAAAAGGATTGTCTGTTGTACTTTTTGAAAAAGAAGAAATAGGCGGCACATGTTTGAACAAAGGCTGCATTCCGACAAAGACAATTCTTCACTGTAGTGACTTTTATAAAAATCTGAAAAAAGCAGAAAAATTTGGTATTGAAATTCAAGAAAAATCATATGACTACAAAAAAATTTTAAGTCGAAAAAATGAAATAACGCAAAAATTACAAAATTCGCTGACAAAACTTGTCCAAAGTTACGGAGTTCAAATAGTTAATGTTCAGGCAAAAATTATTGACACGAACAGCATTGAGTCGGGCGGTAAGATTTATCAATGCAAAAATATTATTCTTGCCACCGGCTCAAAACCAATGCAAATCAAAGGTCTTGAAACTGACGGAAAATTTATTTTAAATTCAGATGAAGTCCTTAATCTCGAGAAACTGCCTGAAAATGTACTCATAGTCGGCTCCGGAGCTATAGGAACAGAATGGGCAAGGATATTCAGTGCTTTGGACAAAAATGTTACGCTCACGGAGCTTGCTGAAACCCTCTTGCCTAATGCGGATATTGATGTTTCAAAAAGACTGGACAGGCTGTTTAAAAAAAGCAAAATAAAATTCTTTACAGGCACAAAAGTCGACAAAATATCAAATAAAACAGTGACACTTTCTAACGGAGAAATTTTGAATCCTGACATGATTTTGTGTGCTGTGGGAAGAGAGCCCGTAATCCCTGATGGTATAAGCTTTGAAAAAGACGGAAAATTTGTAAAAATCAATGATAATTTTCAAACAAATTACTCAAATATTTTTGCAATCGGGGATTTAAACGGGAAAATGATGCTTGCACACAGTGCCGTGCATCAGGCTATATCCGTTGTTGATTTTATAGTTGAGGACAAACCCGTTCACTTTGACAAACTGGCTGTTCCGTCTGTCATATACGGAAATCCTGAAATAGCGTGGGTTGGGAAGACAGAAAAAATGCTTGCCAATACGGAGTACGAAGTATCAATTTTCCCTGTATCTGCTTTGGGCAAGGCATTTGCTGATGATGAAATTGACGGATTCGTAAAAGTTTTATCACAAAACGATAAAGTCGTCGGTGCTCATATCGTATGTCCCGAAGCATCATCATTGATTCATCAGTTTTCTTTGATGATTGATAACAATTTAAAAACAGAAGATATTCTAAAAACGGTTTTTGCTCATCCTTCTTATTCTGAAGCTGTATTTGAATCGATTCTTGGGTTGGACAGTCTAAATTTGAGTTTGCCGTGTAAATAGCTGTTCGCTTTTTCTTTTTTTATAATTTGCTTAACTTGTTTAGGTTTTATGTCATACTGCTTTGCAAGCTGGTCAAACTCATATCCTCCAATCAATACCAAGCCGGAGAGTATGGCTATTTTAAAAGATTTTGGAGAAAAAAACATTCTTTTGATATTTGTTTTGTTTTCTGATAAGTTCTCGTGTTTGATAGTATTTATTACTTTTTTTGAAATTTTTGTATGTACACTTTTCTTTGTATTGTCATACGCAAGTTTCATTTTCTTTTGAAGAACATATATATTTTTTAATTCTCTCTGTGCATTTTTTGATTTCATTAGATATTTTCTGAATTCAAAGCACTCTTTTGCATCAAGTTCATTGTCAACATAAGGCGAGATATTCTCAAGAAATTTTTCATGTTCTCTAATTTTAAATAACTTTTGCTGCTGTTTTTTCATTGTCAATTCAAGAACTTGTTTGTATGATGCTTTTAAGTCTTTTATCAATGATTTTAGATACAAGTATTTCTTTTGACATTCTTTGCAATTTGAAAGATGCTCTTCAATAAAAGAACTTTCTTGAAGAGAAACTTTGTTGTCGATGTACAAAGAAAGCATTGATGCTATTTTTTTACAGATAATTTTATTTGACATTTACACCCCTCGTTTTTAAGCAATATATCTCTTAAGTTCTGATTGCAGTTTATTTCTTGCTCTTGCAATTCGTGATTTTACCGTACCGACGTTGGTATTTGTAATTTCCGCTATTTCTTCATATGACAATCCTTGAAATTCCCTCAAAACTATCGCCAGCCGGAATGCATCCGGCAGTTTTTGAATAGAATTTTCTATTATACAATTTAACTCTGTATTCAGTGTTTTTTGTTCCGGAGTACAAGTTTTGCATGGCACCTCATTTATGCTGAACTTGTCTTCTTCATCTTCACCTTTTTTATCAATAGGTATAGTTTGAAGTTTTCTGCTTTTTGCACGTATATAATCGTAAAAAAGTCTTGTCACTATTTGATTCAGCCAAGATTTAAATTTTGAAGGGTCTTTCAGATATCTAATATTTTTAGCCATTTTCAAAAGAGCTTCCTGTGTGAGATCAAGAATATCCTCACAATTCCCGCTCAAATAATAAAACAACGCATACACACTGCTTTGGTTTCTTTTAATAAGTTCTTCCAAAGCGTCAAGGTTATTAAATTTGGCAAGTTCTATTAATTCTTCCTGTGTTTTGGTTTTATACTGTTTTTTACTGAAAAGCAACAATTAGTTCATTCTCTCTTTAAAATCTTATAAATGTAGTTTGAGTGCTTACATTTTTTCAAATGCAAGACTACTAACAAAATAAAAAAAACTAATAAATTTACACTCGCTCTTTTTTATATATACAGTCAGACAGTATTTTTTATAATTGACTTAAAAATCCAAAACGTACATATCTTTATCTAATTTGATTTCAAACAAAGTATTTTGCGGTATGGAAACTTCATTACCTGTTTTAAACAAGGAAGAAATAGGAGAAATAAGAAGATCCGCAGCAAGCACTGCCGCAGCACCGGCAAATATAAAAGGTTTTTGATAAGAGTTTGCTGTTGTACAAATCATATTTCCGCAAGGATCTTTTAATGACGTATGTATCGTACCGTTAGACGCAGTGTCTGCAAGATTTGCCCCATACATAGCCGTACCCGCAAGAGTATTAAAATATACCTTTTTATTGTCTATTTTGGAAATAACCGCTTCTACAGGATATGTAACCTGATCTATGGTAATTTTTTCAAGCTTGACCTTAACCGTACCGCTTTTGCCGGCCAGTTTCGGCTTGCTTGTTTTTTCTACAATTCCTTTAAAACAAACTTTGGAAGGTTTTTTGTTGTAATCCAAATATTCCTTTTGGACAGATTCAAATACAACAGGTATACCGCTTATTGACTCACTGGAAAGATTTCTGTCTGACACAACAATGAATCTTCTTCCTTTCTCAAGTTTTATTGTGTTTAGTTCAAAATTCTCTAAAATTTCATTATTGTCATAAAATGTGCCCATTATGGCATTTAAATGATTGTCCTCGTATTTTTGATTTATAAATGCCGTTTTTATAATTTTATTGTGAATATCAGTTTGTTGCGGCAAATCGTTTTGGCATGATTTTGCTTCAACGGGGTGCAAAAACAGGGTCAGCAATGTGACCATGCAAAAATAAAAAATTTTCATGGTTTTATCCTTAAATGACTTATTGTATCTGTCTTAAAAACTAATCCTACCCATAATATAGAATTTGTTGGGAATATTATTCTAACCTCATAAATTAAAAAATTTATCGTATAAAAACTGTATTTACAAAAACAGATTTTGGATTTTACAAATCCGGAAAAAATAATCTTTGTATAAAAAGCAAATATACACCAAAAACGTTGTATATATTTTAATCTAATTGTATATTTTTATAAACTTTCTAGGATAATAACGCAAATTTCTGCCTTTTGTGTTTTTTATAAAAAAATATTAACAAGCATTCAATATACCGGTAAAAACAATTGATATCACTTATTCCCGTAAACAATATAAATATTCATAAGCAACAATTTAAAGGCACTCTTGTTGATGATTCAATAAAGCTTCAAGCCGACGATTGTCTGCAAAACGGCCTTTTTGATAAAGCAATAGAACTGTACAAAAAAGCTCTTGCCGTAAATCCGAACAATATACCAGCAAGACTTAATATTGCAAAAGCGTACAGCTACAACAATCAATTTAAAGAAGCTGTTCCTCATCTCGAAATTTATATAAAAAGTAATCCTTCAGATATAGAAAACATAACTTTTTTGGGCGAATGCCTCAAAAAAAGCGGCAAGTTTTCAAAATCTATTGAATATTTTAACAAAGCTCTTTCAATAGAGCCAAATTATGATTATGCAAGAAGAAATTTACTGGATGCCCAAAATCTTCTTGTTGCCTGTATTGATCCAGAAAAAGCAAGGCAGGAAAAATACAATACAGCACTAAAAAATCTTACACAAGCCGTAAAAATTGCAAAAGGCCTATTTCCAAAAGGTTACACAAATGACATGAAAGACATTGTTGTTTCCTTTGACAAAACATCTAAAATGGGAGGACGTTCAAATATTGCACAATATGAACATAATAAAAGAAAAATTTCCGTAACTGATGAATATACATATGCAGATCCCAGACTGACAGGAGCGTATATTGCCCATGAATTTGTACACGGAAAAGATAACGACCCTTATACTTCTGTCAGAGAAGAGCAAGATGCATACAGAGTCCAGGCGAGATACTGGGCACAGCAAGTTACGGATATATATGATCCGGAAATGGATTATGTAGCTGATTTATACAAACAAAGTGCCAGAGCCCTTGACGAAAGAGTGGCAGAAATATACAGACTCAGAGATCCGGGTATACCTGAAACATCTTACAATCACCCGCCTACAGGAAAGAAAGCATCTGCATTTTCTCTTTCAAAAAATTCCGGACAGCCGTTGAAAGCGTATGAAATAATTGTGTAAAAATGTAAATAAGTGTAACAATATCACTAATTATTTGGACATTTTCGTGTAAAAATAATCTTGAGGCACCTTTGAATAATTACACTAGGTAAACTACTGTAAATATGATTAATCCGACAAAATATATAATAAAAAATGCATCACCAATGAGAAAATTTATCACTCAACTGGATAAAAGCGGTGCAATTTTACCTGTTGTTCTTCTTGAGGCTACAGTTACGGGAGGAAGAACTTATCAAGCATACAAAAGAGATGGGTTTGTTGAAGCCAGAGAAAGAGTTACGGAAGAATCATTAGGTGCTATTTTCTGGCTTTTTGGTGCAACAATGTTCGGAAAATTGTTTGACAAAATAGGACGAACTTTCTTAAAAATTCCGAAAAACATGCCGGATGTTGGTATTGATAATGTAAGAAGTCCTTTCAAAAACTTTATCCAAAATGTAGCAAACAAAATTGGTTTGTCATCCGAATATCTGGCAAAATATTCTGTCGGAAAAACAGCAGCAAGCCTTATTACAGCATGCTTGTTTATAGGATATGTTGTGCCTAAGGTCAATCAAGCCATTACAAGAAATATTTACGGAAAAATGGATAAAAAAGATCCAAATCACGAAAAAGCTCCAAATCCATACAAAAGCAAGCTTACTATAAAAGATGCCCGTTCTATTTTTTCGGCAAAAGACATTTCAATAAATGCTGTAGAAAACTTTAAAGCACAAAAAGGCAAAGGGCTTATTGCAAATATACGTTCAAAGTTTTCAACTACCGATACAACAGCAAATTCTAATGGACAAAATCCTTCTTTCTCAGGAAGTGCTGATGCAATGCTCCGTGTAGTTCAAAATTTTGAAGAAAATGCTATATGGAAACTAATGGGTACAGATGTGGGAACAGTTTCAGGACGTACTATCAATGCAAGAAACAAAGACGAACGTGTTGAAATTTTATTTAGAGACATTACATCTATATATTTCTACTGTTTCTCAATGCCACATATAGTTAAATTTATGAATAGGCAAGACAGCTTAGGCGGTTTGAACACAAAACTCAATCCTATGAGTGCAAGAGAAGTTCACAACCATCTGATTAACAGCATGGCTAAAAATGCTATGGAAGATAAAGTTCCTGTTGATACATTCAGAAAGTTTGCTCTCGGTGATGACACAAATAAGGATTTAGCAAGTAAGATTTTTGAGCCTAAAAAACCAAAGCAGCCCAAAAAGATTTTCTTCGGACTAATAAAGAAAAAACCTGAAGAAGAAATAAGAACAATTTCTCTTGCTGATTTTGAGAAAAATGTTGATTTGTTTGCAAAACCCGAACAAAAATCGATATTGAAAGAAAGAGCACGCAAAATGTCAGAACTTATGCAGCCTGAAAGACAAGGTGTCAGAATACTAACCGAGTTGCAGGTTGAAGACATCTTAAAAGGCGGTGCGGTAAGAGAGCCTGAATTTATGAGCCAAGTTTTGAACAATATTTTCAAAAAAGGTTTCAAATCAAAAGCAACACCACTGACTGATCCATACAAATATATTTCACAATCTGCGATAGATGAAAAGAGAAAACAAATTCTCGATTATGTAGAAGCAATCATTAAAGACGCTGAAAAAACAGGCACTGTTTCGGCAGAAAGAATGCTTAAATTAAACAAACGAAACATGTCCAAAAACGGATGGTTTATGGGTCTTGCAATGGGTGTATCGGCATTGTTCCTCTCTACAATAATCCCCAAAGTCCAATACTGGATTACATTCCTAAGAACAGGGAAACATACTTTTCCGGGAACTGAAGATTTAAAACAACAGTAATAATTTTTAATCATTAAATTATTACGAATTAATTCATACAAAAAGCTGCGGACAATAAGCCCGCAGCTTTTTTGTATTGTATGGCAATTCGATTTTCTTACATCATACCGCCCATACCGCCGCCCATAGGTGGCATTGCAGGAGCTTCTTGTTTAGGAATTTCAACAACTGCCGCTTCTGTAGTCAACAACATAGAAGCCACTGATACGGCATTTTCAAGTACTGAACGTGTAACCTTTGCAGGGTCTACAATACCGGCTTTGAACATATCTACGTATGTATTTGTCAAAGCATCAAAACCTTCAGCTTCAGGAAGTTTCTTAACTTCTTCAACTACTACATCGCCTTTTTCACCGGCATTGTCAGCAATTTGTTTAAGAGGAATGTGTAAGGCATCGAGCAAGATTCTGAAACCGACTTTTTCATCATCGCTGTCAAATTGTGCAGTTTCCAAATATTTTGTCATATCCTGCATTACTCTGATAAGAGCGACACCGCCGCCCGGCACAATACCTTCTTCTTTAGCTGCTCTTGTAGCATTCAGAGCATCTTCTATTCTCAATTTTCTTTCTTTAAGTTCAACTTCGCTTGCAGCACCGACTTCGATAACAGCTACACCGCCCGAGAGTTTTGCAAGTCTTTCTTGAAGTTTTTCTTTATCATAAGAAGAATCGGAAGCTTCGATTTGTTTTTTGATTAACTTGATTCTATCAGCAACCTGTGCTTTTGTTTCGTCACCAACAACAATTGTTGTGTTGTCTTTAGTAACTGTAACACGTTTTGCACGGCCCAACATCTGAACAGTAACATTTTCAAGTTTAATACCGCGTTCTTCGGTAAACATCTGTCCGCCTGTCAGTACAGCAATATCTTCAAGCATTGCTTTTCTTCTGTCGCCAAATCCGGGAGCTTTAACAGCTACAGCTCTCAAGACTTTTCTCATTGTGTTTACAACTAGTGTAGCAAGTGCTTCACCTTCAACATCTTCAGCAACAAGCAAAAGTGCACGGCCGTCACGGGCAACCTGTTCCAAAATAGGTACAAGGTCTGAAATCAAGTTGATTTTTTTGTTTACACAAAGAACATAAGCATCTTCAAGAACTGCTTCCATTCTTTCAGCGTCAGTAACAAAGTAAGGTGAAATGTAACCTTTGTCAAACTGCATACCTTCTACAACTTTCAAGTTTGTACCGAAAGATTTTGATTCTTCTACAGTAATAACACCGTCAGTGCCTACTTTTTCCATAGCATCTGCAATCAAATCACCGATTTGAGCGTTGTTGCCGGCAGAAATTGTAGCAACCTGAGCAAGTTTGTCTTTGGAATCAACAGACTGTGACATTTTTTTGATTTTTTCAACAGCCATCTCGACACCCTTGTCCATACCGCGTTTCATACCGATAGGATTGGCACCTGCTGTCAGGTTTCTCAAACCTTCACGAACGATTGCCTGAGCAAGTACGGAAGCTGTTGTTGTACCGTCGCCGGCTACATCATTTGTTTTTGAAGAAACTTCTTTAAGAAGTTGTGCACCGGCATTTTCAAGACCGTCTTCAAGTTCGATTTCTTTTGCAATTGTTACACCGTCATTAACAATTTGCGGTGCACCGAATTTTTTTTCTAAAATAACATTACGGCCTTTGGGTCCCAATGTTACTTTTACAGCATCGGCTACTGCATCTATACCTTTGAGAAGGCTTTTTCTAGCTTCCTCATTAAATACAATTTTCTTCGCCATTTTATATTCTCCTTAGTAAATATTTATATTAATTTTTTATGCCTATTCCAGCACACCCAAAACATCTTCAACAGACATTATTTTGAAAAGTTCTTCACCCATTTTTACATCGGTGCCTGCATATTTTGCAAACAAAACTTTTTCTCCGACTTTAACTTCCATCTCTGCTTTTTTGCCGTCATCGAGAGTTTTTCCTGAGCCGACAGCAACGACTTCACCTTTTTGAGGCTTTTCTTTTGCAGAATCGGGGATAAAAATACCGCCTTCTGTTTTTTCTGTATCTTCGATAACTTTAATAACTATCTTGTCTCCTAAAGGTCTGATTGACATAGATTCCTCCTTCTTTGTTATTATACTTTTGCAATACATATTTTCTTTACCATAAATTTATACCATCTGAAATGAAAATAATTTCAAAAGTTAATGAAAAATTAATATTTGTATTTCATTAAAAAATTATATTTGAACTTTTTCCATTACATCATCGGGTATATCAAAGTTTGAATAAACATTTTGGATATCATCATGTTCTTCAAGCTTGTCCATAAGCAAAAGAATCATTTTTGCCGTTTTCTCATCAGTGATTTCAAGCGTATTTTGCGGAAGCTTTGTCAATTCTGCACTTGTGTGCTTAAACCCTTCTTTCTCCAGTGTTTCTACGACATTTTGGAAATTTTCGGGAGAAGTAATAACTTTGTATTCTTCATCTTCGTCCGCAAAATCATCCGCTCCGGCATTGATTGCGGCATCAAAAAGTTTTTCATAGTCGTTGTCTTCTTTGGAGAATGCAACAACTCCGGCATCTTTAAACATCCAGCCCACACATCCGGTTTCTCCGAGATTTCCGTTAAATTTTGTAAAATAGCTTCTTATATCACCTGCCGTACGATTTCTGTTGTCAGTCATTGCCTCAACAATAACGGCAACACCGCCTGCACCGTATCCTTCATAGGTCAATTCTTCATAGTTTTCACTTGCTCCGGCACCTGCACCTTTTTCGATAGCTCTTTTAATATTATCATTCGGAAGCCCGCCTGCTTTTGCTTTTTCTATTGCAGTTCTCAAACGGAAATTCCCCGCAGGATCAGGTCCGCCCATTTTTGCAGCTACAATAATTTCTCGGGAGTATTTTTGAAACGCAACCCCTCTTTGTGCATCTACTTTTGCTTTTTTATGTTTAATGGTTGACCATTTTGAGTGTCCTGACATAGTTTTATTCCTTTTGTTTTTGTGTATATACTGCGGTTATTGCATTTTATGCTGTCTATTACTATTTTATTTTCTCATTAATTTTTATCAAGTTTTCTGTAAACAGCTTGAAACAATTTAACACGATATTTATTGTTCACTGATAAGACAAAATAGTAATACTGTTTTTTTTATAATGTGTTATAATCAAACAATGAGTTTGAAAAATAGTAATTTTATCCAAAAAGCATTTGATATTACGAAAGAAAATATTATACTTGCACAGCCGTTTATCATTTTTATGATTGTCTTGAGCTTTACGCTTGCAGGATTGGCAATGCAGGCAAATAGTATATCTTACATAGTATTTTTAATTACAAACATTCTCTTGTGCTGTGCTTTTTTCTCCGGATGGTTTTACATGATAAAACAGGGTATCTATCTTGACAAAAGAATACAAAACGGAGAATACAGAAAACCTGAAGATAGAGCTTCCGCTTCACTTGCATTGTCAAAAGAGTTTTTTCCGGGTGTTGGTGAATATTTTCTTCAAGTTACAACAACAATAACAATTTATGTTATTTTTTATTTTTTAGTTATGTTCTTGTTTTACAAACTCGGCCAGCATATTCTTCCGAATCCTCATATTGATATAAACAAACTTTATTCAATTGCAAATGCTTCACCGGCAGAAGTACAAAAATTTGTCTACGGTTTGAGTTTTGAGCAATTGCGTGCAATAAATTTGTGGATGATTTTTATGGGAAGTACAATGTGTGCTTTTAGTTTTGTCACAATGTTTATCTTTCCTGCAATTTATGACACAAAAGACCGGAATAAAAAAGAATTTTTCCTTTTCGCCCCGTTTCTTGCATTCAAAAGGAATATTGTTTTTATTTTTAAAAATTTCTTCGGCTCGCTCGGTATAATTTTGTTTTTGCTGTTTTTAAATACCGTACTTTCAATACTCAGTCTTATATTTAACTTAAATATTGTTCTTGCAATAATCGGACTGCTGATTTCTTTTTATTTTATAACTTACGGACTTGTTTTAATATTCTTGTATTATGAAGAACGAAAAAATTAAAAAAGTAATTGCAATAGTCGGCCCGACAGCATCCGGGAAAACTTCTCTTGCTGTTAAAATTGCACAAAATCTTGACACGGAAATTATCTCTGCTGACTCAAGACAAATTTACAAAGAGTTTGATATTGCTACAGCCAAACCGTCAAAAGAAGAGCGGGGAGAGATAAAACACCATCTGATGGATGTTGTTAATCCGACCGAAGATTTTACTGTTGCAGATTTTGCAGACAGTGCCGAAAAAATTATAAAAGACTTGCACAATAAAAACAAAATACCGGTTGTTGCAGGAGGAACAGGCCTGTATTTCAGAATCCTTCTTGAAAATTATGACCTGCCGAGAGTTGCACCAAACATTGCGTTCCGTGAAGAATTACACAGAATTGAAAAAGAAAAAGGTGCAGAAGAAATTTATAATATGTTAAAAGAAAAAGATCCGCTTCTTGCCGAAAAAATGCATCCGAATAACACCGTTAAAATCATTCGTGCACTTGAAGTGTGTGATGCTTTAAAAATTCCAATGTCACAGGCACAAAAAATAAAACAAGAACCGCAATACGACGTTTTTTGGATAGGTCTCGGACATCTTAACGGTGAAGACAGAAAGTTTCTCTATGAAAGAACGGACAAAAGAGTTGATTTAATGATTCAAAAAGGGCTGGAAAAAGAAGCGTTCAATCTTTATACAAAATACGGAAAAATTCCTTCTTTGATGAATACAATCGGCTATCAGGAATTTATTGAATACTTTGAAAATAAAATCAGCTATGAAGAAGCCGTTGAAAAAATCAAACAAAACACCAGAAGATATGCAAAAAGACAGTTGACCTGGTTTAGAAAAAATCAAGAAATACGTTGGTTTGATATTCAAAACAGAACATCTCAACAAATTTTGGAAGATATAAAAGCTTTGCAAATATTTTAAATTGTGAAACAATAGTGAAAAGAGTTTTGTGTTCAATTATATTTTTATGAAAGGGTAAATTTTGTTCGAACGTTTTACAGAAAAAGCTATAAATGTTATATCTACGGCACAAAAAGAAGCTGCTGATTCCATGACTTACAAAATTTATCCGGAGCATATACTTCTCGGTATTCTTGAGACTAAATCAAATATCTGTTCCAGATTGTTGATACATGCCGGCATGGAGGTGGATTCTTTCAGAAAACAGGTATTTGACAAATACAAAGATGTACAGCACAAATTTAAGCACACAAATATAGCTTTTAGTGAATATTCACAAAAGATAATAAAACTTGCTTCGGAACTTGCTAAAAAGAAGTCAAATTCATACATAACGCCGGAACACATTCTTCTTGCACTGATAATTATCTGTGAAAATTTTGAAAATGAAGTCAAAAACGATTTTCAAAAATACAATATTGACATAGAAAAAATAAAACAAACTCTTTTAAAACTTGTTGAAAAACGCAATAAAAAAGGTGATTTTCATCCCGAACTCATAAACCAGCGGGACAAAAGTGAATATTCTACAGTCCAGTCCATTTTTAAAGAAGGAGAAGCAAAAGATATACTGGACAGGGCTGTAGCAAAACTTACCGCTTCTCACTACGAAATCTTGGGAACAGAACAAATAGTTCAATCTATACTTGAAGACCAAAATTCTGATTTGAGCAGGCTTTTAAACGAATCAGGAATTAATCTTGAAAACTATACCGGGAAATTGCAGGAAGTTTCTTCCCGCCAGGCAGAGTTTGAAGAAAAACAGATTATTTTTACTCCGAATGCATTTAAAACAATGCTGCTTGCCTTTGAAACAGCAAAAGAACTTGGCTCCGCAAATGTTAAACCTGAACATATCATTTTAGGCATGCTGAAAGCAAAAAGCGGAATTGCTTACAATATCTTTAAAGAATTGAAAATTGAAGACGATGAACTTGCCCACAAAATCATCAAACCGATAGAAAAACAAATGCCTGAAACCCTCACTATACTCAGACTTGCAAAGCGTGAAGCACAGAGTATGAACAGAAATATTGTAGGAAGCGAATTTATTCTTCTGGGAATAATAGGAGAAGCCGCAGGAATCGGTGCACGTGTGCTTTCACAGCTGGGCGTGACTATTAAAGATGCAAGGATTGAAGTGGAAAGAGTTTTGGGATACGGCAATTCCTATACATACGGTGAAGTTGTCTTTTCTGACAGAGCAAAAAAAATTCTTGAAATAGCTTGGGAAAAAGCAAAAAAACACAAAAATACAAAAATAGCTTCAGAAAATTTACTCTGGGCAATTACCCAAACACCTGATTCAGTTGCAATGCAGGTTTTGGCTAATCTCGGGGTTGATGTACTTGAAATAAATCAAGGCATTATCAAAGAATTCAAATCGCTTGAAAAAAACGAACAATAAAAATCCTGATAGTTTTTCGATGTTGTCTGTTATATAATAGCCATACAATGAATTCGGATATCAGGAGGGTCAGATGAGCGAACAGCAGACAAAACGCATAGTAACCGGTATGAGACCGACAGGGAAACTTCATCTCGGTCATTATATCGGCGTTTTAAAAAACATGGTTAAACTTCAAGACGAATACGAATGTTTTTTCTTTGTTGCTGATTGGCATGCTCTGACCACACAATTTGACTGTACGGAAAATCTTGTTGAAAATGTCCGTAATGTTGTTTTGGACTGGCTTGCCGCAGGAATCGACCCTGACAAAGCATCAATATATGTTCAATCTCATCTGCCGCAGACAGCAGAACTTCATATATATCTGAGTATGGTCACGCCTCAAAACTGGGTGGAAAGAGACCCTACCTTAAAAGACCTCGTCAAAATGATTAGGACAGACGAAAATGAATCAAAACCGAATGTATCCTACGGATTTTTGGGTTATCCTGTTTTGATGTCTGCGGATATATTGTCTTTCAATGTTGATTACGTACCGGTCGGGATTGACCAGGTTGCCCATATAGAAATCACCAGAGATATTGCAAGACGCTTCAACAACATTTATAAAACGGATTTGTTTAAGGAAGCAAAACCGCTTTTGACAAATATTCCAATGCTAAAGGGTGTTGACGGTCAAAAAATGGGCAAATCTTTCCACAACGACATAAAAATTTCCGATGATGAACAAACAACACAAAAGAAAATCATGCAGGCTATCACAGACAGAAGCCGTGCAAGAAAAGATGATCCAGGCAATCCGGATAACTGCGAAGTTGCTTTTGAATACTGGAAAGCATTCGGAAAAGAAGAACAAATTAAAAAAGTCTGCGAAGAATGTAAAGCAGGCAAAAGAGGCTGCGTAGACTGCAAACGTGAACTTGCAGCAATGATAAACGAAGAATTCCGCCCAATCAGAGAAAAAAGAAAATACTATGAGCAGCATCCGGAAATTGTTGACGAAATAATCAAAAAGGGCGACCAAAAAGCTCAAGAAGCTGCTGATGAGGTTTTGAAAGAAGTAAGAAAAGCCGTCAGAATGTTTTGAAGATTACAAAATTCTGCAAAACAAAGCAGCAGCACAATCATTTTACATTAAATCAGAACAAAAAGCGGAGAGGCGTATTGTCAAAAGGTAAAAACATTTTAATAGGAATAACAGGAGGGATTGCGGCTTACAAAATCTGCGAACTTATTCGTCTGTTCAAAAAAAACGGTGCAAATGTTAAAGTTACCGCAACACAAAATGCCCTTAACTTTGTCACCGAGCTTACCCTTGATACCCTCTCTCAAGAGCAGGTTTATACGGAACAGTTTAATACGGCTGACAAAAAACCAGAGCACATTGCTCTTTGCGATTGGGCGGATGTTTTTTTGATAGCTCCGGCTTCGGCAAATACTATAGGCAAAATTGCAAACGGTTTGTGTGATAATCTTTTGACCTCACTGGCTTGTGCTTTTCAAAAACAGTTGTTTATTGCTCCTGCAATGAATACAGGCATGTACAATAACCCTGCCGTACAAAAAAACATTGAAACGCTAAAAGCCGCCGGTACAATAATAATCGAACCGGACTCCGGTTTTCTTGCCTGCGGAAAAAGCGGTGTAGGAAGACTTTCCGATATAAACAACATTTATGACTGCGTTGAAAGCTATTTCCAAGACAGTTCACCGATGAAAGGCAAAAAAGTTGTGGTAACAGCGGGCGGCACAAAAGAAAATATTGATCCGGTCAGATACATAGGAAATTACAGCTCAGGCAAAATGGGTACAGCAGTTGCTGATGCGGCAGCAAAAATGGGTGCAGATGTTACGCTGATAAAAACTTTTGATATAGCCAGACCTTATGCAACAATTGATGTAAAAAGTGCACAGGAAATGCTGCAAGCCGTTGAAAAAGAATTTCTTCAAAAAAACGCAGATATTCTGATTATGACAGCGGCTGTAGCAGATTATAGGCCTGAAAATTGTGCAAATTTGAAAATAAAAAAAGAAAATAACGAAACTCTCACAATAAAGCTTGTCAAAAATCCGGATATTCTAAAAGAAATGTGTGCAAAAAAATCCACGAGCCAGCAAGTAATAGGTTTTTGTGCCGAAAGCAACAATCTTCTGGATTACGCAAAAGAAAAAATTCAAAAAAAAGGCTGCGATTATATAATAGCAAATGATATTTCTTCAAAAGATACTGGATTTTCAAGTGATTACAACGAGGTTTATGTTATAAATAAAGACTTGCAGGTTACAAAAATAGACAAAAATACAAAACAAAATATAGCGATAAAAATTATGGAGTTGTTGTATGGCCAAAACCAGTGAAATAATAAAAATTTTGGAAAAGTATGCCCCGCCGGAACTCGCAGAAAGCTGGGATAATTCAGGCTGGCAAGTTTTTCTCGGAAATGACAATACGACAAAAGTAATGCTGTGTCTTTCCGTTACGGATGATATAATCAACCAGGCATTTGAACTCGGTTGCAACTTGATTGTTTCACATCATCCAATGATTTTTAAGCCGGTAAAAGTTATAAAAGATGTAAAGATTATAAAAGCCGTGCAACGAGGCATTCAGGTGTACTCCTTGCACACAAATTGCGACAAAACAAACAACGGGACAAGTGATATTATCGCCCAAAGATTAAATCTCAAAAAAACAGCCGTATTAAACGACTTTGTAAGAGTAGGACTTGCACCGCATGAAATGACACTTGAAGAATTGGTTGCATTTGTAAAACTTGCATTTAATGTTGAAAGAATAAAACTTGTCAACAACGCAAGAAAGTCTATAATAAGAACTATAGCAGTATGTGCCGGTGCCGGTGCTGATTTTATACCTGATATTGAAAAATATAATATAGATGCTTATATCACATCAGAGATAAAATACCACGATGCACTGGATTCGAGAAGAGCTGCACTGCTTGATATAGGTCATTTTGAGTCAGAAAAACCTTTTGTGGAAGAAGTAAAAAGAATTCTGGAAAACAGAAAAGAAAGAATAGATGTTGTTGTTGCAAAAGAAAAACCGGCATGGGAATACGTATAAAAAATCAGGTCTGATTTCTATTTTGCTTGTTTGTTTGTTGATTAATTTCTTCGCACAAACAGCCTGTGCTTATCAGACTGCCCTGATTACATATCCGGAAAACAACAAAAACTGGAAACAGATTTATTTTGGAAAACAATATGATGAAGTCCTTTCACAGTGGATTCCATCATATTCTTACCCAAAAGACTGGACAGAGTCTGTGGTTTTCCATTCCTACAACTGGGCAAAAGGGAACTCCTGCTACAAATTTCTGCTTAATCTGCTTTCCAACGTTGCTGCACAGAACAACACCATGACACGACAAATTATAAAAGACGATTACGTTGATTCTGTTGCAATATGGTGTGTAAACAAAAATAAAGTAATGCCGGCACAATGTGAAATAGTAAGAGTTACTGCCGGTTATGAAGGATTGGTTTCAATACATTATATAAATAAAAATCCTCAGTATTTTTTGAATTATCAAAAAGACACTTGGCTAAGTATTATTAGAAATATACGAATTTATTACAGTTATTTCCGCTGGGACAGAGTTACCGGAAAAGAAACTTCCGTTCAGCTTCAATAACAGATGGTTTTATATTTTGATTTGTATTAATATTTGACTATGAACATAAATTATGAATTTGAAACAATTTCAGCAATAGCTACACCTCTTGGCACCGGAGGGGTAGGTGTAATTCGTATTTCCGGAGACAAAGCTTTCGAAATTGTGCAAAAAATATTTTCAAAAGAAATAAAAGAAGCAGGAAAAATTCTGCACGGCTGGATTGTTGAAGATGATACAAAAATTGACGAGGTAATCCTTCTTCCATTTAAAGCACCAAACAGCTATACGGGAGAAGATGTTATAGAAATCCAGTGTCACGGCGGTCCTAAGGTTGTAAGAAAAATTTTGAACCTGACTCTAAAAAACGGTGCCAGGATGGCACAAAGAGGAGAGTATACAAAACGTGCATTTTTGAATAAAAAATTGGATTTATCACAGGCAGAAGCAGTGCTGGATATAATCCATGCAAAAACCGAAAACTTTGCTCAAAAAAGTGCAAACAATCTTTCAGGTGCTCTTGCCAAAGCAACAAAAGAAATCAAATCTTCTTTGTTTACACTGTATTCGAGAATTATTGCTGCGGTGGATTTTCCGGAAGATGTGAAAGAGCCCGAGTATTCTTATGTTGAAGATGAAATAAAAACAAACATTGAAAAAATAGACAAAATCCTAAAAAATGCAAATGCCTCAAACATTATGCGGCAGGGAATAAAAATAGCCATAGCAGGCTGCCCAAACGCCGGAAAATCTTCACTTTTTAATGCACTGCTAAGTCTCAATCGTGCTATTGTTACGGAAATACCGGGTACGACAAGAGATATCATTCAAGAATCAATCGATCTTGACGGAATACCTGCAACCCTCATAGATACCGCCGGTATCAGGGAAGACAAAGATATTGATAAAGTGGAAGCAATCGGAATTGAATACACAAAAGACTGTGTGGAAAATGCAGATTTGATACTGTTTTTGTTTGACTGGAGCAAAGGTTTTGACGAAAACGATGCTTTGATTTATGAAATGATAGAAGAAAAGCCGCACATAAAAATTGCCGCAAAAGCAGATCTGGCAGAAATTCCAAATCCGGAAGCCATAAATATTTCTTCAAAAACAGGGTTTAACATCGAAGAACTAAAAGAAAAAATCAAAGAAAAGGTTCTGGATAAAAATGCGATGGAAACAGAATTTGTAACAAATCAAAGGCAGGAAGAATGTTTGCAAAAGTCAAAAAATGCCCTCACGAATGCTCTTTATGCAACACAAAACAGAGAACTTCAGGATTTGATTTCTATTGATATAAAATCAGCACTTCTTGCATTAGACGAAATCACCGGTGAAGTAATCACCGATGAAATCCTTGAGAATATTTTTGAAAATTTCTGTATCGGGAAATAATTTGACACAAAAACAAATTTTCAATCCACATATTTTCTTGCACAGTCAAACATTGCATCAACCAGCCCCTGATTTGTTTGAAGATTCATACCCGCACTTTGAAACAACTGCCTTGCTCTTTGTTCCCAGAAAGGATAAATTTCTTCTTTGCTTATGTCCAAGACCTGAGCAATCAATGTAAGTTCTTTCCAATCAAGAGGAATTGGCCTTGCACCTCTTAATATATCAACTATTTCCACTCTCTTTTTTCTTGGAAAACTCTTTAGCAATTGAGCGGTTGAAATTCCTTTTTGCTGTTGTTTTTCTCTCAAAAACTCAATAGATTCATCAATGATGATAGGTTCTTGAGGAATTTTATATTCCACAAATTCTTCAGGAAGCACATCCATTACCGTTGCAATTCTCTCAAGTGTAATCCCTCTTGTGGAAAAAGGAATGGCATTGTCTATCAAATTGTACACATATGATAGAGTAACTCCTATCATTTCCGCAAAATCTTTTTTATGAAGATGATTGGACTCCAAAAAATTTGCAACCTTTTCACTGCTTTTCAAATTTACAATAGCTTTGCTTTTGGTTGACATTAGTCTCCTCCGTCCCTAAAATATAATAAGTTTTAGATAGTATTTTAAATACGTGTTGAAAATTTCTATTATATAGATAAACGGTTTTTGGCTTTTTGTTATTGGTTAAAAGTATGTAACGTTTGTGGCTATCTTATTTTCTTATAAAGTACAAAGTATATTTAAATGCAGGACAAAAAATGAAACTCATAACAGGACTCGGAAATTTTGGTGATAAATATAAATTTACAAGACACAATGCAGGTTTTATGGCACTGGACTATATAAGTATAAACTCCGTTTTCCCTGATTTTTCTTTCAGTTATGAATCAAAATTCAAAGGTGAAATTGCAAAAATCAATCACAACGGTGAAACTTTGATTTTTTTAAAACCTCACACTTATATGAATCTTTCCGGTGAATCTGTAATTGCAGTGATGAATTTTTATAAAATACCCAAAGAAGATTTATTAGTTATCCACGATGATATTGATATGCCTGTTGGAAAAATTCGATTCAGAGCAAAAGGCTCAGACGGCGGGCAAAAAGGTATACGCTCAATTATCCAAACATTGGGTGGTGCAACGGATTTTGATCGTTTAAAAATAGGAATCGGACCGCAAATGAATTTGAGTGCAGAGTCTTATGTTTTACAAAACTTTTCCGATGAACAGCTTGCAGCACTCAAAGATGTTCTAAAAAGAGTTGAACAGGCTGTTGATATTTATCTAAAAGACGGAATCACTGCCGCACAGTCAAAATTTAACTAATATAAATTTGTATATTTCAAGACAAATAAAAACCGCCTGTAGAATACAAACGGTTTTTGTTTATTATCTTTTAATTCTAAAATTAAATTATTTTAACAAATCCTGGAACATTTTTCTGATTTCTTGTTTGTTTGAATCAACAAGGGTTCTTGCATTTTCTAAACTTTGTTCATTCTTTTTGGACATTTCATCAAGTGCAGAAACAAGATTTGAATAATCAACAGTATCATATGCTACAGATACAAACGGATTATGATTTGAATCTGTTTCATTATATTGGCTGTTTACACTGTTGTTTAATGAAGAATTGTTTTCCGTCAAATCGTTTTCCGAAACTTTGTTATTTCCATTATCAACTTTATTAGCGTTAGAAATAGTTGTCTTAACTGTTTCTGCTGACGCTTTTGTCTCATTCATTTTGTTATCAATTGTTGTTATTTCTGAATCTATAGAAGAAATTTCACTTTCAACCACAGAAATCTCTTCATTTAAATTTGTTAAACTTGAATTTTTTGTATTGTTTACTTCTTTCAAGTCATTGATTGCAGAGTTTCCGCTTGCGGCCTGTGCATTAAGTTTATTTATATTAGTTTCTTTTGATGCAATTTTTGAAAGCAGTGAAGATGTGTCTTCAATCAATGCTTTTATCTGATTGTTTAAAGAATTTATTTCTGAAAACAGTGCTGATGAAGAAGATACGCTGGATGTACCGACTTTTTTTGCAATATACTGTGAAACTTCATTTTCTTGTATTTCTCCTGAAGCTACTTTTGCATATGCTTCTTCTGTAGCTTGTTGAATTTGTTTTTTCTGTTGTTCTACTTCTTCGTTTGAATTTGCGATTATTTCATTGAGTTTTTCATTTAATTTTTTGTTTAATTCGTCAGCTTGTTTTGTTTTTTCATCGTACTGCTGTCTCATTGTATCAACATTTTCTTGCTCTTTTTTTGCTTCTTCATTATATTCGGCAACTTGAGCGGAATATTGTTCAATTTGTTTATTATTTGCTTTAATTTCTTCGACAAGTTTGTCTTTTCTTGATTCTAAAGATCTTTTTTGTGCTTCAAGTTCTTTCTTTTCAGCTTCTTTTTTTGTCTTATCTGATTCCAACTGTTTAAGCTCTGATTCATATTGAGCAAGTTCTGCTTCGAGTTTTGAAATATCTACCTGATTTTCATTGACTACAGGAGTTTCTTCCGTCTCAAAAAGACCAGGTTCTTCAACATTATTATTAGTTGAATTTACATCATAAACCGGCTTGTTGTTTACTATTGGTTTTGCACTGTTGACTGATAAATCCATGTTTACACCTTTTCTTTACACACAATATAATAAAAACAATTCTTTATATACAATTTCAATAAACAGTATATCTGTTACATTTCGTTACATTTTTGTTTCGGTGGAAAAACAGGGGGAGCAATTTTTTGACTGCTCCCCTCATAAATCCTTATATTTATATATTACCCACTTTATTTTATTTTAAAGCATCTTGTAACAACTTGTTAATAATTTGAGGATTTGCCCTGCCTTTTGTCTCTTTCATAATTTGTCCGACAAAGAATCCCATAAGGTTTGTCTTGCCGTTCTTGTAAGCTTGGACCTGTGCAGGATTGCTTTCAAGAACCTTTTGGACAAGTTCTTTTATTGCACCTTCATCGGAAATTACACTCAAGCCTTCTTTTTCTACAATTTCCTGAGCAGAAGCTCCGTTTTCAAGCATCTGCGGCAGAATTTTCTTTGCGATATTGTTCGAAATTGTTCCTTTGGTAATCATGTCGACCAATTGTGCAAGGTTTTCCGGTGACAATTTTGTCTGATTTATATTTATATTGTTTTCTTTCAGGTATGCTGTAATATCACCGACAAGAAGGTTGTTTGCAATTCTGTAATCGGCACCAAGCTCAAGAACCTTGTCATAGAAAAGGGCTGTTTCCATCTGTTCGACCATAACATTTGCATCATATGCACTGAGTCCCAGACTTTCGTATCTTTTACGTTTTGCTTCGGGGAGTTCAGGCATTTTTGCTCTGATTTCTTCAACCCATTCTCTGGAAATTTCAACAGGCATCAAATCAGGCTCGGGGAAGTAGCGGTAGTCATTTGCGTCTTCTTTACTTCTCATTGTTTTTGTAACTTTCTGGTTGTCATCCCAGAGTCTTGTTTCCTGATCAACTTCACCGCCTTCTTCGACAATTTCTATTTGTCTGTCTATTTCGTATTCAATAGCTCTTTGCAAGGCAGAAAAACTGTTTATGTTTTTGATTTCCGCACGTGTACCGAATTTGTCAGAACCTTTTGGCATAACAGAGATATTTGCATCACATCTCATGGAGCCTTCTTCAAGGTTTCCGTCGCAAACACCTATGTAGCGGACAATGTTTCTGAGTTCTTCCATATAAGCTCTTGCTTCCTCACTGGAACGCATATCAGGCTCTGACACAATCTCAAGAAGAGGTGTTCCTGCACGGTTTAAATCGACTAAAGAATACAAAGAACCTGCAAGTCCGTCAGCACCGGCGTGGACAAGTTTTCCCGCATCTTCTTCAAGGTGTGCACGGGTAATACCTATTTTTCTGCCGTTAATATTGATATGACCGTTTACACAAATCGGCTGGTCATACTGTGAAATCTGGTATCCTTTCGGCAAATCCGGGTAGAAATACTGTTTTCTGTCAAATTTACATCTTTTCGGAATTTCACAGTTCAAAGCCAAACCCAGCAGTATACCCATATTTACACATTCTTTGTTTAATACAGGCAAAACACCCGGCATGCCCAGAGTAATAGTACTTGTATGGGTATTCGGTTCTGCTCCGAATTCTGTTGAGTCCGGTGCAAAGATTTTTGATTTTGTTTTTAATTGTGCATGAACTTCAAGCCCTATAACGACTTCATATCTATCTCTAACTTCCTGTGAAACCATATTTTTAAATTCCTCAAATTAAATTCTATGCTTGTATTTTAGCACAAACAAGCACTTCATAAATCGCTTTCTTAGACATTTTAACAAGAAGTACTCGTTTGTGAACTTATTTTTTTTATAACGTTTGTTGTAGACTTGCCTTCTACAAAGCTGATAAATTCTATTCTTCCTCCGTTAGCAATTATTGATTTTGCTTCCGGCAGTGTTTCGATAGTATAGTCAGCACCTTTTGTGTGTACATCCGGTTTTATCTCGCACAAAAGATTTTCGGGCGAAGACTCATCAAACATTACGACATAATCAACGCAAGCGAGAGCACAAAGAATCTCTGCACGGTCATTTTCATTGTTTATCGGGCGGTCCGGTCCTTTGATTTTTTTTACGGAAACATCTGAGTTCAGGCACACAATCATAACATCTGCAAATGTTTTTGTTTTTTGAAGATAACGGACATGCCCGACATGCAGAATATCAAAACACCCGTTTGTTGTGACAACCGTTTTACCTTGAGCCTTCAAATCTCTTAACAACTTTGGCAAATCTTCTCTTTTTACAAGCTTACCCATACTATTTTCCCAAAGCGGCTCCCGAATTGTTGTACGCAACATCAATAATTTCTTTTAGCTGAACCGGTTTTATTGCAAATGTGCCGACTTTTCTCACCGCAGCAGCCGCAGCGTAATTTGCAAGAGGGAGTGCTATATTGTAATCAAAATTTGAACCGACCAACCCGAGTCCCAAGAAGGCAACAAAAGAACCGCCTGCACCTGTTGCATCAACAACTTCCGTAGAAAATGCATCAAGGTTTATTTCATCTGCTCCGTCAAAATAATACACGCCTTTTGAACTTTGTGTTATGACAACCTTGTCGGCAATTTTTCTCAAAGCTTCCGCAATTTTTTTGACAGGTTTTGTTTTAGATGACTTTGTAGCAATCAATGCTTCTTCCATATTCGGAACAAGTATGTCCACGCCTTCGTATTTTGAAAAATCCTGGCCTTTCGGATCCATAAGCACAATTTTGTCATGACGGTTAGCCAATTTGACAATGTCTTTGATAAGTTTTGAAGAAAACACACTGATAATATAATCAGACAGAATAATCAAATCTATATCATCAATAACTTTTTCAACACTTTCAAAAATTTGTTTTGACACTTCTTCACTGATAACATCAAGCGATTCGCTGTCCACACGTGCCAAATGTCTGTTGCTCTGGGCAATAAGTCTGGTTTTAACTGTAGTAGGACGTGTTTTATCCTTTATAATAAATTCTGTATCCACTTTGTTCTTTTTCAACAAATCCAAAAGAACACTGCTGTACAAATCATCGCCAATAACACCGCACAGCATTGCCTTTGCACCCATTGCGGCAATATTATTCGCAACATTGGCTGCACCGCCTAAGAGATAAGTTTTTCTCTTAACTTCAAGTACAGGAACAGGTGCTTCGGGGGACAATCTGTTTGCCAACCCCCAAATATATTCGTCCAGAATCACATCCCCGACAACGAGGATTTTTGATTCATTGAATTTATCCATAAGGTCAAAGAGCTTTTTCTTTAAGGTTTTGTCCATATATATTCCTTTTTCTCATTGCTATTCTTTGGCTGACTTTTGGCTGTCCATCAAAGCAGGATTGTTTTTTACCTGTTCTCTCAATGCTTTTTGTATTGAAGATGGATTGAAAGAAGGGTCATTGTACTCTATTTTTGCATTGTTTTTCAAAGTATCGATAAACTGCTGTAGCACTTTGACCTTTTCTTGGTTTGTAAGAAATTCTTTGATTTCGGATTTTACATTTTCAAACGGTTCAACACCTGCTTTTTGTCTGTCTGTAACAAGAATAATATGATATCCGTACGGAGTTTGAATTACATTGCTTAATGTGTTCGGTTTCATAGAAAATGCGGCTTTTGCAAACGGTTCTACCATTTCTTCTTTTGCAAAGAAACCTAAATCACCGCCCATTTTTGCACTGACTGTGTCGTCAGATTCAGCTTTTGCAACTTTGGCAAATGCTTTGGGATTCTTTTTAACTTCGACAAGAATTTCTTCTGCTTTAGCTTTTTTGGCAGCCATATCTTTTTTTACGGCAGCATCAAGTTCAGCAGCAGAAAGTTTTTTGCCTTCAGGTGTTTCAGCAATTTTTGCTTTCAATTCTTCCGGGTTTGCACTTATGAGTATGTGAGATGCTCTGACTTTGTCAGGATTTTTAAATTTATCCTGATTTTCATTGTAGAATTTTTTTGCATCTTTATCACTTACCGATACCACTGATAATGAATCGACAAGTTTTTGGATTTTTACTTCATCAGCAAGATCTTTTTTGAACTGTGCTGTTGTAACACCGTTTTCTTTTAAGAGTGCATTAAATTTTTCTTTTGAGCCGACTTTATCTATAATTGTTTTCAACTGTTTATCCATGTCTTCTTTTGAAACTTTAATTTTTCTTTTTGAAACTTCCTGATCAATTAATTTTTTGATAACAAGTTCATTTATTACTCTTTCTTTTAACATTAAATGAAGAAAACTGTTTTCATCTTTTTTCAAATCTATGCCCATTTGAGCAAACATAGAATTGTCCGCTACGGCATCAAAAGCTTTTTCATATTGTGATCTTGTAATCGCATCGCCGTTTACCGTAACAATAGCATTTTTATTAACGCATCCGCAAAGCATCAAAGACATTGAGGCTACGACCAGTGTCGAGAAAAATTTCAGTTTCTTCATTTTATAACTCCTTGCTAATTAGTTTCTAATTCTCATTCTTATAATCATAAGTAATCTTATTTATATAATAGAATAAATCACTTAAGATGTTAAATACTTCTTTGAAACTCAGAATAGCATTATTCAAAAGTAAGATGGAATTACCCTCCTGGCAAGATTTTGGAGCAATAGTATATTTTATATATTTTGTAATATTTCGATTTAGTCTTGAAGCAATAATATTCCATTCCGTTTTATTATAAGGCATATAAATTCTGATATTTTCAGAGGTTTCCCTGATTAGGGTAATTTTTGCCTGTGTTGCTAGAAGTCTTAAATGTATAAGTTTTATAAGATTTTCGACAGGTTCGGGTATTTTAGAAAATCTGTCTATCCACTCTGTGTGAATCAAATCAAGCTCTTCAAGAGTTTTTACATCCGCAAGTCGTTTGTATTCTATCATTTTTTGTTCTTTTGAACCGACCCATTCGTCAGGAATATATGCCGTGACGTTTATATCAACAATTGCCGGAGGCTGTGGTTTTTCGCCTGTTTCTTGCAATTCGTTGATTGTTTCTTCCAAAAGCTGGCAATACGTGTCAAAGCCGACATTTGTCATGTGTCCGTGCTGTTTTGTACCGAGAATATTTCCAACCCCTCTGATTTCAATATCACGAAGTGCTATCTGGTATCCGCCGCCCAATGTCGAAAACTCTTTTATTGCATTCAATCTCTGCAATGCTTCGGGTGTAAGTTTTTTAGGATTGCGGTAGAAACAGTAACAGTAGGCCTGGCGTTCACTCCTGCCGACGCGGCCTCTCAGTTGATACAGCTGTGCAAGCCCGAATCTGTCCGCATCATAAATTATCATTGTATTTGCATTCGGAATATCTAGTCCGGATTCAATAATTGTCGTACAAAGCAAAATATCGTATTTGTGCTCTGCATAATCAAACATTATATTTTCAAGCGTTTTTGCGTCCATCTGCCCATGAGCTACGGCAATTCTTGCATTCGGCACAATTTTTTGAAGTTCGGCAGCAAATTCATAAATAGTTTCCACACGGTTGTACAGGAAAAACACCTGTCCGTCTCTTTCCATTTCGTGGTTTATTGCGTTTTTGACATACGTCTCATTGTACTGTCCAACATGCGTTTTTATTGGAAGTCTGTTCATCGGAGGGGTATTTATTACGGACATATTTTTAATACCCGACAAAGACATATAAAGAGTTCTGGGTATCGGGGTCGCAGACATACTCAAAATATCTATGTTCTTTCTCATCATTTTGAGTTTTTCTTTGTGTTTTACACCAAACCTGTGCTCCTCATCTATGACCAATAGTCCCAAATCCTTAAATATAACATCGTCTTGTAGCAGACGGTGTGTGCCTATAACAACATCAACCTCCCCTTTGACAAGTTTTTTTATTATTTCTTTCTGTTCTTTTGTTGTTTTGAATCTCGATAACAATTCTACTTTAACCGGGAAAGGCTTGAATCTCTCAGAAATCGTCTGCCAGTGCTGCATTGCAAGAATCGTTGTCGGAACAATAACCGCAGCCTGCTTTCCTGTCATTACAGCTTTGAATATTGCTCTTATTGCTATTTCTGTCTTTCCAAATCCGACATCCGCACAAATAAGCCTGTCCATCGGTTTTGGGAGTTCCATGTCCGCTTTTGTCTCCTGGATAGCCTTCATTTGGTCAGGTGTTTCCGTGTATTCAAAGGCTTCTTCCATTTCACACTGCCACACGGTGTCAGGTTCAAAGGCTATTCCCTCAGACATTTCTCTTTTCGCATAAAGTCTCAAAAGATCTTTTGCAATCTCTTCAATTGCTTTTTTTGCACGATTTTTTGTAATATTCCAATCGTTACCGCCCATCCTCGAAAGTTTCGGAGCAACAGAACCTGAACCTCTGTAGCGGACAAGCAGGTTTACCTGTTCTGCCGGCATGTGCAGCTTGTCTCCCTGTGCATATTCTATGGTCAGGTAATCTTTCAGTTGGCCGTCTATTTCTTGCTTTGAAAGTCCTTTATACAGCCCGACACCATGTACCTGATGGACGACATATTCTCCCTCTTTTATGTCATTAATGGATTCTATATACTCGGCACTCTCTTTGTGATAGTTGGATTTTTTGGATGTAATATCTTTTGATTTTTTATTGAAAAGCTCTTTATCAGTCAACACAACAAGTTTAAAGTCTTCTATTAAAGAGCCTCCGAGTGCAATGTTTTCCGTGATATAAACTTCCGCTTGATTTTCTATATTGCCGGAATAAGGTATTTCAAAATCATTTAAGACTTCTTCTATACGGTTTGTGTAGTCTGTAGCTATAACTACTTTGAATCCTTGTTTTATTTTTTCTTCTACATAAGCCAGTATTTCTTCCATCTTTGAAGAAAAGCTGGGAATCAAAGCACTGTTGAATTCTTCCGTAAAGTCCGAAACTGTATCCAAAAAGTTGTCAAAATATATTTTTTCATACTTTGCAATTGCATTTTGAAAATCTTCAAAAACAAGGTGTGCTTTTTCTTTCAAGGGCAAAGCAAGAGCTTTTTTCGTATTTTCTTCTATTTGTTTTGAATAGTTTTCATCAATCTGTGCAAACCTTGAAAAAAGCTCTGATGACTCGTCAAAAATCAGCACAAAATCATCCGGCACGAGTTCTAAAATACTTTTTGTATTTTTGTTTAAATATGACTGAAAATACTCTATACCTTCAAAGTACTTTTCATTGTCAATTCTCTCAAGAGTTTGAGCAAGCATTTCTTTTACAATATCAGCATTTTCGCCGACTTCCGCTTTTACGGTCTCGCTTACAAGTTCGTTTTTAAAAGTTTCCGTCTTATCATTATTTAAAATAAACTTGTAAATAGGCAGAATTGTTGTTTCCTTAACCTTTTTGACACTTCTTTGAGTTTTGTTGTCAAAATATCTTATATCAGTAACAGTATCTCCCCACAATTCTATACGTGAAGCATAACGATTTAATGAAAAAACATCTATTATGTCGCCCCTGACAGAAAATTCTCCGATATCAGACACCATTGTCACTCGTTTGTAGCCCAAATCCGTAAGTTTTTGAGCAATTTTTGAAGTATCTATGTCTTCATCAAGTTTTATCTTTATTGAATTTTCTTTAAAAAAGTCTTCGGACGGAAACTTTTCGAGCAAGGATTTTACAGGAGCAATCAAAACGCCGGTATTCGACATATCTTGCAAAATTTCAATTTGTTTTGAATACCGATACAAGTTTGGACTAACACCGTCATAAATAGAAACATCCTGGTATGGGAAAATTTGTGATTCCATATTAAAAAGTTTTTCCAAATCATGTTTGTATTTCAGTGCATTTTGCTCTGTATTTACAACAAAAACAACTTTTTTTTCTTTGGAAATTTCAGCCAGCAGAAGCAGTCTCAAAAACGATGTCAGTCCCGTAAGCGTAAATGTGCAGTTTTTCTTCAAAAATGCATAGATTTTTTCCAAAATCAGAGGATTTTGGAGGTTATTTTCATTTTTTAGCCATTGTAAAATATTACTCATAGCACAATTTTATCATGGTTTTGGCTCATAAGATTTGAACAAAGCATTTTGTTCAAAAACAGCGGCGATATGAGAAATATTATATCTCCCTTCTACACAGCCAAGAATCAAGTCACAAAACTCATTGTTATTTAACAACAAATCTATTCCATTTAAATTCAAAAAATGATATGAAGCTTTAAGTGCAATCCTTTTGTTTCCGTCCAAAAAAGAATGATTTTTTGCAAAAGAAAAAAGATAACAAGCAGCCATAAGAAATATAGAGTCATATAAATATCTGCCGTCAAAAGTTTGTGAAGGCTGTCCGAGCGATGACAAAAACATGTTTTTGTCTCTCAATCCTTTTGTACCTCCAAATTCTTCTATACATTTTTCATGCATTAGAAACACTTGTTCTTCAGTTAAAAAAGTTATCTTATTTGGCAAGTTCAATTAAAGCCTTTCTGTATGATAATGAAGATATATAAATCTGCTCCTCAAAACCCACTTTAGGAATTTTTATATCATATTTTCTGACCAGTTCGTAAGCTTTTTTTATATATTTTTTTATAATCGGATTAAGAGTATCTGCGTCCAAAGACCAGTAGTTCTCATACAAAAAACCAATAAAAATATCTTTTTTCTCAGATTTTGGACAATTGCTCAAATCAACTTTTCTAAAACTAACATTTTTATCATCTAAAAGTTTTTTGTATCTGGACGCAAATTCAACACCACTGTCGCTTGTTATAAATTCATAGCGTGACCTAAAAAGACTAAATGCCGCAAGCTCCGGTTCATCAATTCTCAGATATTTTTTTTTCAAATTCTTATGCGGATAATTTTTTACTTCATTTATTTTTTCTTCTGTAATTTTTATTACATCTTCAAAATAAGACAAATCAAAATTTTCTTCAGAAAAATAATTTTTGTAATTGCTTATTTCCAACAGCATAAGCATCATTGTGAAAGCGTGAAATTTGTTCACAAAATTCACAAAAGCACGGCAATCTTTGTACTCATCAAGATAAATAAGATTGTCAACAATACTCTGAGTTTGTTTTTTTATATCAGATATACTGTTACTGTCGAGATTCAGAGCAAGATTCATGAAATTACCTTTAAAAATAATTAAGCAATTTACAGTCTAGCACAAATAAAAGGCTGTATCAATTGTATTATAAGGCAAGACAATTTAAACTTGTTTCAGCAAATCCAAAACATAATCCTGAGAGTCCATTTGGACTTTCATAACTTTAACAAACGCTTCCATAGCAAACTGAGATTTTTTCAATTCTGCAATAGCTGAGACATAATCAGTATCTTGAATATCGCTCAAGGAAGAGGCATAGGACAAAATATTTGCCGATTGCTGTTCAATCGCACCCTCAAACGAGGTCTGTACTGCCCCTATTTCGCCTCTTTTTGAACTGATATCATCCAGCATTTCATCGACCTTTTTCAGAGTATCTGAAGCTGCTTCGGGTGTAGATATGTCAAAGTTCATCGAACCCAAAGTAATATTGGGATCGTATGAAATCGTTTGGGTTGAATTTTCGCCAACCATAATATCCATAACCCCTACAGCATTCGGATTCTCCGGAGTAACGGCATTCAATGTCAATTTTCCGTTGAACGTAGCATTACTCAGAGTTTGCCTGATTTGGTCTGCATTCTGGTTAATTTCCGCCTGCATTGCAGAGACCTGTGAACCGGAATAAATTCCGTTTGAAGCCTGAATGCTCAATTCTCTGATTCTTTGCAAGTTTTGCGTAACATTAGCCAGTGCCGAATCTGCTGTAGCGACAAAATTGTAGCCCATTTGAGCATTCGCCATCGCCTGGTGTGCAGAGCGAATTGATGAGTCTAAACCTGAAGCAACATAAGAATCTGCGGGATTAATTTGTGATTGAATCCCGGACGCAATACTTTGTGCAATCCTTTCCATATTCTTTTGTTGTACCTGTAATACCGATGAAGGGCTTACATGTATAGGATAGACGACATTTAGCGACACTATGTATACTCCGTTTCTGTTTGGCTACTTTTGTATACGCTATAATCCCATTATGCCCTTTTTCAATTAAAATTATTCACATTTGCTCACAATGTTTACATTTTGCAATTATTTTGTAATAAAATATTTTAAGAAACTACTTTTACAAGGATTAATTTGATGGATAACAAAGATAAAAAGTTTCATTTTATAGCAATAGGCGGCGTCGGTATGAGCGGTCTTGCAAAATACCTGCTGGAACTTGGTTTTAGTGTATCAGGTTCCGACATCAAAGAAAGCAAATATACTCACAAAGTAGAAAATATGGGTGCTGTAGTGCATATTGGGCACGATGCCAAGTATATTGAGCCTGACATGATTGTTGTAGCGTCTACTGCAATTCATGAAAACAATCCTGAAATAATAAGAGCAAAAGAACTCGGATTAAAAATTCATCATCGCTCCGATATTTTGAAAATGATATCGGAAGGGTTGGGAAAGACATCAGATGAAAAATCTTTTGTTCCGGACTTTATTGGTTTTTCAGGCACACACGGAAAAACAACAACAAGCGGTCTTTGTTCCTACGTCCTTGAAAAAGCAGGTTACAACCCGTCTTATTGTGTAGGAGGTATTATTCCGGACTTGGACACAAATGCACAATGTTCTGACGGCAAGTTTTTTGTAGCGGAGCTTGATGAATCTGACGGTACGATAGTCAAATATCACACAAATATTTCCGTAATAAATAATCTGGAAGTCGACCACGTAGATTTTTACAAAAACGGTTTCGACGATTTATTAAATACCTTCAAAACGCATATTAACAATATGGTTAAAGGCGGAAAAATTATTGTAAACAAAGACTGCAACGGAATAAAAAGACTTATTGATGCAAATCCTGACACAAAATTTATTACTTTCGGGCTTGAAAGCGGGGGATTGGACTATTCAGCCAGAAATCTAAAATTCAATGAATTTGGTTCTGAGTTTGATGTATTTTTACATAGCCAAAAAATCGTTTCACTAAAACTTACAATTCCCGGAAAACACAATATTTACAATGCACTCGCTGTAGTTGCCGCATTGAATGAAGAAGGTGTGGATTTGGAAAAAGTAAAACCCCACTTTGAAACTTTTTCGGGTATGGGTAGACGATTCCAAAAAGTTGCCGAATTTGACGGCATAAGAATTTTTGATGATTATGCACACCATCCTACGGAAATAAAAACAACCCTCGACAGTGCAAGACTTTGTGACACAAAAAGGCTCGTTGCAATTTTTCAGCCGCACAGATACACAAGGCTTAAAGGCCTTTGGGATGATTTTTTAAAAAGTTTTACTGCTGTAGACAAACTTATTGTAGTAGATGTATTTTCCGCTTCGGAAGAGCCAATAGAGGGGATAAACTCCAAAGTATTTGCACAGAGTTTTAAACACCAGGATGTGACCTATATAGGAGGAAGTATGGAAAACGCAGCAAGAAAAATCCTCCCTCTTTTAAAATCCGGTGATATGGTTATAACACTTGGTGCAGGCGATGTGACAAGAATAGGTTCAGAACTTGTAAAATTACATGAAGAATCAAGAACAGGTGTTTGAAATTATGGATTATGAAGTATTTGAAAATTACGAATTAAAAAAACATACTACTTTTAAAATCGGCGGTAACGCAAAACGTGCTTTCTTTCCTTACACGACAGAAGCATTCAGCGAACTGCTTGAAAGTCTGAATAACCCTCTTGTGCTTGGCGGATGTTCAAACGTAATAGTATCAAGCGAAGGTGTCAATGAAGATGTCATTATGACTTCTAAAATGAAAGGCTATGTTATCGAAAACAACAGGATATCTGCTCAATGCGGTGTAAAAGTTCCAATGATTGCACAGGAAGCAGAAAGAAAAAGTCTCAGCGGTATGGAATTTATGATAGGTTTTCCGGGCTCTGTCGGAGGTGCTGTTTTTATGAACGCATCCGCTCATTCTCAGGCTATTTCGGATACATTTTTGAAATGCAGAGTTTTTGATACGGAAAAGAAAAAAATTCTTGAACTAAACAAAGAAGAAATGAAATTCGGTTACAGATATTCAATTTTGCAAGACAGACCTTATATATTGCTTGATGCAGAATTTGAACTGCGTCCGGGCAGTAAAGAAGATATTTCTGCAATAATGCAGAGAAACCTTGAATTTCGAAAAGAGAAACAGCCTGATTTGACACTGCCTAATGCGGGAAGTATTTTTAAAAATCCTACAAATGATTCGGCAGGAAGACTCTTGGAAAAGGCCGGAGTAAAAGGTCTTAAATACGGCGGAGCTGCTGTGTGGATGGGACATGCAAATTTTATAATTAACGAGAACAATGCCACATCAAAAGATGTTTCATATCTTATGAATAAAATGTATAATATGGTCAAAGACAAATATACAATTGAGCTTGTGCCGGAAGTAAAATTTGTCGGAATAAAAAGTAAAGAAGAAGATGAATTATGGAATACGATGTTAAAAAAATAAAAAAAGTAATTGACACAAATGCAAAAATAGCTGTTCTTTGCGGAGGGCCGTCAAGTGAAGCTGACGTTTCCAGAAGATCAGGAAAAAATGTTTTAAATGCACTTAAAAATCTCGGATACAAAAATGCAGAGCTTGTTGAAGTCGATAAAGATATCGCAAAAACGCTGAAAACCAAAAATATAGAAGTTGTATACAATGCAATGCACGGAAAATTCGGTGAAGACGGCTGTATACAAGGAATGCTTGAAGTTATGGGAATCCCATACACCGGATGCGGTGTTTTATCAAGTTCTGTTTGTATGAACAAAGAATATACAAAAAACATTCTCAAAGCCGCAGGTATTCCTTTAATAAAATCTGTTCTTGTACGTAAAGACGAAGACTACAAAGAAAAAGTAAAAGATTTGAAATATCCTTTTATGCTTAAGCCCGTATCTGAAGGTTCAAGTATAGGTATGTACAAAGTGAACAACACGCAGGAAATGGAAGAATGTTTCAAAAAGTCAGCATCTTTGGGACAAGATGTAATGGTGGAAGAGTACCTTGAAGGCAAAAGCGTCACGGTAGGTGTTTTGGAAGACAGCGAATGTTTATTCGCTACAGAGATACTTGAATTCAGAACAAAAACAGAATGGTATGACTACGAGGCCAAATACACGGCAGGCATGACAGAATTTATACTTCCTGCTCAATTGTCTGAAGAAATGACAAACAAAGTCAAGGAAATTGCAGTAAAATCATTCAATGCTTGTGCTTGCAGAGGTGTAAGCAGAGTGGATTTTCTTGTTACAAAAGATATACCATATGTGCTTGAAATAAACACAAGTCCGGGTATGACGGATTTGAGTGATCTTCCTGCCCAGTCAAAAGCAATGGGAATTGATTACGATTCTCTTGTACAAATAATATTAAACGGTGCAGGCTTGAACAAGTAATTACTTAGCCAAAATTTAAAAAACAGGGATGCAAAATCACAACTACAACAATCCGGGTGAAAACCTGAACATAGAACGCAGGGTAAAAATTAACCAGATGCAAAGAAGTGTCAGACGCGGACGTGAGCGTTTGAGATGGGTCAGGTGCTGGGTTCGTCTCTTTATGATTCTTCTTTTGATTTTTGCAGCTTACAAAGTTTATAAACTGCCGCAATGGTATCTGAACAAAAATATTTTTTCATCCGCCAGCAACAATACATTGACTATTGTCGGAAACGTAATTACACCAACCTACAGGATAATATCCATTCTCAGACAAACACCGGTTCCGCAAAGACCGATTTATCTTTTTGACACATCAGATATCGAAAAAGAAATCGAAAAACTACCCCCTGTCAAAGAAGTTTATATAAAAAGACTCTGGTTTCCGGCAAGACTCGGAATTATTGTTGTAGAAAGAAGACCCGTTCTTAGAATCTCACCCGACCCGAAAGTACCCCCGATTGCTTTTTTTGCAGAAGGCGGAAAACTCATCGGACGTGATTACTTGCCTTTAAAAAATATCGGAAATACTATTCTGGTTCTAACTTACGGAACAAAAGGCGATGATTACAGAAGCTGGGATGAGAAAAAAATAAGAAAAATAGAAACAATAGTAAGAGCTACAGAACAGTTTTCCGGTCAAAAAGTTGAGTATATTGATATGAGAAATCCGAAAGATATCTATATAAAACTGCCTGAGGTAAATGTTCGTATAGGGGAATTGGACTACATGGCACTTTCAAGAGTACGCAATATCTCGGCCATACTTCCTCAGATAAAAATACTGAAAAAGAAAATAAAATATATTGACCTCAGATGGGAAGATGCACAGTACATCAAACTTGAAGAATAATTACAAATTATCTGACATAGCAACAGTTTCGTTCATTGCAGGTCTAACCTGCCAACATATTTCTATTTTGCGGCAGAAGCCGGAATTTTTTGTTTTTGCTGTTCTTTTCTTCTTTTGCGTCTTCTCATCAAGTCTACAAAAGCCTCTAAACGTGTGATATATCCGGCTTTTCCGGTCTGTTCGTCCATAATAAGCGGAAGAATAGGAATATCACAGTTTTCTCTCATTGCCGGGAAAAAGTTCTGTGACATAATCTCAGGCATGCATGTAAACGGGCTGATGTGGATTATTCCGTCTTTTCCTTTTTCATTTGCAAAAACTATATCTGAAACACACTCCAAAGAATCGCCGCCTATGTCTCTTTTTAAATAAGGACTGGCAAGGCGAAATGCACGCTCGAGATGTGTTTCACCTTTTACAAACATTTTTGGTATAATTGCGTCTTTCAAAAAGCTTGAAATAGTCAAAGTTCTTCTTGTTTGAACACCCATCTTACCGAGTTCTCTTTCAATATTTTGGTTTGAAAAAGGATCCTGAACCATATAAATTTCACCGGTCAAATCCACATGCAAAACATCTCTGTTCGGATCTATTTCTACTTTTTTCATCAATTCTTTTGCCTGTTTTTCGGCTTTCTTGAGCTCTCTGTAATGGTCTGTTTCGTAAATCAGTTTCATTCCTTTTCTAAAAGCCTTTTCTGCTTCGCCGACTTTTAGCTCTCTGGCACGGTAATAAGAAAGTAAATTTTCCATTCTGTCAGCGGCAAAAACTTTTCTGAAAGCAAAAACAATTGCTCTTATGATAGTGATAGGATTTTTTACACCGGTAAGTTCTGTAAGAAACCTGAACATACCTTTTATTCCGTCATAGAGCTGTAATTCTATGTAATTTGCATGGTATCCCATTTCTTCAAGCGTACTTTGTATGCCGGATCCGTACTCGCCCAATCTGCATATACCCGGAGAAGAAATCATAGCCACATAATCAGCACCGCCTTCAATTGCTTCTATAAAATTTCCCAAAATAAGCTTGTAAGGAAGACAAATAGATTCAGGGCTGTTTTTTGTACCTAAAGACAGTGTCCTTTTGCTTGTATACGGCGGAATATAAGGTTCAACTCCCATTCTTCTCAGTGCAGAACCCCAAGCAATGTATATATTTCCCATATGAGGAAAAGCAACTTTTATTTTCTTTTTACTGTTATTTTTGGACATATTTTATCTTCCCCTGAATAGTCTCTAAATTTCTTTCTGAAATGATTATAGAGCAAAGAAGATTATTTTTCAGTGAATGTTTAATTATATTACGCAAATGTTTTATCTTCTCGGTGCGGCATTGGGATTGTTTATTCGCATTTTTGGCGGGCCGTCTTTGCCGTACACATATGCGAGTATCTCCGCAACTGCGACATACAACTCAGCCGGAATAACCTGATCTACCTGCACCAATTTGTACAACGAGCGAGCAAGCGGCTTGTTTTCAACAATAGGTACCCCGTTCGCTTTTGCAATCTCTCTGATTTTAAAAGCCATATAATCCACACCTTTTGCAACAACGACCGGTGCTGGTGCAATGTCTTTATCATATTTTAAGGCAACTGAAAAATGGGTTGGATTTGCAACAACAACATCCGCATTCGGAACGGCACTCATCATTTTTTGTCTCATAAATTGCATTTGTGCCGATTTAATTTTGGATTTGATTACAGGGTCCCCTTCCATGTTTTTCCATTCGTCTTTTATTTCCTGTTTAGTCATTTTTATGGATTTATTGTATTCATAATCCTGATATTTTTTGTCAATAAATCCTATAATAAGCATTGCCACACAAATATTTATAATCATCTGAGTCAAAATGCTTGCCAAAACAGCAAAAGCGGTCGGTATATCCACACCCAAAAGTCCGAGCAATTCATCTTTTCTTCCGTTTACGGCAGCAAAACCGCAATATCCGACTATACCCATTTTCAAAACAGACTTGCCTATTTCCATCATATTTTTGGGTTCAAACGGGTTCAATATTCTTTTAAGCCCGTTTACCATACTGCTAGGCGTAAGTTTATCAATTTTCGGTTTTATTTTTTCCGTTGCAAACAATGGTCCTACCTGAATACGCATTATTATGGCCGTCACAACCATCAACCCCAGCATAAAAGGCAAAAGTATTTCACCCGTAATTTTTGCATAAGGAGCAAAAACAGCTATGATATCATTTACCTCTATATCATCGGGTTTCAAATGTGTGCAGGTGTAATAAAGAAGATTTTTAAGTTTTTCCAGAATAGAAGAAGAAAGAACAAAAAGCAGCCCGACACCGGCACAAACTGTAAGTGCCGCTGTCATATCCTGACTCCTTGCAATATTACCTTTTTTTCGTTCGTCTTCCCGCCGCTTGGGGGTCGCCTCTTCCGTTCTTTCGTCTGCCATTTATTTTCCCTGTTGTAAAAATTTTTCGTTTATATTTTACAATTTATTATTATCCGAAAATATTTAAAATTCCTTTTAGATAATTCTGAGTCACTGTCACAAGATATGTAACTGTCGGTGAAAGGAACATAAGCATTAATACAATACCCACATATATTTTTAACGGTATTGCCACCATAAAGATATTCATCTGCGGCATCATTTTTGACATAAATCCCATAAGCACCTCTGATACAAACATAACACAGAATATCGGTAAAATCATACTGATGCCGATTGTAAATACCGAAGAGCTCAAATGAAGCACCTGCGAAACAAGGTCTCCGGTGAACATAAATTCTGCACCCGGAGGAAAACTCTGAAAACTTTTATAAATCGCAGCAAAGAGCCACTGATGGGCGTTTAAGCCGACAAAAACCATTGCCGCAAGGTAAGAATACATCTGTGAAATGATTTGTGTCTGCTGGCCGGTTGTAGGATCCAGCACCTGGCTCATAGAAATACCTATCTGTATACTGATAAATTCCCCGCCTATTTGAACCGCTGCAAACAGGAATGATGCACAAAAGCCTATTATATAGCCTACCGAAAATTCTCTCAAAAGGTATATCCCAAGCTCCGGTATGCTTTGAGGAACAGTAAAATTAACTGAAGCAGCAACCATAGGAAACAAAAGAAAAGAAACCAATGCACACAACCAAACTTTTACTTGCTGCGGAATAGGATAAGTAGATATCAGAGGCATAGAAAAAAGCATACCGCTAATTCTTGTAAAAATTATAACAAAAATTACAATATTGGCAGGAGATAACAATGTCAACAAATTCGGCTGCAATTTAATCTTTCTCCTCCAGCTATTTAATCATTTCCGGTATATACCCAAACATCTCATTTACTCTTGCTATAAAAATATTAAGCATCCAAGGCAATAATATTATCATAGTAAGTATACCTGCAATAATTTTAGGTACAAAAGTCAATGTAGACTCCTGTATCTGTGTAACAGCCTGAAATATGCTTATTACAAGTCCAACTACCATACTGATTATAAGAATAGGTGTCGATAAAATTAATATCAATATAAATACATTTTGTGAAAGTGTCAGAAAAACGGAATCTTCCATTTATATGTTCCTTTTGTTTTGTCAAATTGCTATGTTTAAAGCTGATATCAGGTTATAAATCCTTCCAGCAGCGTTTTTGTAATCAAATACCAGCCGTCAATCATTACAAACAAAATCAGCTTAAAAGGCATTGCAACAGTAGTCGGCGGCAAGAATAACATACCCATTGAAACAAGTATACTTGATACGACTATATCAATTACCAAAAAAGGTAAAAATATTACGAATCCAATTTTAAAAGCAGTTTTTAATTCGCTCAAAACATAAGCGGGAATAATAGTGTAAGTCGGAACATCTTTCCAATTTTTGGGTTTTTCTATTTTTGCCATACTCAAAAACAACCCGAGTTCCTTTTCTTCCGTATGCTGAATCATAAATTCTCTTAACGGAAGCACAGCCTTTTCCAGTGCAACCTGCTGTGTTATTTGATTTTTCATATACGGCTGAATAGCAGTTTCATTCATTTTATTAAAAGTCGGTGCCATCACAAAAAATGTCAAAATAAGTGCCAACCCGGCCAAAACTTGGTTTGGCGGCAGAGTTGTCGTACCTATAGCCTGTCTTGTCAGGGCAAGAACTATAATAATTCTTATAAACGCCGTACACATGATAAAAATACTCGGTGCAAGCGTCAGAATAGTTAAAATTATGAGGATTTGCACACCTTGCGTAAATTCCTGAGGTGTATTAGCCTGGTTCATTCCGACTGTGATTGTAGGAAAGGCTATTGCAGCATGTGCAGATGCACCGGTGCAAAAAGTTACGAGCATCACGCCCATAATTTTTATAAAATCAAATATTTTTCTCATTACTCTTCCAATATATTAAATACTCAACCCTAAAAGTATTTTAACCTTTTTTGATAAAGTATACTAATTCTTAATCAAACTTTAAAATTATCTGTCCATTTTCGGGAAAATGACTATTTGTCCGTCATCCTCTCTCCATTTTATGTAGCCTATTTGGGGTTTGTTATCATAGTCGACTACAGTCACAAGTGCCCAATTTCCGCTGAGTTTGTTCAATCTTATTGTCTTTATCAGTGTAAAACCTCCTAGTTTTTGTGATTCGGGGTAAGCTCCGCTATATATTCCTCTTTTTCTGTAGTCTATGTTTTTCATATACGCCAAGCCATGCTCTTTACCGTAGTAAGTATAAAAATCTTTTAAACTAAAGAAATCTTCGTTTACTGCCGGTTTTATCCATGCCGATTTGTTATTTGTTTTGTCATATATTATTTTGTACCAGTCATCCTGTTCATCCACAACCATACAAAAAGCATAATTCCTTTGAGGAATTTGAACCGCAAACATTTCAGCAGGTTCTATTTTTCTGTTTTTTAATCTTACCTCATATTCATCCCAGCTTACGGTCTCTGCCTCATCAGCATCGTATCTCGGGTACAAATAAAGTGTAAAATTTTTCGGCACCTGCAAAAAGCCAATTGTCTCTTTACTCAAAGAACTCGTGTAATAAGGCATCACATCCGCCAATACAGCGGATGAACAAAATACAGATATAAAAATCACAAAACAGGCTATAATTGTTTTTAAATTTTTCATACAACAACAAGCTGGCATATTTCGACTCTTTTTTCCAATATATTAATAATCACAAAAGCAATAAGCTCAAACTTATGCTTATTGCTTTTGTTTTTATAAGAGTTTTGTAAGAATTTCGGGCTCACCGTCTGTCACATGTACAGTATGCTCAAAGTGAGCGGAAGGTTTGCCATCATTAGTAACAACTGTCCAGTCATCTTCAAGAGTATGAACATCATCACCGCCCAAATTCAACATAGGCTCAATTGCAATAGTGTAACCTTCTTTCAAAACAAAGTTGTTTCCTACTCTGTAGTTGAAAACAAAAGGCTCTTCGTGCATGTTTCTGCCTACACCGTGACCGCCGTACTGACGAACAATACCTAGATTTTTGGACTTTGCAACATCTTCTATTGCACCGGAAACATCTTCCAAAAGTGCACCGTTTCTCATTTTTTCAATACCGGCAAACAAAGACTTTTCTGTTGTTTCAAGAAGCATCTTGCACTCGTCTGAAATCTCGCCTACAGGGTATGTCCAGGCACCGTCGCCGACAAGTCCTCTGTAAGTAGCACCGACATCGATACTTATGATATCTCCTTCTTTTAAAATTGTTTTTTCTGAAGGAATACCGTGTACAACTTCACCGTTTAAAGATGCACAGATGGAAGCGGGAAATCCATTGTATCCGAGAAATGTCGGAACGGCTTTGTGTTCTTTGATTATACGAAAAGCAGCTTCATCCAAGTCTTTTGTGGAAAGTCCGGGTTCTATTATCCGTCTCATTTCCTGATGAACGAGAGCAACAATGTTGCCTGCTTCTCGCATAAGTTTTATTTCTTCTCTTGATTTTTTATGAACTGACATTACTTAATTACTTCTTTCAATTTGTTATATATTTCATCAATTGAGCCTGTTGCATCGAGTTTTACCAGCAGACCTCTGTTTGTATAAAAGTCAATAAGCGGAGCTGTCTGTTCAAAGTAAGTATCAAATCTTTTCTTTGCAATTTCTTCCGTATCGTCTTTTCTTTGAACAAGCTCACTGCCGCAAGCATCGCAAATACCTTCCTGTTTAATTGGCATTGTTTTCAGGTTATATATTGCACCGCATTTCGGACAAGAGCGTCTGTAAATAATTCTTTCCATAAGATTTTCAATAGGTATTTCAAAGTAAATCACTTTTGTCTGAACTTCTTTGCCTTCATCAATCTCTTTAAGCATATCATCCAGCATTTCTGCCTGCTCAATGCTTCTAGGGAATCCGTCAAGGATAAATCCTTTTTGAACATCGTCTTGTTTGAGTCTGTCTTTGATGATTTGAGCAACAACTTCAACGGGCACAAGTGCACCTTTTTCAACATAATCTTTTGCAATCTTACCGGCTTCAGTACCTTTTGCCATAGCTTCTCTGAGCAAAGAACCTGTATCAACATGAACAAAACCAGTTTCGGCTGCAAGTTTCTTTGTTTGTGTGCCTTTTCCGCTCGCCGGAGGTCCCATAAAAATCAATTCTTTTTTCATAATTAACTACCTTTTTAACCTAATATGTCGTAAATTAACCCGTCTTTCCGGTTTTTATACAAGCAAACCGTATATTTTCCTGTGTCGCATTTCAGTATTTTTGCAAAGAATACGAACACCCAATTTTACCACGCTTACATATCTTATACAAGAAACAAATCAGAACTTTATTTATAGCATATGTATATAAAAAATATATGTACTTTTGTAAAACTTATTCAAATTACACTTCATATTTTAGTATAAAAATCTTATACTAAAGTTGTAGGGACTTTAGATATTTCCCCAGATTTATCTATGTCTAAACAGAAGAAATATCCCATCAAAACTGTGAGTTCACAGTGTTTTTGGGCTGTTTCGTAATCCTGTTAAAAGTGTATCGTCACGGTTCAAAGGAAAGAACCGCAAAAAGAAAAGGGATTTTTATATGTCTATAATAATTAACAGCAATGTGTCGGCATTGATAGCTCAAAATGCTCTTACAAGAGCGACATGGAGCATGAATTCCAGTATGGAAAAACTTTCTACCGGCAACCGTATAAACAGAGCAGCTGATGATCCGGCCGGATACTACTATGCTTCAGGCCTGGACGCACAGCTTAGAGGAACAAAAGTAGCATATCAAAATGTTGCTTCCGGTTCAAATATGCTTTCACTTGCACAAAGTGACCTACAGGCAATAAATGACCAGCTGGAAAGAATAAAAGATCTTGCAACCCAATATGCAAATGACACTCTTACAACGGAAGAGCAAAATGCAATAAAAGCCGAAGCTCAGCAAAGAGTTGATGAAATCAACAGGATTGTAGAAGAGTCAGAGTTTAATAAAGTAAAACTTCTTGACGGTTCAAAAGACGGAGCACGGCTGCAAGTCGGGCCAAACTCCGATGCCGCATCAAATTCCATAAACATAGATGGGGTATTTTTAGATGCATCAACGGGACAAAGCGGAATAAAACTTTTCGGTACGGGTGCAGATCAGTTTGATGACATTGATGATGCTTTTTCCAGTACGGACAATGCAGCAAAATTTATCGATATAGTCCAAGCATCCGCTGACACTGTTACTGAAAGAATTGCTACAGCAGGGGCCTATCAGGCAAGGTTGACATCTATCAGCGACAACCTTATTACAAAAAATGAAAACCTCACCAGTGCATACAGTACTGTTATGGATACTGATATTGCATCGGAAACAGCAAACTTTATCAAAAACCAAATACTACAACAAACCGCATCAGCAATGCTTATTCAGGCCAACCAGTCTTCAGGAGTAATAGCATTGAATCTTATAGGTTCTTTGTAGGGTTTTTAAGAAAAATCTTAATATTTTACAGGTACAGGCGGCGTAGGCGGATTCAAAGGCGGAGCCGGCTGTACTGTTTTTGGAGCATTTGGTTCCAAAAACGTATTGTTAAATGATACAGGATTCGGGACTTGATTGTTTGTATTTGTATCCGTATTCAAACTATCACTTCCTGAAATATCCGGTTTTGGCGGCTCTTCTGTAACATCCTCATCTTCTATATTTTTCACTGCTGATTTAGCAGATCTTTTAAGTTCTATTTCCGGATAATCAAAATCTGTAGAGCCAAATTTTTGGGTCGCAACTTTCATTGTCTCTTTCCATATCAAAGCAGGTATAGTACCGCCATATACACCGTTCATTTTTGAGTTGTCATCATTCCCAACCCAGATACCCGTAACGACATCAGGTGTATATCCATAGAAAGAAGCATCTTTGTTGTCATCTGTTGTACCGGTTTTTGCCGCAGCAGGTTTTCCTATATTTGCAGCTCTCGCCGTACCGTTTTGAACAACTGTTTTTAACATTGCCGTAATAACTGCCGCCGTGTTAAGATTCAAAACTTTCATAACCCTTGTTTTGGGTGCCTGATAAATAACTTTTCCTCTTGATGTTTCTACCCTTTCTATAGAATACGGGTTTACTTTAAAACCGCCGTTTGCAAAGGCACCGTATGCAATTGTCATTTCGTACAATTTTACACCGTTGGAGCCAAGTGCAATTGTCATGTCGTACTCAAGAGGCGTTGTAATCCCCATTGAACGTGCTATACCAATAACGGAACGTACTCCTACATCTTTTATCAGCCTTGCAGCCATAACGTTTGATGAGATGGTCAATCCCATAAACAACGGCAAGTGACCTCTGTATCTGTTGCCGTAGTTGTGAGGTTTCCATCCGTTAAGGTTAACCGGTGTATCCTCAAGCATATCATTCGGGCCCCAGCCTTTTTCTATAGCGGCTGCATAAACAAAAGGTTTAAAGGCAGATCCCGGCGGTCTGATTGATTGTGTAATCCTGTCATACTGGCTCTTGTTATAATTTTTACCTCCGATATATACATAAATTTCACCTGTTATCGGAGAGAAAGAAAATACCGCTGCCTGTCTTGAACCGCCTGAACCCAAATTTTTGATAACAGCATTTTCAGCGGCTTTTTGAGCAGCATAGTTTAGTGTTGTAACAACTTTATATCCGCCTTGAGAAATTTCTGTCTCGTCAAACCCGAGATTTTCAAGTTCTTTCATTGCATAGTCAACAAAATAAGGTGCTCTGTTTAAAGAATATATATCCGGATTCGGATTTAAGTGCAAATCCTCATTTTTTGCGGCTTCGTACTCTTTTCTCGTAATGTATCTCATCTTATACATTCTGCCAAGAACCTGGTTGCGTCTTTCTATGGCAAGTTTTTTATTGTTGTAAGGAGAATAAACGGAAGGAGCCTGCGGCAAGCCTGCTATCAAAGCAGCCTCTGCGAGTGTCAAATCCTTCAGTGTTTTGTTAAAATATATTTGAGCGGCACCTGCAATACCGTATGCACCGGAGCCTAAGTAAACATTGTTCAAATACATTTCAAGTATTTGATCTTTTGAAATTGTTTTTTCTATTCTTGCAGCAACAATAAATTCTTTTATTTTTCTGTCAAAAGTTTTTTCATTACTCAAAAAGAGTATTCTCGCAAGCTGCTGTGTAATAGTACTTGCACCCTGTGACAAACTGCCCGTAGAAATATTTACTATCATTGAACGGGCAAGACCGACAGGGTCGTATCCTCTGTGATGGTAAAAATTTTTGTCTTCCGTTGCAATAATTGCATTTTTTATATTGTCCGGTACATTTTTTATATCAACTTTTTCAAATTTGTATGCCGTAAAAGTTTTTATTACCTCATTGTCCGCAGAGTAGAACTTTGTAACAACATTCGGTTTAAAATCCTCAAGATGCTGAATAGGCGGAAGTGAAGCCAAATACAAATTTACGCCTATAAAACCTGCAAGTGCCATTGAAACAAGCATGACAAAAAGTTGTTTTATAGGGCTGTTTTTTTTAGGGTTTTTAAACTTTTTAGGCATTTCAAATTCTGACATTTCTATATTTTATCCGTAACCTTATACAGAGTAATATTATCAGAGAAAACAATTTAACACAAACACTCTTGTACAATCTTGTAAAGATTTTATAAAGAGCGGAATAAACAGTGGTAAAATTAAATAATAGACGAGGATGTATGGAAAAAGGAGATTTATATGATTCCTATAGTTGACTTAAAAAGACAGTACAAACAAACAGGTGCTGAAATTGAAAAAGCTGTTGTAGATGTTTTACGTTCCGGCTCATATATTTTGGGTCCAAATACAAAAGCTCTTGAGCAGGAGTTTGCAAAATATTTAGGTACAAAACATGCAATAGGTTTGAATTCCGGAACAGATGCACTCCACCTTGCATTGAGAGCATTGGATATCGGAAAAGGAGACGAAGTTATTACCGTTGCATTTACATTTGTTGCAACAACTGAGTCTATTGAAATTGTCGGTGCAACTCCTGTATTTGTTGATATCGATCCCGACACATTCAATATGGATGTGACACAAATAGAGTCCAAAATTACACCTAAAACAAAAGCAATCATGCCTGTTCACCTCTACGGACAGCCTGCCAATATGGAAGTAATCATGGATATAGCAAAACGCTATAACCTGTATGTTATAGAAGACTGCTGCCAGGCAATCGGTGCGGAATTCAAAGGCAAAAAAGTCGGCTCATTCGGTGATATAGGATGCTACAGTTTCTTCCCGACCAAAAACTTAGGCGGCATGGGTGACGGCGGTATGGCCGTAACAAACAGTGATTACCTGAAAGACAGAATGACAGCTCTGAGAAATCACGGAGGTGCTGTCAGATATCACCATGATGAAATAGGAGTAAACAGCCGTCTCGATGAAATCCAGTCCGCTATACTTCGTGTAAAAATGAATTACATTGATGAATGGAACAAAATGAGAAGAGAAGTTGCTCACAGATATACAGAACTTTTCAAAGGCTGTGAAGATGTTCAAACACCAAAAGAACTGGACGACACATATTGTGTTTATCACCAGTACACAATTAAAGTTCCAAACCGTGATGAAGTACAAAAAATGCTTCAAGAAAACGGCGTAGGTGCAATGCTTTATTATCCTATACCGCTTCATATGCAAAAAGTTCATGCACATCTTGGCTACAAGCTGGGCGATTTGCCTAAAACAGAATACGATACACAACATGTAATGAGTCTGCCGATGTTTGCAGAATTGACTTTTGAAGAACAAAAAGAAATCGTTCAAAAAGTTAAAGATGCTATTGAAAAATGCAAAACTGCATGTTAGACGGTAAAAACAAATAATATAAAAATGCCTCTTTGTACTTAAAGAGGCATTTTTTATTAACTATATTTTTTTACATCTGTCTTCAAGATATAAAATAATTACATATTTTCATATTCGGAATATTCTTTTGACTCTTCTTCCCAGTCTTCTCTTTCAAGTTTGTGTGCATGCGACCAAAACTTTTCTATCGCGTAAGTTTCACGTTCTTCCCTATGAAGGACATGCACAATCACATCACCGTAGTCCAAAAGATTCCACCTGTTTTTTAAATCATTTTCCTCACCGGCAGGAATACGGTCAAAAAGGTGTTTTATCCTGTCACGAACGTATCCCGTGAGAGCTTTTACCTGAGTATTTGTATCGGCTGAACATATTACAAAATAGTCTGCCAAAACCGATACATTGCTGATATTTAAAATAGCAATATCTTTACCGAGTTTGTCATCGAGAATTCTTGCTATAACGCTTGCCAATTTGTATGAACTTATTTCCGCCAACTGTATTACCTCATAAATTTTTGAATAAATTTATGATAACACAAACTAATTTATATTATTATTTAGAGAAGCATCATCTTTTACAAAGTGAATTGTACGTTGTGGAAAGGGTATTTCTATACCTTTTTCATCAAATTTTTTCTTTATTGCAAGGTTAAACGCTCTTCCGACTTCCCATTGTTTTATCGGCAAAGTTTTTATTCTTGCTCTGACTATTACGGCAGAATCATCAAATTTTTCCACTCCTAAAATCTCAAGCGGTTCCATAACATAATCTTTGGATTCAGAAGATTTTCTAAATTCTTCATCAGTTTCTCTTAAGACCTTAACTACATTTTCAATATCTTCATCGTAGGAAACACCGATATCAAAAACATAATAAGAAAACTCTCTTGTATAATTTACAACAGTATCAACCATCCCGTTTCTGATATAATGAACTCTGCCTTTTAGGTCACGAAGTTTTATAAGTTTTATATCGATTTTTTCAACAACACCCTCATGTCCGGAAACCTCAATATAATCTCCTACACGAATCTGGCCTTCCAAAATCAAAGACAATCCCGTGATAATGTCTTCAAAAAATCTCTTTGCACCAAAACCTACAGCAACACCCAAAACTCCGGCTGCGGTCAAAATAGGTCTTATATCTATACCGAGTGCGTTTAAAATAAACATTACGGCAAAAATTATAATTATTGTATCAACAATGGATTTTATAATGGATTTTAGAGTTATGAGCTGTTTTTTGTACTCAAAGTCATCTTTTTTTTCGATAATTTTATTTGCAAATTTGTCGATTATAAAATTGCTAAGTTTTATCAGTAAATAGAAAAAAACGAGATTGATTATCATTATCACCCATTTGTTATGAAAAAATTCGGGCAATGTTTTAAATATAAGGTTGTGATGATGTACAAAAAATTCTATCATTTTAAACTCCTAACAACTTTTTAATCAAGTGATTTAATTGAAATATCTACTTTCTGCGGAAAATTTTCATTCACTGCATGTACAAGGTCATTTGAAGAATTAACCCAAAAATGAGAATCGCTCAGTATTCTTACATTTTTGTCTTTCTCTTTAAGTTTCAGCACAAGAGGGTCTTGTCCTTTAAAATTAGCCAAAACATCTTTCAAACCGACCATTTCTTCAAATGACAATTCATCGTTGATTGACAAAGTAACTATATTGCTGTTTTCAACTGATTTTACGGAATCTACTATAATATTGAATTGTTCTTCGTCTCTTTTTTGAATTTTGCCAGAAAGAATAACCTTTTTCTCCGATTCTATGAAAGAATTGTAGTTTATAAGTGTTTTGTGAAAAGCGACAAACTCAACTTTCCCCGTCAAATCTTCAATTATTCCGGCTTTTAAATATTTCGTCGGATCTTTTTTTGTAGGAATTTGACGAACCTGTGTCAACAAACCGCAGACAGTAACAGGCTTGTCATTAGGCATATCTTTAAGCTCAGCAATGGTGTGTGTAGTTAAAAACGGCAGCTTGTCAGCAATTGAAGAAAGCGGGTGACTTGTAACGTAAAAGCCTAGATATTCTTTTTCAAAAGCCTGAATCTGTTTGTCATCAAATTCTTCATCACTTCCTGTTAAAGTATAAGTATCAAGTTCAACGCCTGTACTGCTTGTCAATCCGGCAAACAAACTCCCCTGTCCCAGCATTTTCGCTTCATTTTGACGTTTAGCGGAAGCAACCAGCGGTTCAAGGTTTTCTATAAGCTGTTTTCTGCTTTTTTCAATATTTGAAAAAGCTCCTGATTTTATTAAACTTTCAAGCGTTCTTGAATTCAAAGCTTTAGAGTCTATTCTTGTGCAAAAGTCATAAAGAGACTTAAACTCTCCTTCTGCACCTTCTCTTTCTTTTTCAATAAGTTCAATAACACCTTCTCCGACATTTTTAATTGATGCCAGCCCGAAACGTATATTTTTCCCGTCAGGAGTAAATTTTAAATTTGATTTGTTGATATCCGGAGCCAAAACTTTGATACCCAGTTTTTGGCATTCCGCAATATAGAGCTGTGTTTTTTCCTGGTCGCCGGATACACTTGAAAGCAAAGCACACATGTATTCAACAGGATAATGTGCTTTCAGATACGCTGTCTGATAAGCTACAAAAGCATATGCCGCTGAGTGGCTTCTGTTAAAACAGTATGCAGCAAATTTTTCTATTTGTTCAAACAATTCTTCAGCAGCTTTTTGGGTCATGCCGTGATGAGCGGAATTTTGTACAAACAAGCCCTTTTGTTCCGCCATTTTTTCCAGCTGTTTTTTACCCATCATACGGCGTACATTATCTGCCTGACCGAGTGAATAATCCGCAAGCGTCTGGAAAATCTGCATGATTTGCTCTTGATAAACAATTGTACCGTATGTATCTTTCAAAATCGGTTCCAAATCAGGGTGAGCATATTCAATTTTTTGACGTCCGTGTTTTCTTTGTACAAAATCGTCAACCATGCCCGAATTCAAAGGTCCAGGCCTGAACAACGCAACAAGAGCACCCAAGTCTTCAAAAACAGAAGGTTTCAAATCTTTTACGAGTTTTTTCATCCCTGCTGATTCTAATTGGAAAACGCCGTCTGTGTCGCCTCTTTGCAAAAGGTCAAAGGTTTCTTTGTCATCCAGAGGAATGTTATTTATGTCTATTTTTTCACCGGTACGTTTTTCTATCATTTTCAATGCACTGTGGATGATAGTAAGGTTTCGAAGCCCCAAAAAGTCCATCTTCAAAAGGCCTATATGCTCATCTTCTATCATTGTGTATTCCGTAACAATCAAACCTTCTTTTGACGGTTCAACAGGAACAATATCTTCCAGAGGCATTTTTGAAATGATTACACCCGCTGCGTGCATGCCTGTATTGTTTTTCAGCCCTTCAATAGCTTTTGCCATATCCACAAGTTTTTTTACTGTTGAATCGGTATCATACAGCTTTTTAAGCTCCATGCCTTCTTTTAAAGCATCATCTATTTTTATTTTCGGTTCTGCCGGGATAAGCTGTGCCCACTGATTGCTTTGAGCAAAAGGTATATCATAAACACGTGCAACAGATTTCATTGCGTTTCTGGCAGCAAGCGTACCGAATGTGATAATCTGACAAACTTTGTCCGCACCGTATTTTCTTGTAACATAGTCAATTACTTCGCCTCGCCGCTCAACACAAAAGTCGATATCGACATCAGGCATGCTTACACGTTCCGGATTCAAAAATCTTTCGAACAACAGATTGTGTCTTATCGGATCCAAATCCGTAATCTCTAGAGCATAAGAAACAAGGCTGCCCGCAGCCGAACCTCGTCCCGGACCTACCGGAATATCGTTTCTTTTTGCAAAATGAATAAAATCAGAAACAATAAGGAAGTATTCCGCAAATCCCATCTTGTTTATTACACCGAGTTCATAGTCCATACGTTCTTTTAGTTTTGGTGTCAAAGAACCGTAACGTTTTTTTATACCTTCTAAAGTCAAATATTCCAAATATGACTCTGAGGTAAAGTTTGGGGGCAGTTCAAAATAAGGAATATGATATTTGCCCATCTCTATAATCAAATGACACTTTTCAGCCACTTCCACAGTGTTTTTTATACACTGTTCAAACATGTCTGAATCCATCCATTTAAAAGCATCTCTAAGCTGCTCCGGCGTTTTTACATAAAACTCGTTGTTTGGGAAGCGGAACCTGTCATTGCTTTCTTTAAGAGAATTTGTCTGGATACAAAGCAGAGTATCATGCCAATCTGCATCTTCTTTTTTCAGATAATGGCTGTCATTTGTAATAACCATTTTTATGTCTAATTCTTTGGCAAGTTCAATCAAACCCGGATTTGACATCTTTTGTTTTTCAAGTCCGTGATCTTGAAGTTCTATATAATAATCATCCCCGAAAAGTCCCTTGTAGAACTTTGCTGCTTCGTAAGACGCTTCTTTATTTCCCTGAATAAACCCTTGTGCTATTTCTCCTTGCACACACGCAGAAAGACAGATAAGCCCTTCATGATACTTTTCTATCAACTCATGATTAATTCTTGGCTTATAATACATGCCCTTGCATTTTGCAATTGAAACCAATTTAACCAGGTTTTTATATCCGATTTGATCTTTTGCGATTAAAACCAGGTGGTAAGGATGGGTTTTTGATGGATTTTTTTCCGTTATATCTCCGTCGTAAACATAAAACTCACAGCCGATAAGGGGTTTTAAACCTGCACTTTTGGCCTCTTCATACATTTGAATCGCACCATACATATTGCCATGATCTGTGATAGCAACAGCCGGCATGTCATTTTCTTTTGCAAATTTGCACAATTCTTTAATACGGATTGCACCGTCTAAAAGGCTGTTTTCTGTGTGTAAATGTAGCGGTACGTATTGCATTTCCATCCCCTGTATATAGAACAATTAAAACACACAAAAAAATGATTTTCAGCAGAATTTATAGAAAAGTAAATTTTTAAAATATAAAAAACAAATTACTAAATAACTCGCTATTTTGCAGAAGAATTTTTGTCTATGCCGATATCTTCGAGTGTTTTTATGAAATTTTCCGCAGCCGCTTTTTGGATTTCCGGAGGTACAACACGCAAAAGCTCAACCGTTTTTGAAATAACAGGATCTTTGTCATACCAGCGGTTTCCGTTTATAGGCTTAACCATTTCATAAAATTTGTCTATGGTTTCTTTTGAAACTTTTTCTTCAATTTTTGCAAGAAAAACCTCTGCCTGAGCTCTTAATTCATCCTGATAATTTTTCAAAAGCTCAACTACTTCCATCAAAACCGGGTCATGATCATACCATCTTTTATATTGAGGCATTTAAATTTCCTTTTACTTCAATAATATTTGAGTCAGATTTTTCACTCTCATCATTGTATCTTACTATGTCTGCCCCCAAATTGGCAAATTTTGTTTCAAAAAGTTCATATCCTCTGTCAATGTGGTGCAAAGCTTCTATTTCACTCTCACCTTCTGCCATAAGTGCGGCAATAATAAGAGAAGCTCCTGCTCTTAAGTCACTGGCTTTTACGCTGGCTCCGGTAAGTTTTGGCACACCTCTGACAAGAGCGTGATTCCTCTCCTGGTGAATATCCGCACCCATTCTTCTCAATTCCGGCACCTGCATAAATCTGTTTTCATAAAGGCTTTCCGTGATTATGCTTACACCTTCCGCCGTAGTCAACGTAGCCATAGCAACAGCCTGCAAATCCGTCGGAAATCCGGGATAAGGCTGAGTTACTATATTTACGGAATTTAATCTTTGATTGCAGCTTACTTCTATTGTTGTAGGCTCTACAAGTTTTATATTTGCACCCATCTTAATTAATTTTGAATTGTAAAATGTAAGATGAGAAGGAAGTACGTTTCTAATCAGGCCTTTACCTTTTGTTGCAACTATAGCTGCCATATACGTGCCTGCTTCAATTCTGTCGGGTATAGTTGCATATTCAATAGGATGAAGATTTTCCTGTTTTACTCCGGTGATAACAATTTCCGATGTGCCAGCACCTGAAACATCTGCACCCATAGCGTTCAAGAAATTTGCCAAGTCAACAATTTCGGGCTCTTGAGCGGCATTTTGAATTCTTGTTGAACCTTCTGCAAGGATTGCGGCCAGCATCAAATTTTCCGTAGCTCCAACAGAAGGAATATCAAGGTAAATATCCGTTCCCGTAAGTTTTTCGGCTTTGGCATGCACATAACCGTTTTCAATTTTTATTTCGGCACCCAGTGCTTCAAGCCCTTTTATGTGAAAATCAACTCTTCTTTCGCCGATAGCACAGCCGCCCGGCAATGCAACAACAGCTTCTTTGCAGCGTGTAACAAGAGCTCCCAAGACAATAAATGATGCTCTCATTTTGCTTACAAGTTCATATTTTGCAGTGATATCCGTAATATCTGTTGCATCAATAGAAACAGTTTTTAAACTTTTATCATGTTTTGTTTTTACGCCAAGCCCTTCTATAACACGGAGCATAATATTTACATCCGTAAGTTCGGGAACATTATGAATGACAGTTTCACCTTTTGCAAGTATAGCTGCAGCCATCAATTTCAACACAGCATTTTTTGCACCGCTTACGGTAACTTCTCCATGAAGTGAGTTTCCGCCTTTTATTTTAAGCTTTTCTGCCAAAATATTCCTCCAAAGGTGATGTACTATTTTCTTATATCATAATATAACCATAAAATTTTGTCGTACATAATTTAGTTAATGTAAATTACGCTCAACACTTCCTATTTTTTGCAGATAAATATTTTTTAAATTCCAGTCATAACGCGGAAGCTCTTTTTGCTGTTTTTGCTTTTCAGGATGTGCTTCATATTCTTGTTTTGTATCTGCATTTTTATTTACAGGTTTCAAAATCTTATCAGTTTTGTTTACATTTACTGCCGGTGTTAAATTTTCATTTACCGCAGGTTTGTTCATAACCGGTTTTACAAGTTGAAGTTCCTGTTTGTTTGATTCTTCGTTATTTGGTTTTATGTATACAGCAGGATTGGTGTTTGCCGGTTCATATTTTTTCTGCGGCGGCAGCGTATTTGAAACATCATCAATATCATCTATTATTGATTCAAAAAGCTTTTGGTCTTTTTTCTTTTTGTTGTATTGAAGTGTTTTTTCATTCTGCATATTCTGTACATTTTGGACATTTTGTTTTTGTACTTGTTCTTGTTTTTCCAAACGTCTTACATTTTCAATTTGTTTTTTCTGTTGACGTTCCTGTTTCATTTTTTCAATTTTTATCTGTGTATCATTTTTAAATTCATTAAAGTTTTGTTTCACTACTTCACCGTTTACGGCAGGGTAATATATTTTTGTACCTTCATTAACAAAGCGGCTTCTCATTTCTACCGATTTTGGTTCTTCGGGAGGTACAATCCAAGGGTTCACCGCCTTGTCTATTATGTCAACAACGTACTCTGACATATTTTTTGAATATTTCTTGATTTTTGACAGTTGTGCATAACTCGGAGAAAACTGAACCGCACCAAGATCGTAGTTTCTGGCTTCAATGTCTCTGAGATACAAATCCTGCCACAAGATATTGTAAGTTCTCTTATCGATTAAAGTAATAAGCGTTGAAAGCTTGTATGTTGGTTTTACAGGGTCCATACCAGGAATATTAAGTTTATTCCACCAGGTATCCTTTAAAAAATTGCTCTGTATGTCTAATCCGCTTGTAACCATTACAATATAATCAGCGGGAATATTTCTTGTTACCCGTTTCAGGTTTACAAAATCTATATTGTAATTGTACTTGTACTCATTCAAAAAAGTTACGTAATAAATAGGGATGTTCTGCTGTGTAATTTTTGACATGGTGTCACCGAGAAGAGGAGCCTTCATTCTTCCCGTCATATTGATTCTGTTAACAATATCTGTCGCAATAATGTCGGACGCAGCACCGCTAATCAAATAATTCGTACCGTTTCTATGGCCTGTATCAGTAATAACTGCAATTGTTTTTACAGGATGAGACGCACAAATCCCCTGTGTGCTTATCCCAAATAACACTAAAACTAAAAATATAAAAGAAACAAAAATTTTTCTCATACCTATCCCCATTATCTGTAATCAATATTATGATTCATTTCCAAAGTATTTATATCCATTAAATACAGTATTTTCATGCCTTAAAGTTCTTTTTTTAAACAATATAATGTAAAATTATTACGGTAAACATTCCAGGATATTAGGTTATGTTAGACAATTTTGAATTATTAAACCAAGCCAAAAAAGCTTGTGAAAATGCATATGTACCGTATTCAAACTTTCATGTAGGTGCATGTGCACTGTATGACAGCGGCAACTATTATCTTGGCTGCAATGTGGAAAATGCCAGTTACGGATTGACTCTTTGTGCAGAAAGAAATGCAATGTCAAATGCAGTAGTAGCCGGCGAAAAAGGCAAGCTTGTAAAAATAGCAATTTATTCTAAAGACAGAGCAAACTGCATGCCTTGCGGTGCATGCCGGCAATGGATGGCAGAATTTAAAAAAGACGAAGAGCTGCAAATAATACTCGAAAGTGAAGATTCAAAATGTGCAATCTTTACTATAAAAGAACTTTTGCCATACGGTTTTGAATTGTAATTCGTGTCTTATTTTGTAAAAAGATTTACTCCGGGAATATATTTATTTGAAACGAACAGGACTAAAGCTAAGCTAAACGCCCATTGTGGAGCCGGGCACTGCTTTTGTGCTACATCTGATTTCAAAAGGTCGTGAACAGAAAACAGCTACTCCCTCTCCTCAATCCCCCTCACAAGTTTCATCCCGCAAACTATACTTGACAATTCCCTGAGGCTGTTGTCATTTTTTAATGCATCAATTGCCAATTTTACAAAATTTATTGCATTTTTGTCTTTAATTATTTTTTTGACTTCTTTCAT
>CALURG010000016.1 GCA_944323115.1 Candidatus Gastranaerophilales bacterium
ATTACAGAATCATGTGTACCTGCAACAACAATATCAATATCTGATTTTGCCGCATCTGCATAAGACGGGTTAGCAATGAATTGACCGTCAATTCTACCGACTCTGACAGCACCGATAGGTCCTTCAAAAGGAGCTTCTGTCAGCATCAATGCTGTAGAAGCACCAAGCATTGCCAGAGTATCAGGCTGATTTTCATGGTCTAAACTGATAAGCTGTGCAACAATTTGCACATCGTTTCTATAACCTTTAGGGAACAAAGGTCTAATAGGTCTATCAATTAATCTTGAAATCAAAATTGCTTTATCTGAAGCTTTACCTTCGCTTCTGTTATAACCGCCCGGAATTCTTCCTACAGCGGACATTCTTTCTTCATAATCAATAAGCAGCGGGAAAAAGTCTATCCCGACTCTCGGTTCAGGGCTAACTACAGCATGAACCAACAACATTGTGTCGCCGCAGCGGACAACTACCGAACCACTCGCTGATTTGGCATACTTTCCTGTTTCAATAGTAACAACCTTGTTACCTACAGGAATTTCAATTCTTTTAACATCTACCATGTTTTTTTCCTTTTTACTTTTCTACTTTGCACTTTTACTGTGTTCTTATTAATTATACAGTAAACAATCTTGCAATACATGTAAAGTTTATTAACTTACAAAATATCTTTTTTATTTTCTGTATAATTATATCTATAATAACTAAGGAGGACTCATTTATGAAATTTGGAAAAATACTTTTCTTAAAAAAGAATAAAGTAAAAAAATATCAACCTGTAGTTTCAAAAATAGGTAAATATACTTATTCAGCAAAAAATATTAATATACCTTATCCTAACCGGGTAGAAATAGGTTCTTTTGTCTCGATATCTTCAAATGTAACTTTGGGACACGGTGAACACCCGGTACATTATCTTTCAACGTCCCCTTATTTGTACCTTAACGGACTTGGCTTTAAAACAAACAATTATCCGCAATTCGAAATACCAGATAAAAATGAAAAAATAATTATAGAAAATGATGTCTGGATAGGAGAAGGGGTATTTGTAAAAAATGGTGTAAAAATTTGCAACGGTGCCGTTGTCGGAGCACATTCGGTTGTCACAAAAGATGTACCGCCCTATGCTATAGTGGCTGGAGTTCCTGCCAAAATAATTAGATACCGTTTTGACCAAAATACTATAGATACACTTCTTGATTTAAAATGGTGGGAGTTACCTGATAAAATAATAAAAGAAATAAAGTTTGATGATATTGATGCGGCAATACTATACTTAAGAAAAATAAGAAATAATGAAACGGAAGTTTTAAATTAATTTTCCAATAAACGCATAAATGAACTGGTAATATAAGAAACATTGTTATGAATAAAATAATTGAAGCAGCAGAAGAAAAAGTACAGAAATATTTTAAAACCGTAGACAAAATAAAAGAATACAACCAAAGAAAAGTACTCGAAGCATTTCAAAAAAACAAAATAGGTCTTGAACATTTTGCAACTGTCAGCGGGTACGGGCATGATGATTTGGGCAGAGAAGTTTTGGACAAAACATTTGCTGATGTTTTTAAGACAGAATCTGCAATAGTCAGAAATCACTTTGTCTCCGGAACACACGCTATAGCCTGTGCACTTTTCGGTAACTTGAGATATGGAGAAAAGCTTGTATCTGTCGTTGGTACACCATATGACACGATGGAAGAAGTAATCGGAACAAGGGGCGACTACAGAGCATCTTTGATGGGGCACGGTGTATTGTACGAAGAAATTCCTCTTGTGAATAATGAAGATGTTGATTTTGAAAAACTGGAGCAGACAATTGATAAGTCTGTAAATATGGTTACAATTCAACGTTCAAGAGGTTATTCAACAAGAAAATCACTAAACATCGAATTAACAAAAAAAATCATAGATATTGTAAAATCCAAAAATCCTGATTGTATTTGTTTTGTAGACAACTGTTATTGTGAATTTGTTGAAGAAAAAGAGCCGTTAGAAATTGGAGCGGACATTGTTGCAGGCTCGTTAATAAAGAATCCAGGAGGCGGAATAGTTGAAACAGGCGGCTATATTGCCGGAAAAGAAGAATATGTTCAACAGGCTGCATACAGGTTGACTGCACCAGGTATAGGCTCAGAAGGCGGAGCTATGTTAAATCAAACAAGATTAATTTTTCAAGGCCTATTTATGGCACCGTCTGTTGTCTCAGAAGCAATAAAAGGTGCTATACTTGCTTCTCAAGTCTTTGAAGACATAGGTTTTGTTTCAACGCCAAAACCGTCACAAAGAAGAACTGACTTAATTCAAACAATAGAATTTGGAAGACCTGAACCGCTGTTGGCTTTCTGCAAAGCATTACAGCACAATTCTCCTATAGAATCTTATTTAACCCCAATACCTGATGAAGTACCGGGTTACGAAGATAAACTCATAATGGCCGGAGGAAGTTTTATAGAAGGCTCAACCATAGAGCTTTCAGCAGACGGCCCGATGAGACCTCCTTATGCTGCATATATGCAGGGCGGGCTTAATTATGCTCATGTAAAAATTGCACTTGACGGGGTTTTAAAAGAACTTGGCCTATAAAACAAAGTCTCCGATATAAAAATATCGAAGACTAGTTTATTATGTTTAAAGAGACCACATTTTATTTAATATTTGCGTTCAGATTTTTTATTATACTGTCTGAGATATCAACAGCACCGTACAAAGCGTTGTTGCTTGTCAAAATCAGAGCATACACGCCTTTTTTACCTTCAATTTCAATTGCTTTTCTTACGTCTTTTTCAAGTCCTTGCAAAGCAGCGATTTTGTCTTTTTGAAGTTTATCCATTTTAGACTTTAACTCTTTTGCATACTTGTCTTCGAGTTTTTTTCTTTCAGCATCTGTTGTGGCACCTACAACACTTTTCTGTGCATCTACTATAAATACGCGGATGTCTGCTTCTCTTTTTTGGAATGTTTTGTTAATTACGTCTGTTTTCTTGTATCCTTTCAACACTTTGTCAAGGTCTACAGATGCATATTTGTCAGCAGCAAAAACAGGTGCTGAAAATGCTAACAATGCCAATAAAACAAAAAATTTTTTCATCAAATTCTCTCTCTTTTTTGTAACGTTCAACTTTTATTGTAGATTATCATGTTTTTTTGTAATAGTAAACATAATTTGAAGAAAAATAAAAAACAAAAACGGGCATCTTACCCGTTTTTGTCAATCAAATATTAGAATTTAAAAGAATCTTTAAAGTTTTTTACAGCATCTTTTCTTTGTTGTTGTCTTTGTTTTACAGCATCTTTTCTGGCCTGCTGTTGTTTTTTGTATTGTTCCTGCTGTTTTTTATAAGCTTCTTGTCTTTCTTTTTGTTTTTTTTCATACGCCGCTTTGTCAGCTTCTCTTTTCTTTTGTGCAGCTTCTTGTCTTTTTTGCATTTCGTTTATCTTAGCATCTTGTTTTTTTATAGCTGCATTTCTTTTATTCTGATAATCCTGCAAAAAGTTTGATGCAGCAAAAGCAGAACCTGCATTCATAACAAATGCCAGAGCCAAAAGTGCGGTTGCCAATTTTTTCATAATAATAACCTCCGTTTATGTGTACGAAAATTATATCATTTTTCAAAAAACTATCAACTGTTTTTTATAAGTCTTCAGGTAAATAAATTTCAGCCTTATCTAAAAATTTTCTGGTTTCTTTGTACGAATCGGCAAGAGAAGCATAATACTGATATTCTTTAACAATTGAAATTATGTCATCAGTCGACATTCTTATCAGCCTTCTTCCGTGCATATTTTCTATAATTGTTGCCATTTGTAATCCTCCAAAAAAGCTTATTAAAATTATCGAAATATGCAACCTAAACTTTAAAAAAATCATCAGCAAAATTTAGAAAAAAGTATTCAAATCTTAATTGCGACGGAAAAATTTTTTGTACAGACCGCAAAGTATAATTTATTTTTAATCACATGTGCTATTTATTATTTTTAGCATTCTAAATAGAATTTATACGTATTATTTGAAGGAGGAAACATGTATAACTCTATAATAAAAGCGGAATGCGTAAATTTAAATGAATTGGAACACTTATTTATTGATTTGGAATACACAAAGACACAAAATAAAAATTTCAATGTATACAGAAGCAGAAGTTTTAATCAAAAAAATAAAAAATATCTTCAACTTGAAGAAATAAAAGAATCACTGTCATATATTGATACAAGAAATTTGAAATACATTTATCTTATAGGCAAAAACTCAATGTCTCATCCGGAGTTTAATCATATTTTAAGATTTTGTTTGAATTATTGCCCTGTAACAATTTTTACTGACGGTGAATGCATAAATGATAAAAAGTCCCGATTTTTAAAACGTGTTGAAGAAGAAGGTTTAAATGAAATAATATTTAAAGTTTTTATAAATCATTTTGATGAAAAAACAAATGACGAAATTACGGGCAGAGGAAGCTACAGAAAATCACTTCATGCAATCGCGTCTCTTAATAAATATGGTTTTAATCCCATTCTTGTAATAAAAACCGAAACTGAAAAAATACCGGAATTAAAAGAAGGTTTTATAGATTTAGGGAAAAAATTTAAATTTGAAACAGACGACATTAATTTCTCATTTATTCCTACAGAAAAATCCGTTAACGCAGGCGAAAATTGTAGTACAAACACAGAAAAAGATTTTGACTGCGTTCACTCAAGAATACTTGCAAAATCAGGAATATACAGCTGTCCGCTTCTTTTGAATGATTACAGGGGCAGATCAGGAGCAAGTTTAAAAGACTATAGCAAAAAAAGTTATCTTGAAACAGAACAATGTCAAATTTGCAGAAAATACGGAAAAAGAATATTTACAAACAATTGGGCATAAAAAAGCAGGTCAGAGAACTTTTAAACCAAGCCTATAAACTTTTTTTATCGCAACCCCGAAAAAAGTGCCTGGATGTAAACTGACCCGCATGTATATAATACCCATCTTCTGTATTTTTTAAACATAAAACATAAGAAAAATTTAACAATTTTTACGCAAGCACAAAAATCCACCATATGATGTATTCGTCACCAATTTGCATTTACAAATAACAAAATTTATACTATAAATAAAGTTATAAAATTAACTGAGAGGGATAAAAAATAACCAGAAATAAAAGAAGATTCTGACGGTTAATTTTGAAAAGTGGCAGGTGCTGGTATCCATAAATCCTGTAGACAAAACAACAAGATGTGGGTGTTATTTTTCCCAAAATGTAAGTAACGTTTTGTGATGTTTGCAGTAGATAAAAAAACAGCAGTTGTGACAGACAATTTAAATATCTGGTTTACGATACAAAAAGAAGGAGATTTAAGAATGAACTACTACATTGGCGAAGCAGCTGGAAAAGTTTATGAATTTTTAGCAGATCAAAAAAATGGTGAAGCAACTTTCTCTAAAATTGAAAGCAATTTGGATTTGAACGAAAACTTCATTAAAATGGGTATTGGTTGGTTGTCACACGAAGGTAAAGTTGATTTAGCCGGCAAAGGTGCCAGAACAAAAGTTAGACTTATTGAAGAAGTTAACAACTAGTTTTTATAACTTTCTAAAAAAAGAGCAGATATTTTATCTGCTCTTTTTTTGTTAAAATTAAATATATTCACAATAAGACGGATATAAATATATGTTTGTAAAAAATTTAAAATACAATTTACCTGACAAAGAAGGTTTTTTTGGAGAATTTGGAGGTGCTTTTGTACCGGAAAATTTTATTAATTTTTATCAAATC
>CALURG010000017.1 GCA_944323115.1 Candidatus Gastranaerophilales bacterium
AATATTCCTGCATAGATTGTTTCATTATTAGGACCACCTTATGATAAATATTGAATTTACTGCCCAATTCTGATACAATTTTCTTGTCAAAGGGTTCTAAAGTCGTGAGCTTAACGACACCATAAAACTCCTTCCTCGAGTTGGGGAAGGCTGGGATGGGGAACATCTCGTAAGAGCTATTAATTATTCAATCAAATATTTTAATATCTCCTGATAAACACCTTCTATATTATTATCAATATCATGATTCCAAAAACGAATTACTTTATAACCTTTAATTTCAAGGTATTTTGTTCTTTCTAGGTCGTAGATTATGTTTTTATCTTCGTCATGCTGTCCGCCGTCAATTTCTATGATTAATTTCTTTTCATTACAAATAAAATCAACTATATAATTTCCAAGAGGATATTGTCGTCTGAATTTAAGATTATTAATGTTTTTCTTTCTTAAAAACTGCCAAAGCTGCCTTTCTTGTTTAGTCATATTTTTTCTAAGAAATCTTGCTTTTTCGATATCGTTCATATTTTTATGTTTATCATAAACCGCTCCCCATCCTATCCCTCCCCAAGCAGGGGAGGGAACTAGCTCTCCACACATAAAACTGCTCTCACATTGTAATATTCTTGTGTTGACAGTTTTACAACACCAACAAGTTGCTTATATATTCAAAGGGTTCCATAATAGCAACCTTAACAATATATAAAAAAGCTTGCAGAACTTTTTATTTTATACAGCCGGCTGATTCCGATAATGACTATACGGCAAATATGACATTTATCCCCAAACAAGATGATTTATATACTGCGGCTAACTTAAATTTACAAACCTCAAAAGTCTCTTAACAAAACCTTTTAGACCTGAGTCATAAGATATAGGATCATCTTTATAAAACGGTTTGTATGCGTCGATAATATTTTGAGGCAGAGGGTTTCCGTCTTTGAATTCAAAAGCTATCATTTCCAACAGTTCTATCTGCTGGTCATTAAAAGCAATATCTCTTGCTTTTATATCCTCGTCGGCCTCGTAATGGCACAGAGCATGCCAAGCAGCATGGATTGAAGGGTCTTCGCAGCCTTTTGGAAACATAAGGAGTCCGTTTTTTACGCTTATACGCTCTGTTAACACGGCAATAATGATATTACCGACATATTTTCTCTGAGAGGTATAGTCGATTTCATCGGGTTTAGATGCTTTTACTTTGTTTAAAAAATTTATAAAAAAATATTTTATATTTGAAAAAATTATACCAATTCTGCTGTTTTGCATTCTTTTTGTCTTTCACTCATACCGGCAACTGCCTGTGCTAGTGAATTCATATCATTGTTAAAGTATTGGCTTACAAGCTTTTTGATAGCTTTTTGAGCCATTTCATCACGGGAAGATACAGTTTTGTAGAAAAACTTTTTGCCCTGTTTGTATCTGACAAGCATGTTTTTTTCAACCAGTCTGTCCATAACTGTTTTTACTGTGGTATATGCTCTTTCAGAACTTGATGTTCTGTTTATAGAATCTTGTACATCATTTACGGACACATCTGAATCAGAAATTTCTTCCATCATCCAGATTGTTTTCATTATTTCATTTTCAAGACTTCCGTGCGAATAATTCATCATTAATCCCTTTTATTGAATACATACATTACATTCATAGTAATATAAAATAAATTAAATTAAAACATTTTGGGCATAATTTTCCCTAAAAAAAATAAGTTTTTCAAGAAATTATATAAAATGTTCTTTAAATTCAATTAAATACTGTCAAACAGCGGACCCATTTCGATTTTTTCATATCCGCCGCTAAGGTCTATCACTGCACCCGTACTTTTTGCAGTAGGTTTTGATACTTGTTTAATTTGACCGGATGTAGCGACTTTTTCCTGTAAACCACCCGTAAAATCACTCGAGTGAATAACAACACCGCTGCTTGCATTAATTACAGACACTTTGCTCTTATCACAGCCTGTCACAAACAGCAACAAACCGCACACAAGACAAATAATACCGTATCTATTAATATTCATTTCAGTTCCTGCACTGTTAAACACACTATATAAAATGAGTAATTATTGCGGGCTTTTACTACTACTATTATAGCATATATATTTTAAAATGCACTATGTTTTTATAAAAAATCATACTATTGTACGACATGTTGTTTATATAACTTAACATATTAATTTTGTAATGTTTTATGCATTTTGTTATTAACTTTATAAAAATCGGAAAATGTGAGAGAATAATTTTACATAGTTGTTAAAAATCAAAATAAGGGGGATAAATTATTATGAAAATTGCAGTAGCTTTTGACGAGAATGAAGATGTTTTTCAGCATTTCGGTCACACGGAACAGTTTAAAATATATGAGACAGACAACAATGAAATCATTTCGTCAAAAATTCTTTCATCAGACGGCGAAGGACACAGTGCACTGGCAAAAATGCTTGAATCGGAGAACATTGACAAACTAATCTGCGGAGGAATAGGAGGCTGTGCCGTGAAAGCTTTAAACGAAGCCGGGATTGAAATTTTTGCCGGTATTTCAGGAAATTCTGACGAAGCGGTAAAAGCACTGCTCAGCGGGACTTTAGAACAAACCACATCACCTAATTGCAATCATCATGGAGAACATCACCACCACGAACAAGGCCATTCCTGCGGACATAACTGCCACTAGAAATGGTTTACGGATTAAGACAGTTTGAAGAGGGAAAGATATGAAAGATAAAACTTTTTTAATGATTCCGGGCCCTACTCCGGTTCCGGAAAGCGTGCTTTTGGCAATGGCAAAACATCCGATGGGTCACAGGAGTTCAGAGTTCTCTGCAATTTTGGAAGAAACTTATGCAGATTTAAAATGGCTCTTTCAAACCCAAAATGACGTCTTTATTTATACATCCAGCGGAACGGGTGCAATGGAAGCCGCTTTGTCAAACTTAGTAAATGAAGGAGACAAAGTGCTTTCTCTCGTAATCGGCAACTTTGGAAACCGTTTCGCAAAAATTGCAAAATCGCTCGGTGCTGATGTTGAAAAAATAGAAGTCGAGCCAGGAGAAGCAATAAATCCGGATGTTTTAAAAGAAAGACTGGATGCTGACAAAAATAAGGAAATAAAAATAGTTACACTCACCCACAATGAAACATCAACAGGAGTTACAAATCCTTTGAAAGAGCTTGTTTCAGTTATAAAAGAACACGGGGCGGTTTCTGTTGTTGACGGTGTAACATCTATCGGTGCAATTGAATGCAAGATGGATGAATGGGGTATAGATGTTTTGATTTCCGGCTCGCAAAAAGGTTTTATGATTCCGCCGGGACTTGCTTTTCTTGCCGCAAGCGAGAAAGCTTTCAAAATGCATGAACAGTGCAAACGCCCTTCATTCTATTTTGACTGGAGTGCATACAGAAAATCCGTCAGAGCAAATTCAACGCCTTATACACCGGCAGTAAACCTTATTGTGGCACTGCATGAAGCTTTGAAAATGATGAAAAAAGACGGGTTGGAAAACATTCTTGCACGCCACACAAAACATGCAAAAGCTTTGCGTGCAGCAATAAAAGCAATAGGACTAAAACCGATGGTACAAGATGATTCAATTGCTTCAAATGCAATTACATCCTTGTATCCGCCGGAGGGCATTAGTGTTCCGGATATCAGAAGCACGCTCAAAAAAGATTTTGATATTGTTGTTGCAAACGGTCAAAATGATCTTAAAGACAAAATTTTCAGAATGGGAACACTCGGTTTTGTATGTGACAGAGATGTTCTTGCTGCCGTTGCAGCTTTAGAGGCAAGCCTTTATAAACTCGGATACAAATTTGAACTCGGCTCTGGTGTCAAAGCGGCAATTGAAAATTTGGTTTAGGTAAATGAAAAGAAGACTGTCTTATTCAAACGTGGGTACAGGGGATAACCCCAAACCCCGTTTGAAAAAAAATTAAACGTTGCTCTGTTCCGGAGCCTGTTTTTTGTTATCCTGAGAGTGAAGCGAACTCAGGATATTGCCGAATAAGTGCTTACAAATCAATCCTGGTTTCTGTTCTCCTTCTCTTGAGACAAGCGAGGGTGGTTCAGACAATTTCTAATAAAAATACATATAAAGAAAACACAAATCTTTTGCTTGTTTTATAATACTGTTATGTTTAAGTACGATGTAATAGTTGTAGGTGCAGGCCATGCCGGATGTGAAGCGGCTGTTTGTGCTGCAAAATTGGGTTTGAGATGTCTTTTGACAACATTAAATCTCGAACATATAGCTCTTATGCCTTGCAATCCTGCCATTGGCGGTCCGGCTAAATCCTCTCTTGTCAGAGAAATTGATGCTCTGGGCGGTGTAATGGGACTTGCGGCAGATGCCACTTACATACAAATGAAGACGCTTAATTCCTCAAAAGGTCCGGCTGTCAGAGCACTCCGAGCCCAATCCGACAAAAAAGAATACATAAACTACATGCGTAACCTTATTGAAGGTATACAGAATATTTCATTGAAACAAACAATGATAACAGGGCTGCTTGTTGAAAATGACAGAATATGCGGTGTTATTGATGAATTTGGTCTTGAATACAGTGCACCGGCAGTAATTTTGACAACAGGAACTTCTTTGGAAGGGAAATGTTACATAGGCCTGCAATCCGTAAATGCAGGCAGAATGGGAGAACGTGCTGCTTCCGGGCTTTCGGAATCTCTTCAAAAACTCGGTTTTACCTTAAAAAGATTAAAAACCGGTACACCGGCAAGGGTTGACTCAAGAACAATAGATTACTCAAAAATGACAGTGCAGCCTGGTGATGATGAACTTCGCTTTTTCTCATTTGAGCCCGACCGACCGGTGAGAAAGCAAGTACCTTGTTACTTAACAAGAACAACTGAAAAAACACATGAAATTATAAAAGCAAATCTTGACAAGTCACCTCTTTATTCCGGACTTATACACGGTATCGGCCCGAGATACTGTCCTTCTATTGAAGATAAAGTCATAAGATTTGCACACAACCCGTCACATCACATATTTATAGAGCCGGAAGGAAAAGACACTTACGAAATATATGTTCAAGGCTTTTCAACCAGCCTGCCGGCAAATGTGCAAGTTCAGATGCTTCATTCTTTACCAGGTTTGGAAAATGTACACATAATTAAACCTGCATACGCTGTTGAATATGATGCTTTGCCGGCATTGCAGCTCAATCATTCGCTTATGACAAAAAGGATAAAAGGCCTTTTCTGTGCGGGCCAAATTAACGGCACCAGCGGATACGAAGAAGCCGCAGCACAAGGTCTTGTTGCAGGTATAAATGCTTTCAACTATTTAAACGAAAAAGAAATGCTGGAATTGCCGCGAAGTAACTCCTACATAGGCACTCTTATAGATGACCTTGTCACAAAAGATATTCAGGAACCTTACAGAATGCTTACCTCACGTTCTGAATACAGATTGCTTTTAAGGCAAGATAATGCAGACGAAAGACTTACAGAAACAGGGTACAAAGTCGGGCTAATCAGTGAAGAACGATACAAAAGATTTTTAGATAAACAACAAAAAATTTCTCAAGAAATCGAACGAATGCAGCAAACAAAAGTTTCTCCTTCCGAAGAAACAAACAGAATTCTTTCCAAATACAATGAAAAAATTGAAAGAGGCATGAAGCTGTCTGAACTTGTAAAACGCCCGAATATTGATTACAAAGTTTTGAAAGAACTTGATAAAAAGACAGCTGATTTAAATCTGCCTGCCGAAATTTATGAAGAGGCGGAAATAAAAATAAAATATGACGGATACATAAAACGTCAAAATCAGCAAATAGAAACAATGAGCCGGCTGGAAAAAATAAAAATACCTGAAAACATCAATTATGACGAAATCTCACATATTTCTACGGAGACAAAGGAAAAACTTACAAAAGTCCGCCCTGCCACACTCGGACAAGCATCAAGAATCGGCGGGGTGAAACCTGCTGATATTTCGGTTTTGATGGTTTTATTGAGCAGATGAGTTGTTAAAACTAAAATCTTAAACCGGCAAGCAAAGATATGACAACAGCACTTCAAGATTCTGAAACGAAATCTTGTATAAAGCACATTAATTGCATTTTACTAAAATCCGAAATCTGATAAATAAAAAACGCCTCCGATTTATTCGGAAGCGTTTTTTTAATTTGAACCGAAAACTATTTCAATTCTACTGTAGCACCAGCTGCTTCGAGTTGTTTTTTAATAGCTTCAGCATCTTCTTTTTTAACGCCTTCTTTGATAGCTTTAGGAGCAGCATCAACGAGGTCTTTAGCTTCTTTCAAGCCCAAGCCTGTGATAGCTCTAACTTCTTTCAATACAGCGATTTTGTTAGCACCGGCAGAAGCCAATACTACGTTAACTTCTGAAGCTTCTTCAGCAGCAGGAGCAGCAGCACCCGCAGCAGGAGCAGCAGCAACAGCTACAGGAGCAGCAGCGGATACGCCGAATTTTTCTTCCATAGCTTTTACCAATTCAGCAGCTTCTAACAAAGTTAATTTTTCAATTGATTCCAAAATAGATTCTACACTCATGATTTTCTCCTTTATTAATTTTTGAGTATTTTGTACTTGTAATTCAAAAGCACCTGAAACTTAGGCACTTTTTTGTTTAGCCACAGCGTCGATAGCTCTGACAAGGCTGCTCATAACAGCATTGATAGAACCAACAATACCTGTAGCAGGTGAATTTACGCAGCCAAGCATTTTTGCGTAAAGTTCTTCTTTTGAAGGTGTTTTTGCCAATGCATCAACTTGTTTTGCATCAAGCAGTTGACCGTCTAATGCACCGCAGATAATCTCTGCTTTCTTCTTTTCTTTGATGAATTTTTCAACTACTTTTGCAGCTGAAACTTCATCATCAAAACCGAATGCAATAGCTGTAGATTCTTTCATAGAATCTGAAAGTACTTCAAAATCTGTTCCTTTCATAGCTATTTTGGCTAATGTATTTTTTGTAACAGTATAGTCTGCACCTGCTTTTTGAAGTTCTCTTCTCAAAGCTGTAATTTCTTCAACAGTCAGACCTTTGTAGTTTGTCAAAATTGCTACCTTAGCTCTTTGTGCATAGTCTTTAATATGTGCAATTTTTTGTTCTTTAAAGGCTTTAGTTGCCATGATTTGCTCCTTTTGTATTACTTATGAATGTGTCGACCCAAATCATTTTTTCAAAATAAATTTATACAAAAAATGATTTCACGCAAAACCGCAAAATCATCAGACAAAACATTTTTCTTATTGTTTTCTGCCACCAGTCTAACCTTGTGCCAGATCTGATCCTCGATGAGCTTTTGTTTTAAGGAGTTTTTACTCCGCTCATTGTCTGCGGTTCGTACAGATTATATTATTTTAAACAAAACTAAAAATCAACTGTTTGTTGTTACAAAGCTTAATGTAAATAATTTACACAATATTTGAGCCCGCTTTCGCGGGCTCAGAAAGAAGTATGTGTATTGTAAAATGAGTGAGCTTATTATCCTTGTACAAGCTGAATAGCAATTTGAGGAAGTGCGTTTGCCTGTACCAACAGAGCAGATGAAGTTTGTTGCAGAATCTGGTTTTTTGTATATTCTGCGGATTCTTCTGCGATATCTGCGTCCATGATTGTTGATTTTGCTGCAGTAGCGTTTTCAATTGTAGTTACAAGTGATGTTTCTGCTGCTTCAAGTCTGTTCATAACAGCACCAATTGTGGACTTACGGCTTGAAATTGTATCAATAGCTGTATCAAGTACGGCAATGTAAGAAGATGCCGTTGTTGCAGCTTTGAACGCACCTGCATCAGTAATACCTGTTGCTACAGTTGTATCATCTGTAATATTTTTCGAACAGCCATCGACTTTTGTTGCTATATCCGCTGTTTTTCCGAGAGTGGATGCATCGGTTTTATCAAAAATTGTTTTGTCAATCATGATAGAGTTTGCATCTTTATCAGCGTTTGCACCGACTTGAAGTCTTAATCCGTCTGTTTTCAAATTAGAGTTGCCGCTTAACAGTTCCAAACCGTTGAAGTTTGAAGCCAGTGAAATTCTTTCTATTTCTTCAACACGTGCCAGTGCTTCTTGTTCCATCGCACTCATAGCATCTTCGTCATAGATACTGTTTGCCGCCTGGACAGCCAAGTCTCTGATACGCTGTAAGTTGTCAAGAATGTTGTCAAGGTCTCCTTCAACGGTTTGCAACACGTTAATTCCCGTAGCCGCGTTTGATTGGGCAGCTTTTGAACCCCTAATTTGTACATCTAAGCCTGTTGCAACATACAAACCGGCTGCATCGTCTTTTGCACTATTGATTTTAAAACCGGTTGACATTCTTTCCAATGCCTGGTTCATGGAGTTTGTTGCATTGTTCAAGTTTTTTTGCGTTTTCAACGCAGTAATGTTGGTGTTTACAATAATTGCCATAGTGATAGCTCCTTTCTGAGAGAGTTTTTTAAATACTTCCTTGTACTCTAATAAGCCGCATCGAGCTATCTGCCTGCACTGCACGCAAAACATAGCTCAAAAAGCCTTATTATTTCTGAGTTTAGAGGGATGGCATTCCTCTTACACATACATAATTCGGCCTTTGAGAGCGTTTCTGGATACTCAAAAAGTTAGAAATTTACGATACTAAAGTATGGTTTTTTCTTAAATACATCAGAATAAATTTTTCTAGACAATTTTCAAATGCATTTTGTTTTCATGTAAATATGGTAAGTGTCAACAAATTAAATGGTGTTTTTTCAAAACTGAACTTTCACACAGTGAAGGTAAATAATTGTGATGTCAAAATTTTTGACAAAATACATTTGAAAAATTCTTTGAGCGACGACATATTTATGTTTGTAAATCACGAAGGTGATGAACATTTTAATATTTTTTTAGAGAGTGAAAAACTATGTAATCTCGGAAGGGAACAAATTTCAATTGCTCCTCCTTATGACAGAATTTGGGGAACATATATAGGGGTAACTCAAAAATTCAGAAGCAACAAAAGCCCAAACGGAATCACGGAAGGCTCCAAACTGGGAGAAGCAATGCGGCTTGGTTCTATTATTGAAATGATAGAAAATAATATGAAATCGATAGATATAAATTCCATGCCTCAGGCGGTGTTCTTCCATACCAAATACGGTTTTGTACCAAAAACAAGTGCTTCCTATGATTGTGTCATGAGTATTTTGAACGATATAGCTTCAAACTCGAACAAGAAACTCCGTGAATGTTCTCAAAAAGCAAGAGATTTTATCAAAATTGTAGAAAGCAGAAAAAACAAAATTTGTGTGCCTGAAAAAATAGCCAAAGAAACGGACAAAACAGCAAAAGAATATATAGACACAATCATCAGAGAAAATTTGTCTGTTAAAGACAACAATTTTACTGAAGATTTGGGCATGAGACTTAGTGCTGACACAATCAAAAAAAACAAAAAATTCTACAACAATCTATTTGAAAAACACGGTATAGATTATAAAATTGTGTAATACAGTTTTTTATGAGTTTAACAAGTTTTAAGTTTGAATATCATAAAAATCTTTTTCAGGATTGTCTGTAACCTGTTTAAAATCAAATTTGGTTTTCAAAAAATCAATCATGCCGGGAGTTATTACATTAGAAGTGCACTTGGGCAGATAGATATTTTTTATTCCGAGATATTTTAAATTAAACAAATGAGAGATTGTATGAAGATTGCAGGTTGTGATAAAAACACTGGCCGAAAAGTCATAAAAATCCACATTATCTTTGATATGAGCCAAAATTTTGTATATAAGAGAAGAATTGAAAAAAGAATCAAAATACAAAATATTGTCTTTTTTTGAAGGAATTACTGTTGAAATAACAAAATAATCATCAGGCAGATTTTTTTCAAATTCAGAAAAATATTCGGAATGAACAATAGAATGATTGAGCAGTCCTATTACTATCAGATGTTTTATTTCTTTGTTTTTTATTTTTTCTATGAGTTTATCAATTTTTTTCAGCACTTCTTTTTCATCATAACCGACCTTAATTGTTGTTATTTTATGACTTTGTAAAAAACCGTTTGAGTTTTCCGCAGCATCAATCAATGGTGAATAATCGCCTTTGGTTATTTTTGTCATGCCTTTGCCTGCAATCAGGTTTGTTGTAAAAATTCTTCCTCTGTATATTCTGTCCAGAAGGTATTGAAAATTTCTCAAAACAACAACAGGACCCTTAAAAGAAGCAAAGTCAAATTGTACACTGTCTAAAGACCTTTGAAAATGTCCTGCCAAGTTCTTATATTTTGCAAACTTCGGATACGCATGAGCAACTATCAGTCCGTCGTGAGTATATACATTTATATCTGTATTTTTTGTAGCTTCCAAAATGTTTTCAAAGTCCTTGAGATTTTGTCCCGAAGCAAGAATGGATTTACCTTCCTTGACTCCCACACAGACATCATGAAGACATATTTTGCCGTAGTATTCTTCTTTAAATTTATGCAGTTTTATGTGAATATCATAATTTACTTTTGCAAAATCATTTATTTTTTTTATCAGCTTTGTTTCTGTCATTGTTGAAAAATTGAGATTGTTAAACAATTTCAAGATAGCATCTTCTTCCGGCAGATAATCATTTGTATAACATTTTAGCTCTACCAATCTTATACCCGCACTTTTTATCAGATTCAAAATTATTTCATAAAGATTTTTTGTATCCGAATTTAAAAGTTTGTTGCGTTTTATTGCTTGTTGTTCGCCTTGTTTAACCAAATATGCCAGGTCAAATTTTTCAAATTTTACATTGGATTTTAAAATCTGACAGTCTATATTTTTCTTTTCACAAACAGAGACAAACGATTTTTCGGCACCTTCTTTTTGCACATGTATTTCTGACAAAAAAGACAAAAATTCTGAACGGTTAAATTCGTATCCGACAATGATTAGTGAGAGATAATTTATGATTTTGTCTTTGAGTTTTTTGTTTTCGTACCCCAGCTCCTGCATTTTTATGTAATAGTATGTCAGCTGTTTCAATTCATACAAAAGAATTTCCATCAGGGAATAAACTATCGGGTCCATGCTGCAAAAGCCCTCTATGGCACATTCATCAGAAGAAATGTTTTCAAAATGCCCGTCATTGAAGCTGTTATCAAAATTTTTTCCGTAATTAATAAACTGGTTTGACATAACTGCATTTTAAACAAATAGAAAAACAAAACCATTAACCACAAGAGCTATTAAACAATAATCCGGTTTTCGTGTTATTAAGTTTATGCGTCTCTTTTCAAATCTATAGTATAATTTGGTATCAATGTTTAAGAGGATAAAAAAATGAAAAAATTTTTGTTTTTGATATTGTCTTTGTGCTTCTTTTCAATGAACACTGTTTTGGCACAAGACTACTGCACATACAAACTCGACAACGGACAGATTGTAATAATAAAAGAAGTGCATGACAACCCTATTGTCACTATAGACACTTGGATAAAAACAGGCTCAATAAACGAAAATGACAGCAATAACGGAGTTGCACACTTTTTAGAACACCTGTTTTTTAAAGGTACAAAAAAATACCCGACAGGCGAATTTGATAAAATTCTGGAGTCAAAAGGTGCAGTTACAAATGCTGCAACCAGCAAGGATTTTACCCATTATTACATTACACTGCCCTCAAACCATTTTCAAACAGCGTTGAATCTTCATGCCGATATGCTGCTCAACCCTTTGGTTCCAAGAAAAGAATTGGAAAAAGAAAGAAAAGTCGTTCTGGAAGAAATATCAAAAACTCTTGATGAACCTGAAAATAAGCTGTATGAAAACATGATTGGTGCGTTTTACGTAAACCATCCTTACAAAAGAAAAGTCATAGGCAAAAAAGAAATAATAGAAAATATTTCTCGTGATGAGATTATGAATTTTTATACAACCTGGTACAACCCTTCAAACATGATTACCGTTATTGTCGGTGACGTTGATACAGAAAAAGCACTGGAAGCGGTAAAACAAAATTTTAACAGAAAAGAAACCTCAAAAACCAAAATTCCTGTTTACAGAAAAGATAAAAATATTGAACATCAAATAGAAGTTGACGATAAAGGCAAAGTAAAAACAGGATATTTGATGATAGGATTCAGAGGTGTTTCTCAAGAAAAAAGATCCGACAGCTATGCATTGGATGTACTTGCTGTCGTTTTGGGAGAAGGCAGATCTTCAAAACTTTATCAGACAGTAAAAGAACAAAAACAACTGGCCTACAGCATTTCAGCCGGTCATGCGTCTATGAAAGATGACAGCATATTATACATAAGAGCAAATTTCATACCTGAAAATAAAGACAAATTAAAGAAAGCAATATTTGATGAACTTCAAAAAATTGCAAACGGAAACATAGATGAACAAGATATCAACACAGCAAAAAGTATAATTGAGCGTGATACTTTTTACTCAAGAGAATCAACCTCAAATATTGCCAATGAGCTTGGATATACGACTTTGGTTTACGGAGACTCAAAATATTACGATGAATACATTCAAAATATTAAAAAAGTGACAAAAGCCGATGTTGTACATGCCGCAAAAAAATATCTTAACCCGAATCATGCGGTTGTGTCAGTGATGCTTCCCGATTCTTTACCGGCAGAAAAAGTTAAAAAAATCAGCAGCATTGAAAAGAAACCTGCTGTTAAAGTAAAACAAATCAAGACAATTACACAGTACAAACTGCCAAACAACATAAACCTCATAATCAACCACAATACTCTAAATGACATTGTCGCTATGCAAGTTTATGCAAAAGGCGGAAATTTTATTGAAAAGAAACACGGAACAGGTACTATCACAGCGGCTGCTATGATGAAAGGAACAAGAAAATACTCCGCACTCGATTTGTCCCAAGTAATGGAGCAAAACGGTATAAAAATTGCACCGGCACAAGGTGCTGATGCGTTTTCAATTTCAGTCAAAACAACCAAAAATGATTTGCCGTTAACATTCGAATTATTGGATGAAATTGTAAACAATGCATCTTTTGATTCACAGGAGCTTGAAAGAATAAAAACAGAAAAAATTTATTCCATCCAAAAAATGAGAGATACTCCCGTCAATGTGGCATTTGAAGATTTTAAAACAACAATATGGCAGAATACTCCTTACGGTATAACGGGGAAAGTGATTGAAAAAACAATTCCTCATATAACAAGAGATGATGTTTTGAGTTTTTACAACAGTATTTTTTGCCCGGAAAATCTTGTGATTTCGATTAACGGAAATGTTGATGACAAAGCAGTCATAAAACAAATTACGGAAATTTTCTCGGAGAAAAAAGACTGTAATGCAAAGAAATTCAGCTTTGCCGACTACAAAAACATTTTTAAACCGCTTTGTACAAAAAAAGTAGTTAAAACACAAAAAGATTCCGAAGCCGCATGGGTGGTAATAGGCTGGCTTACTGACGGTATCACCGAAAAAGATAAAAAAGATATTGCAGCTTTGCAGATTATTGATTCTATCTTAGGTTCGGGCATGAGTTCACGTTTGTTTGACAACTTGAGAGGAGAACAGGGTCTTGCTTATCAGGTGGGTTCTGCATTTCTTCCTAACGTAAATCAAGGCGTATTTGCAGTCTATATCGGTACAAACCCCAAAACTGCCCTCCATTCAAAAAATGAACTCTTAAAACAAATAAACATTTTGAAAAAAGAGTTTGTTTCCGACAAAGAACTTCAGGAAGCAAAAGACAAAATTTTGGGAAATTTTGTTCTTTCTCAAGAAACCAACATGGAAAAAGCCTCCACGCTCGGATGGTTTGAACTCTCAGGCAGAGGATTTGAATACATAAATGAATTTCCAAATCTTATACAATCTATTACGCCGTCCGATATAATAAAAGCTGCAAACAAATATTTTGATGCACCGTACGTTACTACTGTAGTTGCACCTCAAAAATATTTGAATCAGTTTTAAATCATTAATTATTTTAACATTAAAAAGGATAAGCCCGTCACTCTTGCTTATCCTTTTTAATGTTGTCATCTAAATCATTATAGAAATTTCTTGCTTAAAATATTTTGAAGTTTTTCCAAATAGAGTATAATAAAAAACGAAACAGTTGTTTACCCTCAGGAGTACAAATTGGACAAATACAGTTTTTTAAAACCTTCAAATAAACTGGAAATAATAGTAAATAATAAGAGTTATTTTTGCACTATTTATTATATAGATAATGAAAAAATTACTGTCTTTTTTGATAATCAAACTGAATTGCCCGAAAAAGAAATTGAAATAAACATATATGCAGAAGACGGAATATATAATGCGACAAGCCGTATACTCTCCAGCAATTATTTGAATGAGACAACTTTTTATATGCTGTCATTTCCTTCCAACATAAAACACTCTCAGCGTCGTGAGTATTTGCGTGCAAATATAGAAACGGATTTTGCTCTTGTTATAAATTTTGATGGAACAGAGGTGGACAAGATTATCTCCGTAACAAAAAATATTTGTGCAAAGGGTCTTGCTTTTATTGCTGACAAGCAGTTGGGTGCATACACTTCGCTCGATGTGGATTTGTTTTTGGCCGGCAAAGAAATAAAAACTAAAGCCGAACTTGTTTATTCCACACCAATTAGAGTAGACAATACATTTAAATTTTTAACGGCTGTAACATTTACTACTATCAGCAAAGAAGAAATGAATTTTATTACGCTTCAATGTATGAAATTTAAGGGATAATTACATTGATTATACAAATTAATCTTTCTCATCCGGCAGAAATTTTACAAAGTATGCCAAAACAAACGGTATGAAAGATATAATCAAAAGCGTTTTAATTATTCCTATATTCTGTGCAACGTATCCTATCAAAGGAAGAAATACACCGACAATTCCCCAGCTGAATCCGCCGATAAATCCCGAAATCATGCTCTTGTACTGGGGCATTGTTTTTTGTGCCATAACCATATTTATTGAAACAGATAGCATTGCCACAAACCCTGTCAGTATAAACAGCACAAATGACAAAGCAGGGGCGGTTTTTATTACGCTCAAAAAGACCAGTGTCAGCAAAAAAGGAACAACTAAAGAAATATAAAAAACATTTTTGTAACCAAGTATTTTTTCATACCTGCTGCTCAAATACGTACCCAGTGCACCAACTGTCAAAAATAAAAAGACAGCTATACCGATTTGAAAAGCACTGTATCCGCAGTCTTTCCAGTAAAACGGCATAAGAATACTAAAACTTGAAGTCACAAGCGATTTCAATGCCGAAACCATAATAAGTATTCTTACAATTTTATTTTTAAAAATATCTTTTATTGTTGTTGAAAAAGATTTTTCATTTTTTACAAACGAAGATGCCTTAATTTTGGGTACAAACAAGAATACGCAAAAAGCAAAAATCAACCCCCAGCTTGCGGCAAGCGGCAATTTTGTAACCCCGAAAACCTGCGTTATTGATGAAGAAATAATAGGACCGAGTGAATACCCTATTGTGCCTGCTGCAATGAAAATACTCATGTTTTTTGCAAGATTTTCTCCGCTGTATCGGACAACAAACCCTGTCGCCTGCGGATGGTAAAATCCGACCCCGAGACCTCCTATTATCAAACACAAAGCCAACTGCCAGATATTGTGAACAAGCCCTGAGAGAGAAAAAGCTACTGATGCCAGAATAGTTCCCCAGAAAATAAAAAATCTTTTTTGCCATTTGTCCGCAATAAATCCAAACACAGGCTGCATCATTGATGAAAACAACTGTGAAGCACTCAAAGCACATGTCGCCATCGCAAGGCTTGCACCGATATTAGCAACAATAAAAGGCAAAATAGGATTTATAAAACTGGAATAACTGTCTGCCATACCGTGCCCGAGTGTGAGCCAGGCAAGAGCTTTTTTGTCTTCCTGATTTGTGTTTCTTGTATCTTCTGTCATATTAATGTCTAAAGTGTCTGATACCTGTTGTAATCATTACCATATCGTATTTGTCGGCAGCTGCAATTACCTCTTTGTCTTTAATGCTTCCGCCCGGCTGGATTAGTCCTGCTATTCTGCATTGAGCGGCAGCTTGAATGTTGTCTATTGCCGGGAAAAATCCGTCAGAAGCGGCAACAGCTTCTTTTGCACCGTCACAAGCTCTGTTGAGTGCGGTTTCCATTGCATCTACACGGCTGGTCTGCCCTCCGCATATAGCAAGAGTTTTAAAATCTTTTGCTATGACAATGGCATTGGATTTTACATGTTTACAGACTTTCCATGCAAAAACCATATCCTCAATCATTTCTGCCGTCGGTTTTTTCTTTGACACAACTTTAAAAGTATCTTTGTCGAGTTCTTTTGCATCAATGTCCTGAATTAACGTACCGAACGGAGTTACTTTTATTTCTTTTTGCACCAATGTTTTGTATGCTCTAAGCGGAGTAATGAGTTTTATCAATCTCAAATTCTTTTTCTGCTTCAAAATCTCAAGAGCCTCCGGTTCAAAATCAGGAGCGACAAGTACTTCGAGAAACATTGAAGAAGCATGTTTTGCGATTTCTTTATCTACGGGTTGTGTGAATGCTATTATTCCGCCAAAAGCACTGATAGGGTCAGCATCTATTGCTTTTAAATATGCTTCATTAATAGATTTTCCGAGTGCAACACCGCAGGGAGTATTGTGTTTTACGATTGCAACAGCATTTACGTCATAAAACTCGCTCACTATATTCAATGCAGCAGTCATATCGAGAATATTGTTGTAAGACAATTCTTTTCCGTTTAAAAATTCATATTCGGCGGTCTTTTGTTCCGGTTTGTACAATGCTGCTTTTTGGTGTGGATTTTCTCCGTATCTCAAATCTCCTTCTTTGTTTAAAAAGATTGGGTGATACTTTTCTTTGTCTTCTGATAATTCTTTCAGGATTACTGCATCGTATTTTGAAGTTGTCTCAAAAGCATCAAGAGCAAGCCCTCTTCTGAAAAATGCTGTGGTTTCACCGTTGTTTTCTTCAAGGTTTTTTAGAACCATATCATACTGATTTATGTTTGAAACAACAGTAACATTTTTGTGGTTTTTTGCAGCTGCACGCAGCAAAGCAACACCGCCTATATCTATATTATCAATAAGAGTCTGCTCATCATCAGTTTCTAACGCTGTTTGTTCAAACGGATAAAGATTTACCACTACCATTTGAAATGCTCCGATGCCGTTATCTTCCAGTTCTTTTGCTTCCTGTGCGTTTTGAATATCGGCGAGTATTCCGGCATGGATTGACGGGTGAAGTGTTTTTACTTTGCCCGAAAGCATTTCTTTTACGCCTGTAACCTCACTCACGGGAGTGGTTTTTATATTGTTTCGGTTTAACTCTTGGGCCGTACTGCCTGTAGAAACTATCTCATAGCCGTATTTTTCTGACAGTTCTTTTGCAAACGGAACAAGTCCTGTTTTGTCAAAAACGCTGATTATTGCTCTCTTTTTCATTGTATGCCTCTTATTTCAATTTTTATTTTTAAATTTAACACAAAATCGGTACACAAATAAAAAAATGTACAAAATTTTTATATTCTTAAAACCGGATTAAATATCTAAACTACCTGCCGGGCTTTGCGTTTGTAGACAGAGCCGAAAAGATTCTGAACGCAGCACAATCCTTGCCGCCAAGCCTCCTTAATGCTTCAGATATATTATGCATATTTTTTATAACATTTCTTACAATGTAAACAATTGTAAATAAAATAATAAAAAAACTAAAGAAAATAAATTAAACACCCGATAGAAATAATATACAAAAAGTCTATTCAGCTTAAGGGGTTCAATTCTTATGATAAAAAAAGCAGAAAAATCTATGAGTAATATAAATGACGGTGTAGCATTTATTCTGCGTGGTGCAAAAAAAAGAAGATCAATGGCAATAGCCAGTGCAAAATTGATTAATTCTGATATGGGAATATGTGCAAAACTCGCCGCATTAAAATAAAAGAGCTGAAAAGCAAGAACGAAGTAAGGTTTTTACTTCCGGTTTGAAACATTTTTAACTAAAAGCCTCTGTTTTGTTGTATAAAAACAGAGGCTTCCTTTTATTTCTTTTTTTGTATTTTTTTGTTTTTTGTTGTTTCCGTTTGAGGCGGCTGCGGCTTATTTATTATAACAAGCACCTCGTCTTTTCCCGCCATTTTTAAGTTGTTTCTTGCAATAGCCTCAAGGCTTTTCATGGAACTAAAATCTTCCAATTCTTCTTTCAGTCTTTGATTTTCCATGTAAGCCTGCTGATTCAGTGCTTTCATTTTTTTAATCTTACCGTGATAACTTATACTTTTCGTAATATTTTGAAAAGCACTCACACCGATATGTACAAGACACACCAAAAGAAGTATTGTCAAAAAAGAGTAATAGAAACGAATATTGTTTTTTCGTTTGTTATTTTTTTGCTGTGTTTTTTCGATTAAGTCAGGTCTGTTCAATTTTTTAACCCCTGCCTGTGTCTTACATTCCCCATGCACACAACTGCATAAATGATAATGACATTATATCCTTAACAAGCACGGCTGGCAAGTTTTCAACCTGATTTTAAAATTTTAATCGTTTAAAACATTTTTTATCTGCAATACAATATTTTTTGTTGCATCTTTTTTAACAAGTTTTTTCGCATTGTTTTGAAGAGTAATCATTTTTTGAGTATTTTCAATCAACTCCTGAAGCTTTTCAAACAAAGCCTCAGCGGTGCATTGAGAATCTTCAAGATAAAGTGCGGCACCGAGCTCTGCCATTTCTTTTGCATTTTTTCTTTGGTGATCAGCCGCAGCATAAGGATAAGGCACCAATATAGATGCAAGACCCGACACACAAATCTCTGAAATACTCAAAGAGCCTGCTCTTGAAACAGCAATATCAGAAGCCAGCATAGGAAGGTACATTTTTTTGAAATATGGTCTTATTATGTATTGAGAGTTTTCCGTATAGTTCGGATAAACTTTTTTAAGTTCTTTTACTGTTTCATCATAGTTTTTGAGACCGGTTTGGTGAATTATTTGAATATCATACTTTTTGAAAAGTTTTTTGAGGTTTTGTACAATTACACTGTTCAGCCTTTTTGCACCCTGAGAACCGCCCATGACCATGATAGTCAGTCTGTCTTTGAGTTTCCATATTTGTCTTGCGTGGTATCTGTCCGTGCTCAAAAACTCCTCTCTTATAGGATTTCCGTTGACTTGAATTTTTTTTGCTTTCAAGCCCTCTACAGAACTTTCAAAAGCTACGGAAACTGCTTTTGCGTGCGGTGCAAGCAGTTTTGAAACTTTACCCGGTATTGCATCACATTCATGAATCACTATAGGAGTGCCTGTCAAAACCGCTGCAAAAAGCATCGGTGCACTGACATATCCGCCTGTGCCAAAAACAAGGCTAGGTTTGTATTTAAAAATATATCCCATTGCTTTTACCGTTGCCAAAGATAATTGAATACCCCATTTGAGAAACTCAAAAGAAAGTGTTCTTTTAGGCATTGCACTAATTTTTACACCCAAAAAATCAAAAACCTTGTCTTCTGCAATCTTTTTTTCAAGATTGTCAGGGTTTCCTACATAAAAAACTTTTTTTGTATCAGGTTCTTTTTGTAATGCAAAACCAACCGCAACAGCTGGATATATATGTCCGCCCGTACCGCCGCCCGTTACAAAATATGTGTATTTTTTATCCTGATTATTAGTATGCTCTGTCATAATTTCTAATCCTCTTTATTCTCTTTTTTGAAATATTTAAAAGTATTCCGACCATGCACAAAGACACTATCAAAGATGTACCGCCGTAGCTTATAAAAGGGAGAGGTACACCGGTTGCCGGAATAAGCGAGCTTGAAACACTCATATTTATAAATGCCTGCAAGCCTATTGAAAGTGTAATACCGACCGCCATAAGTTTTCCAAACATATCATTTGCTCTGGAAGAAATAATAATACCTCTGTGAATAAATGTCCAGAAAAGACCTATCACAAGCAGACATCCCAAAAAACCGAGTTCTTCGGCAATGACTGCAAATATAAAGTCCGTATGCCCTTCAGGCAGCCAGGCAAGTTTTTGTTTTGAATTTCCGTAGCCTACTCCCCAAAATCCGCCGGCGGCAAAAGCAAGCAAGGATTGAATAATATTGTACCCCGCTCCGTAAGGGTCAGAATTGGGATTCAGCCAGATTTGAATACGCTGCATCTGGTAGCCTTGCAGCAGTTTCTGTCCGAACAGCATAAATGTCCCGAAAGCAGCACTGATTCCCGCAAGACCGAGTGCAATCATATACTTTATTGAACCCGCCACACTCAAATACATTACCATTGATGTAAGCAGCAGTAGTATAACCATAGACAAGTTCGGTTGTTTATACACAAGAAAAACCATAACAAGAATAGGCAAAAAGTAATTCATCATCTTGTGTGAGCTAAAAATAGAACCGTCACGATAAAAAGCATTTGACAAAAGCATTATTACTGCCAATTTTGTCATTTCTGAAGGCTGAAATTGTATCGGCCCCAAAACTATCCATCTTCTTGCACCGTTTACTATAACACCCAAAGGTGTAAAATCAACGAGAACAAGCATTATTATCACAAACCATGCAAACGGAACAGCCCAATCTTTCAGTTTTTTATAATCAAGATTTATAAAGTACTTCAAGCCAAGCATTCCTACAGCGAGATATGCGAACTGTTTCAACGCAAAGGAAGCAGGATTTTCTCCCATTTCCATAGATTTTGGAGCACCCGCACTAAAAATTGCCATAAGGCCGATGACGACAAGAAAAGCTACAACAACCATCAACGTTGTATCAGGCGGTGACAGCACAACGTCATTCACAGGTTTATAGCTGTCTGTTTCATATTCAGTATTTCTTCTACGTCTGTTATTTCTTTGATAAGGCATATTCCTTGAACACTCTTCCTCGTTCTTCATATCCTGAGAACATATCATAACTTGAACAAGCAGGAGAAAGCAAAATCACTTCACTGTCTGTTTCAAATGCTTTATCTACGCCGTCTGTGAAAGAATCAGCAATTATGATATTTTCAAATCCGTTTTTTCTCAGTTCCGTTTCAAATCGTTCTTTTGCCGCACCAAGCAGCACAACGGTTTTTACATATTTTTTAACTGTTTCACAAAATTCCGTCAAATCCGTCATTTTGTCGGTTCCGCCTGCAATAAGTGTAAGCGTTCTGCCTTCAAATGATTTCAACGCAAAAATTGCAGCCTCCGGATTTGTTGCTTTTGAGTCATTATACACATCTTTACCCTGAATATTTGCGACAAACTCACATCTGTGCTCAGGTGCTTTGAACTCTTTTATTGCCTCTTTAATTTTTTCATTATCCACGCCTTCAATTTTTGCACAAATAACGGATGCCATTACATTCTGGTAGTTGTGGTTGCCCACAAGAGGTATTTCATTCAATTCAATTATTTTTTCCGCAACATTCTTTGGCTCCCGTTTAAAATATATCGCATTGTCTTTTATGTACGCACAGTTTGATTCCAATTCTTTTCCGAAAAAGAATTTTTCACCTGCGTATTTCTCACCGAATTCAAGAAGTTTTTCATCTTCCGCATTAAAAACGGCAAATCCCGGTCTTTTTTCCGGCATAAAAAGCGATGCCTTTGCTTCAAAGTATTTGTCCAATCCGCCATGCCAGTCAATGTGATCAGGTGTAAAATTCATCCAAACAGCAATTTGCGGTCTGAAGCTTGGGCTGTAAGTCAGTTGAAAAGAGCTTACTTCACACACAAAAAAGTCTGTTTCTTTTTCTTTATCAGTGTTCAAATCCCTGAGTAAAGAACACGGCGGAATTCCTATATTTCCGCATTTTTCAGCTTTGTATTCTTTGTTTAAAATAAAATTTGTGAGTTCCGTTGTTGTTGTTTTCCCGTTTGTTCCTGTTATGGCAATAAACGGAATTTGTGTTTCCAGATAAGCAAGTTCTATTTCGCTTATGACTTTTATATTTTTTTCTTTGAGTTTCTGCATAATTTCAGCGGCAGGAGGTATACCGGGGCTGGTTACGGCAATGTAAGCATCTTGAATAAACTCATCGGAGTGATGTTCAAACTCTGTTTTTATTCCTTCCGCATTTAATTCTTCAACGAGTTGTCTGTCTTTGTCTTCGAGAGACTTTTTTTCAGTAATAAAGCACTGTGCACCCTTGTCATTAAGATATTTTGCCGCAGCTACACCGCTTTTTGATAAACCTAATATAAGAACTTTTTTGTCATACCATTTTCTAATCATTATTAACCTGCCGTTACCTGTTTAAGTACCAGAAGAGCACAACTGCCGATACACAAAATATAAAATTTATAAAACAAAATACTTTTACTATTTTTGTTTCGTTCCATCCGCAAAGTTCAAAGTGGTGATGAATCGGGCTCATTTTAAAAACTTTTTTCCCCGTAAGTTTAAAACTAGTTACCTGTATCATAACAGAAAGTGTTTCAACTAAATAAATTATCCCTATAGGAATAAGCCACAGTTCAAATTTTCCCATCACTGCCAGCGTACCCAAAACCCCGCCCAAAGCAAGCGAGCCTGTATCTCCCATAAAAACTTTTGCCGGATGCCTGTTGAAATACAAAAAACCCAGACACGCACCCATGATAGATGCACAGATTATTGCCATATCAACGTTACCCATAATAAGGTTTATTGCAGCCAATGCGGTTAATGAAATAACCATGTTTGACGCAGCCAATCCGTCCAGCCCGTCTGTAAGGTTTACCGCATTTGAAACGCCGGTAACAAGGAAAATACCAAAAATCGGATAAAAATAACCGAGATTTATTGCATAATGTCCGAATGTCAAAAATGTTCTGCCGCTGATTGTAACAAACATAACAGGCAGACACGCAATAGCTATTTGCAAAATTAACTTGCCTTTTGCACTCAATCCTTTATTTGCATGGTGTTCAAATTTTTGTGCATCATCTTGAAATCCCGCAAACATATAAAATATAAAAGTTATCAATATCAAGAAAGCACCTGTCGGAGTTTTTTCCGCCATAAACAAAGAAATCACGGATGCCAGTACTGCGGCAATAACAAGAAAAACACCTCCGGTTGTCGGAGTACCGCCCTTTTTTGCGTGAGTTTCAGGAGCTTCTTCTCTGATATATTGGCCGAGCATTCTTTTCTTTAAAAAATCTATATAAGGAACACCAAAAAGCAAAGACAAAACAAATGCCACAAGTGCCGCTACTATTACTAAAATCATTGTTTTTCCAACTCCTTAATTATTTCTTCAAATTTCATAAAACGAGACGCCTTAAAAAGCATGACTGTGCACGAGGGAATATTTTTTAAAATATATTCCGCTGCTGATTTGTTATCTTCAAAACTTACCGCTTCTGATTGTTTTTCCGGCGACAAACCTTTTATGATATATTTCGCAAGCTCTCCGACTGTTATAACTTTTACGTCATCATATTGGTTTAAAAACTCACCGATTTCTTTATGATACGTCTGTTCATACTTGCCAAGCTCTCCCATGTCCCCCAAAACAAGCATTCGGGGTGATTTTTGAGTAGCCAAAAATGTTGATATTGCAGCTTTCAAAGACTCGGGGTTGGAATTATAGCTGTCATTAATTATTTTGTATCCGCCGATATTGATTATCTCCCACCTTTTTTCAATAGGTTTGTAGTTTTGAAGACCTTTTGCAATCAAGTCAGGTGCTATTCCCAATACGTATCCGGCATTTATTGCAAAAAGGGCATTTTGAATATTGTGTCTGCCTTCTACATTAAGCTTATACTTTTGATTTTTGTATACAAATTCACAAGAGCTGCTGTTTAGCTGAATATCTTTCAAATCTTTACACTCAAGACCAAGATAGACTGTTTGGCCTTCGTAAGTATTTGTTGATTTTATCAAATCTGTATCATGAGCAAGCAAAATGCCTTCGGGGCGAAGATATTTTGTTATTTCGCATTTTGCTTTGGCAATATTTTCAACGGAGCCAAGTCTTCCGATATGAGCAGAGCCGGTGTTTGCTATAATTGCTATATCCGGTTTTGCGTATTTTGACAGAAGTTCAATTTCACCAGGCCCTCTCATACCCATCTCGACAATCAAAACTTCAGTATCCTCAGGCATTGACAGCATTGTTTCACAAAGACCTATCTCATTGTTGTGGTTCAAAATTGATTTATGAATTTTATATTTTTGTTCCGCCACACAGGCTGTCATTTCTTTTGTTGTGGTTTTACCCGAACTGCCAGTTATTGCTATGGTGACAGGATGTATTTTTGTTTTGTAATAAGATGCAAGTTTCAAATATGCGGTCAAAGTGTCTTCAACATACAAAATGTATTTTGCATCGTCAGAAATCAGGTTTTTGTCACCCGTAAAATAACCCTGAACGCCATCTTTTACAGCTTTTTCAATAAAATTGTGTCCGTCAAAATTCTCGCCTTTGAGCGGCAGATACAATTCGTCGGGTTTTATTTTTCTGGTATCTGTAGAAATGCCAAAAAATGCCGAATTGTCCTTACAACGTATAATTTGTGCATCTGTTGCTTTGGCTATTTCTTCAAAAGTAAACTTCATACTGCTTCCGGTTCAATTTTTCGGTTTTTACAAAAAACTCCGTCAACAAGAATTTTACTAAAAAATAATGTCAAATACAATTTCAAATTTGTAAAAATTACTTGAAAAATTCTTTTAAAGTTTCTATTTTATCTTTTGAATCAGACTCAAAATAAATTCTCAACAGAGGCTCTGTTCCGCTCGGACGTACAAGAACCCAAGTTTTTTCATCATCAAGATAATATTTTATGCCGTCTTTTTTGTCCCTTGTTTTGACACGAAAATCCGCTATTGTCTCAAGAGAAAAATATTTTTTCATCAAAATATCCAGCTGCTGTTTATCTTGAAGCTTTACATCCACTCTTTCGTTAATAAAAGTACATCCGGCTTTTTGATGAAGCTCTTCTTGCAATTCCCACAGCGGTTTGTCCTCATAAGCAATCATCTCTAATACAAGCAAATCGGCAAGTATACCGTCTTTTTCAGGAATATGTCCTTTTATACTCAAACCGCCTGATTCTTCTCCGCCTATGATGCTATCATATTCTCTCATTGCGGCACCAACCCATTTAAACCCAACAGGAGTTTCAATAGTATCAACATGATACTGTCTTGCTATGATATCCAGCATTTGGCTTGCTCCGACTGTTTTGATGAGTTTTCCGCTGTACCCTTTATTTTTTATAAGATGGCCCAAAAGCAAAGCAATTATTTCGTTTGGTGTAACAAATTCCGCTTTTTCATTTATCACCCCAAAACGGTCTCCGTCTCCGTCGTTGCTCAGACCGATTGCGTTTGTACGCCTTGATATCATAGAAATAAGTTCAGAAAGATATTTTGCTTTCGGCTCCGGCATTCCTCCGCCAAAATTTGAATCATGAACCATATGAATTGATTCAAAGCTTATATCATTCCTTTTCAACAACTCGTCAAAAAATCCTATACTTGCACTGTACAAGCCGTCATATATAATTTCTCCGTCATCATCTTCACGGGTAAAGTATTCTTTAATTTTTTTAAAATCTATTATGTTCTCAATATGTTCAAAATAAGATTCTTTAAAGGATTTTAGTTCTATATCATACTGTTTGTCTGAATTTGAGGAAATATTTTCGCAGTTTTTTATATTTTCCACAATTGCATTTGTTATTTCCGTAGTGGCCGGGCCTGCATAATCCGGTATAAATTTTATACCCAGATACTCCGGCGGATTGTGAGACGCCGTAAACATCACAGCATTTGCATTCATATATTTTGCATTGAACGCAAGAACGGGAGTCGGAACTATTTCGGAAGACAAAAACACACGAAACCCGAATTTTTGGAATATTTCCGCACTTTGTTTTGCAAACTCATCAGCTTTTCTTCTAGGGTCATAACCTATAATGACAGGTTTTTTAGCACCGTCTTTTTTTAAAATATAGTATGCAATTGCTTTTATGACTTTTTCCACATTTTCAAAATTGAAATCTTTATCAATTACCGCTCTCCAGCCGTCTGTTCCAAATTTTATTTCTGTTTCAGAATTTGCCATTTAACATCCTTTTCAGTATTTCAAATAAATAAATTTAATTTTACCAAATAAACATTTGAAGGTAAAACAAAAATAAATACAATCCGGTGTAGCAAGCACATTTCATATAGTCACACGACTCTGACTATATAAAACTGTTAAAAAAATGGGCTTTTTGAATCAGTTCTTATTCCAGAAGATGGAGATATAATATCCATTGACAAGGAATAAAAATAATGGAAAAAGCAGCAGAAAAAATTACGCTCGACACACTACAAAAAGGAAAAGATGCGATTATTCAATCCATAGACTGCGAGGACAAAGCACTCAGGCATCACATTCTTGATATGGGTTTGACGCCCGGTGTTGAAGTCACACTGGTGAAGGCCGCTCCTATGGGCGACCCTCTTGAAATCCGTGTAAGAGGCTACGAGCTAACTTTAAGAAAAGCCGATGCGGCTAATATTTCTGTATACGGTATACACGATGCCCACAATTGTCCGAGAAAAAATATAGCATTTGCTGATACGGAACATTCACAAAAAGGTGAAACCCAGTCTTACAGAAGAAGCAAAAAATTAAAATCCAATCCAAAAACAAAAATATCGTTTGCTCTTGCCGGAAACCAAAACAGTGGGAAAACTACACTTTTCAACAAACTTACCGGTTCACACCAGCATGTTGGAAATTTTCCCGGTGTTACCGTTGACAGAACGGACGGATTTTTAAAAGGATATAAAGATGTAACCATCACCGATTTACCGGGTATTTATTCTTTATCCCCTTACAGCAATGAAGAAATTGTCACAAGAAATTTTATACTGGAAGAAAAACCCGACGCAATAATAAATATTGTAGATGCAACAAATATTGAGCGAAATCTTCTTTTAACCATGCAGCTTATTGAACTTGATGTACCTATGGTTATTGCACTAAACATGATGGATGAGGTAAATGAAAACGGCGGAAGTATTGACGTAAACGGTCTTGAAGCAGAACTCGGAATCCCTGTTATTCCTATAAGTGCATCTAAAGGTCAAGGTATTCAAGAGCTTGTCGAGCACGCAATAAATGTTGCAAAATACGAAGAACATCCCGGCAGGCTTGATTTTTGCGAAGCGGATGACGAAAAAGAAGGTGCCGTGCACAGATGTATTCACTCAATAATTCACCTTGTGGAAGACCACGCAAAGGCGGCAAAGATTCCTTTACGTTTTGCCGCAACAAAAATTACGGAAGATGATGAGCTTATTCTCAGTGCATTGAACCTTGATGAACAGGAAAAAGAAAACTGTGCACAGATAATAAAAACTATGGAAGAAGAGCGTGGGTTGGACAAAGAAGCTGCTCTTGCAGATATGAGATTTTCTTTTATTGAAAAGCTTTCTCAAAAATTTGTCCAAAAACCTTCGGAATCAGCCGGGTACAAACTTTCAAAAAACATTGATAAAATCCTGACCGGAAAATACACGGCAATGGCTGCATTTTTGGTTATTATGGCTTTTATATTCTATATGACTTTCGGGCCTTTCGGCACATTTCTTTCAAATATCATGGACATTGCCATAGAATGGGCAACAAATTTGACTGATAGTGCTCTTGATGCGTACGGGCTGAATCCTGTAGTCCATTCTTTAATAATCGATGGTATTTTTGCGGGTGTAGGCAGTGTATTGAGCTTTTTACCGATAATAGTTGTTTTGTTTTTCTTTTTATCAATTCTTGAAGATACAGGCTACATGGCACGTGTAGCTTTTGTTATGGATAAACTGCTCAGAAAAATAGGGCTTTCCGGCAGAAGTTTTGTTCCTATGCTTATCGGATTCGGTTGTTCTGTGCCGGCAATCATGGCGACAAGAACATTGCCTTCCGAACGTGACAGAAAAATGACCATATTTTTAACACCGTTTATGAGCTGTTCCGCAAAATTGCCTATATACGCTCTTTTTACGGCGGCATTTTTTGTACGTCATCAGGTGTTTGTAATTTTGGGTTTATACATTATCGGCATTGTTGTCGGAATAATATTTGCTTATTTTATGAAATTTTTTGTGTTTAAAGGTGAACCCGTGCCGTTTGTAATGGAATTGCCAAATTACAGAATGCCAAGTGCAATGAATGTCTACAGGCTGATTTATACGAAAGCGAAAGGTTTTGTAACAAAAGCGTTTACAATAATATTTTGGGCAACAATTTTTGTATGGTTCTTGCAGACTTTTGATTCAAGATTAAATTTGGTTACAGACGCTTCACAGAGCCTTCTGGCTATGCTGGGCAGCTGTATTGTTCCGGTGTTTGAGCCTCTTGGTATTTCGGATTGGCGTGTTACGACTGCGTTTATAACCGGGTTTATGGCGAAAGAAAGCGTAGTCAGTACATTAACAGTATTATTAGGCGGAGAAACGGACAAGCTGCCTGCACTGTTTACACCGCTCAGTGCTTTTGTTTTTCTTATTTTTTCACTTTTGTACACTCCTTGTGTTGCAACTATCGCAACAGTCAAAAGAGAACTCGGGAAAAGGTATGCACTGCTTGTTGTCTTGATACAGTGTTCAATTGCGTGGCTTGTTGCATTTCTTGTCTATTTGTCAGGCAGTTTGATTTTTTGATTCTCTGACACAGACTCTGCCCTTGCATTTGACAGCAGCATTTTCAAGTATAATATCTCCTATACTGTCTGCTTCTATAAGTCCTGATTTTGGATTTTTGACAGAATCTATGTGTCCTTGAATTTCTGCATTTACATCGGAATATTCAAATGCCAGGTCAGTGTGTTCCATAGTACAGTTTATGAGTTTAAGATTTTTGCAGTAACAAAGAGGTTGTGTGCCTATTATGTGACAATTTACAAAGGTAAGGTTTTGTGAAAACCATCCGAGATATTCCCCTTTGAGTGTACAATTTTCTACCACAACATCTTTGCTGTGCCAAAAAGCGTCTTTTGTATCAAGTTTTGAATCTTTTATGTACAGGTTTTTCATGTATTGAAAAGAATATTTTCCTGTCATTTTCAGATTTTTAACTTTAACATTTTTTGATTCAAACAAAAAATACATAGAATCTATTGTTGAATTTTCTATGGAAATATCGTGACATCGCCAGCCAAACTCTTGAGAGTTTATTTCACAGTTTTTTATTGAAACATTTTTGCATTCTCTCAAACACTTGATGCCGTTTATTTTACAGTTTTCGATACTGCCGTTTTTGGAATACCACAAAGGTGCCCTTGTCAATTCGTTCATGCCGGAAGAAACGAGACAGAATCTGTCTGCATGCCACAGCGGATAACGCAATGAAAAATTGCAATTTTTTACACAAAAATTTCTGCATTCTTTCAAAACGGATTCTCCGTCTGCCGGGCCTGCAAATGTGCAGTTTGCCACTTCCGTATTTTTTACGTTGTACAATGCACGTTCTTCGTCAAATGTTCGGTTAGTGATTAATTTTTTCATAATTTAAAACCCTGTCAGCTACATTTTAAGTTTAACTCTTGAGAGTTACTCTCAGTCAATTCTTTTTGTGCTAAAATATAAAAAAATGTAAAACTTTTATGACAAGGAGTCTTTATATGTACACAATAAAAGAAGTTGCGGACAAAATGGAAATATCCGAACACACATTGAGATTTTGGGCAAAAAGCGGTTTTTTCCCGTTCTTAAAAAGGAATCACAACAATATACGTTTGTTTTCTGATAATGATTTGGAGTGGGTAAAAATTGTAAAATGTCTGCGTTCTGTCGGTACGGAAAACAAAGCTATCAAAAAATATATAGATTTATGCATTATCGGCGATTCCACTATTCCGGAAAGATATGAGATTATAAAAACTACAAAAAATAAAGCATTGCAGCAGATGGAAGAACTAAAAAAACAGTTAGAATTACTTGATTACAAAGAAAATTTTTATCAAAATCTGATAAAAAATAATCTGAAAGATGAATGGAATCCGATGAACAAATCAAAACCGGAAGAAGAAGCTGTTTAGTTGTAAATTTTTTTAATAAAAACAGCAAAAAAAATATTTAGGGGTGTTAGTATACCAGAAATCAAAACTAATGTGTAAAGATTTCATTTTGCTAACCCCCTATAGTTTTCGAAAACAAAAATAAAAAGAATCATAAATGCAAATTTCTTCCGTCTCGTCGTACAAAAATTATTTAAATAATTCTCCTTCGGTTGACAGAAAAAAATTCTCCGGAGTGTCTTTTTGTGCAGCGGAAATTTCAAACAAAGATGTTATAGAGTTTGACAATGAGCGGATTTTGTTTAACAAAGCTCTTTCAAAACTGAATTATATAAACAAAGAAGAATATGATTCACTTACGGAACAAGAAAAGAAAATTTTGTCAAAAAAACTTTCGAAATTGCAGGGTGCGAGGTACAAACAAGAGATAAAAGAAGATATTGAACTTCATCAATTTGCGGCTGAGGCAATAAAAAAAGTTTTGGATGCAGAGTATAAAAGAGGAAATTATGTTGTTATTACGATAGGCCGCTCTCTATCTTCAATATCCAAGCTTCTTGAAATGAAAATTGGCAAAGAAAATGTAAAAAATATTCCAATGTCATCACTGCACAGGTTTTATGTGATAGGTGACAGTTATAATGAATATGAAGATGTTACAAAAAATATAAATAAACTTAAAGGAATAGAAAATTTCAAAGCATACTTAAACAAGTTGGGTCTGAGCAGACAAGAAATAAACAATTCAAAAAAACACTATATTATTATGGATTACACTGCAAGCGGTGCTTCTTTGCGAGGAGCATATACGGTTTTGACTTCCGACAAACTTTTGGGCAACGACAAAAGAAATATAATAACCGCTTCCATTGCTGATATAACTTATGCAACAAGCGAAAATGAAAAAGCTTACAAACTTGACCAATCTCTAAATCATAGTTTGTTTAAAAGGTATTCTTTCGTAGACAGCTTGAGCAGGGATTTTGATAATATAGAAGACGCTGTAGGACCTGTATTTTCTGATGAGACTCAAGATTCAGTCCAAAAACGCAAGCTTTTCGGATTTGGGCTGCTGGATAGCGAATATTCCCCAAAAAACAAAGACAAAAAAGATGATTTTATGCTGACTCCTCACAATCATAAATATCCGTGCCAGGATAAAGAACTTTGGGCCACAAACAGAAAAAAATACCATTCTGATGTTAGAGAGGACGTTCAAGAAATTTATAAACTGATATATCGCTTGGAAAAAACTATCAAAGAATATCAAAAGAATAAAAGCCAAAATCTTGAAATAATAAAAAATACAGACAATGAGACTGTCCGGCATGTTTCAAAACTCTTTGAAGAAAGCGAATACAAAATGATAAAAACTCAAAACTTTTTGAAAAATATGGCAAAAAGTTTAAAGAAAAATTTTTCATTGTTAAACGAAAACGACAAAATGATAACGGATTATTATACAGTAATTCGTCCCCGTGTACTAAAGTCAATAAATACGTTAAATCAAAGATATTCAATTGAAAAATGTCAAAAATACGTTGAAAATTTAAACGAAATATTTTCAAAAAAGATTGAAAAAAAAGACGTCAGATTTTATAGTGCATAATCAGTGTACATTCAAAATATTGTAATTTGGGAAATTTATTAAAAAATCTAAAAAAGAAGTGCAAACTTCACACAACTTTTTGTTTTTGATATAAAATTAAACTAACAATTAGACTTTAGGGATTTTTAAAAGATGATAAAAAAAGTTTTAATAGCCAATCGAGGCGAAATTGCTGTCAGAATAATAAGAGCATGCAGAGAATTGGGAATAAAAACCGTTGCGGTTTATTCACAAGCTGATGCGGATTCTTTGCATGTAAGTCTTGCAGATGAAGCATACTGCATAGGACCTGCACAGAGTGCAAAAAGTTATTTGAATATTCCGGCTATTATATCCGTTGCTTTGACAAGCGGAGCAGACGCAATACATCCCGGATACGGATTTATGTCAGAACGTGCGGATTTTGTAGATATTTGTACAGATCACGGAATAAAATTTATCGGTCCTTCCGCAGAAGCTATGAGAAAAATGGGTGACAAAGCCACAGCAAGAAAAACAATGACAGCAAACGGTGTTCCAGTCACACCGGGAACAGATCTTGTTGATGATATGGAAGCGGCAAAAGAATTTGCAGCAAAAGCAAAATATCCCGTTATCGTAAAAGCTACGGCCGGCGGCGGCGGAAAAGGAATGAGAATAGCAAACAATGCTGACGAGCTTGAAGAAGCTATCACTCTTTGCCAGACAGAAGCACAAAATGCTTTTGGAAATGCCGGTGTTTATATAGAAAAATACATTATTAACCCCCGTCATATCGAAGTTCAGATTATTGCCGACAGTTACGGCAATGTTGTTCATCTGGGTGAACGTGATTGTTCGGTACAGAGAAGACATCAAAAACTTCTTGAAGAAGCACCGTCTCCGGCTATTGATGAAGAAACCAGAAAAGCAATGGGGGCTGCGGCTGTTACTGCTGCAAAAGTTATCGGATATGAAGGTGCCGGTACAATTGAATTTTTGCTTGACCATGACGGCAGCTGGTATTTTATGGAAATGAATACACGTATTCAGGTAGAACACTGTGTTTCTGAAATGATTTCAAGTGTTGATCTTGTGAAAGAACAAATACGTGTTGCTTCCGGTGAAAAATTGTCATTTACTCAAGATGATATAGTTCTTAGAGGGCATGCTATAGAGTGCAGAATTAATGCAGAAGATGCAGACAAGGATTTTATGCCTTGTCCCGGTGAAATCAAAGGATATATTGCACCCGGCGGTTTTGGTGTTAGGGTTGATTCGCATTCATACACCGGGTACAAAATACCTCCTTATTACGATTCCATGATAGGAAAACTTATCTGCTGGGGTGTTGACCGTGAAGATGCCAGAAAAAGAATGCTCCGTGCTTTGAGTGAATATGTTATCACAGGAATAAAAACAACTATTCCTTATCACAAAAAAATACTTACGAATGACGTTTTTATCTCCGGTAAATTTAATACGGGCTTTATTCAAGAATGCATGACGCCTAAAAATGATGATTAAACCTCCGGATGAAAAACCGAAATACAATCACAAATTTTTATAAGAATGTTGTAATATGTGACAAAGATTCTTTTATAAATTTGTTTAGATTGCCATGCAGATTGTCTACAGTCTGAGGAATTCCAAAAAATCTTTTCGAATTAAATTTACCTTTTGTTTTTAAAACAGCATTTCCGTTTTTGTCTGTTTTTATTGTTGCTGTACAAAAGTTTTTTTGTTTAAAAAGGTTTTTTATTTTTGACAACAAAGTTAGATTTTTGTTTTCAGAAATACAATATTCTTTTCTAAATTCGTCATTTGCTATATTTATGGCTGTTTTTACAAATTCTTTTGAATATTTTTGTTCAAAAATCTTTTTTACGGAAGGTTTTACTTTCAATGTAACACTGTCAAATTTTATTTGCACTTCAGATCTTTCTATGATTTTTTATATTTGGGCATGTATTTTTTTAAACATTCAAGCAGTTTTTTTGTCAAATCCGGTTCAATTTGTTTTTGTGCGGCATTAACGACTTCATCAATTTTTTTTGAATCCGTAATGTACATGGTTGGAGTTACAATTTTTTCATTCGGCATTGGAAAATACTCTGTTCTGAATACAACGGTATTTCCTTGTGTGTCGAGTATTATTCTTTTATCACCTTTGGGTTTAAAAAGTTTTATAAAAAAATTTTTTATAGGATTTTTTGTGTATAAAGGCTTTTCTACCCTTTTTTGAAAATCCATATAGTCTTTCAAAACCTCAGGCGAAAACATTTTTGCAATTTGTTTTTTCACACTTTGTTTTAAAATAACACGTGTTTTGCCAAATAAAGTATTTTGTACTTTTAGATTCATTTTTCATCCTTTTTGCAAAGACAAAAAACCGTAAATAAAAAAATTATTTATATTTAAAGGTTTATTTTTACAAATATTAATAATGAATTACGGTTTAATCCTGTCCATTAGTCTCGGGAACGGAATGGTCTCCCTGACATGATGAAGACCGCAAATCCAAGCAACCGTTCTTTCAATACCGAGTCCAAAGCCGGCATGTTTGCAGCTTCCGTATCTTCTCACATCAAGATACCAGTTGAAAACTTCTTCCGGCAGACCTTGTTCTTTGATTTTTGCTTTTAGTTTTTCGATATCTTCTTCTCTTTGTCCTCCGCCGATGATTTCACCGTATCCTTCAGGTGCAATCATATCTACACATGCGGCTTTGTCGCCTTCTTGTTTCATGTAGAAAGCTTTTATTGCCATCGGATAATGGTGAATCATAACAGGCTTGTCAAATTCTTCCGAGATGAGAGTTTCTTCATCTCCGCCAAAATCCGCACCCCATTGCGTGTCATTTCCTTTTTTCTTAAGTATTTCAATGGCTTCGTCGTAAGAAATTCTCGGGAAGGGACGTTTGATATTTTCGAGTTTTGAAATATCTCTTTCGAGAACTTCCAAATCCGCTCTGTTGTTTTTTACAACCTCTTGAACGATATATTCAACAAATTCTTCAGCCAAATCCATGTCATCATAAATGTCAAAAAATGCCACTTCGGGCTCAACCATCCAGAACTCTGTCAAATGTCGTCTTGTCTTGGATTTTTCTGCACGGAAGGTCGGACCAAAGCAGTAGGCTTTACCGACAGCCATTGCAGCAGCTTCCATGTATAGCTGTCCGCTTTGTGTAAGGTAGGCATTTTCATCAAAATAATCTACTTTGAAAAGATTTGTTGTGCCTTCGCATGCATTTGGTGTAAAAATCGGTGCGTCAACAAGAGTAAAACCTTTGTTGTCAAAGAAATCACGTACCGATTTGATGATTCTGTGACGAATTCTCAAAATAGCTTTTTGTCTCAAAGAACGCAGCCACAAATGTCTGTGCTCCATCAAAAAATGTGTGCCGTGTTCTTTCGGTGTAATCGGATAATCTATGGATTCACCGATAACCTTAACATCCGTTGCATCTATTTCATAACCTATTTTTGAGCGGTCATGTTTTTTTACGGTACCTGTAACTTCAACACTGGATTCTTGTGTAATTTTTCCGGAAAGTTCAAAAACTTCATCAGAAACATTGCCTTTAAAAACAACTGCCTGAATTTCTCCCGTACCGTCTCTCAATTGCAAAAAATGCAGTTTCCCGCTGGAGCGTTTATTGTACAACCATGCTTGCAGTGTTATAGTTTGTCCTTCGTATTTTGCAATGTCTTCAATGTAAATTTTCATGTAACTTCCTCGTAATGTTTAACTCCTTTTTATTATAGCCAATTGGTATTTTTAGTACAAACTAAATAAAAAAAACCTTTGTCGTTCGGACAAAGGTGTTGATTCGGTTAGTAATTTTGGTAGTTAGGTTTTAGAGTTTATGGAGTTATTAAATTAAAATTTCACACTAAAATCAGGGCTTAGAACACTTTTAACACTTTCGTACTTTTATAAGTTGTGTCAAAATACAAAATTGCCTGTTTTGTTTTTGTTTGTTGCAAAAGTTAACAATTTCATACAGTCAACCGGCTCCGGTTTCTCCTTTGGATTCCGTGCGGGGCTAAACAGCGGTGTTGAGGAATAAAAACAATTTCGAAATTCGGGGAGAACTGGCTTTCTGTCATCCTGAGAGCGAAGCAAACTCAAACAACAGTGACAGTGGTATTGGACAAGTATGTTGGTTTCATCCCTCACTACGACCCTCTGCCTTGAAATTGCTCCACACTCCCAAAGAGAGGGGGAGTATTTAACATAAATTCTATAGCCTCACAAAAACCCTCCCCAAGCAGGGGAGGGAAAATGTTTTTATTCTGACAGATAATAACAAACAGATTTCAGGGCAGAGCCATCTGTCATCCTGAGAGCGAAGCAAGCTCAGTATCTTACCGAATATGTGATTACAAATCAATCTTAATTTCTATTCACCCTATCTTGACACAGACAAGGGTGGTTCAATAAAAACATGTTTTATATTTTGACAAATTTAGTTTTTCGGAACAGCATCGAGCATCTGTTTTATTCCGTCAACAGAACTCAAGATACCTGTTGCTTCATAAGGCATATAAACAACCTTGTTGTTTTCACCTTCGACCATTTGTTTCAATGTATCCAAATATCTTACGGCAATCAGGTATTTGTCAGGCTGACCGTGATCTTGGATAGCCTCTATAGTTTTTCCGATTGCAGTTGCTTCCGCTTCTGCCTGTTTTACCCTTGCAGCAGCCTGACCTTCTGCAACCAGCCTTGCCGCTTCCTTTTCGCCTTCAGCTTCAAGTATGGCCGCTTGTTTTTGGCCCTCTGCCTTATTGATAGCGGCTTCTTTTTCACCTTCCGCTTTCAAAATGGCTGCTTGTTTTTGACCTTCCGCTTCATAGATTGCGGCTCTTTTTTCTCTTTCGGCTTTTACTTGTTTTTCCATAGAAGCCTGAACATCTGCCGGAGGTGTAATTTCTTGTAATTCAATTCTGTTAACTTTTACACCCCATTTATTTGAAGCTTCATCAAGAGTTTCTCTGAGTTTTGCGTTTATTGTGTCACGGGAAGAAAGTGTTTCATCAAGAACCATATCTCCTATGACGTTTCTCATTGTCGTGAGTGTTAGTTTTTCAATTGCTTCCGGAAGATTTTGTATGCGGTACACAGCACTTTTTGCATCCATAATCTGGAAATATATCAAAGCATTAATAGATATAGAAACATTGTCTTTGGTAATTACATTCTGGCGGGGAATATCCATAACGGATTCTCGAAGGTCAATCAAAGTTCTTTCACTGTAATATGAATATGTTCTTCCGTCAGGGCCTTTTTGTGAGTATTTCCATTGGATTTTTCTAGGATACTCAAAAAAAGGTATGATGATATGAAAACCGGCATAAAGAACTTTTTCAAAAACACCGAGTTTTTCAACAATCATCGCTTCTTCCTGCTGGATAATTTTTATACCCGCAATAAAGTAAACAACAACAAGTGCTACAATAATCAGTAAAAAAAACATTTTTCTTCCTTTCTATTCAACAGTAAAAAATTATAACCTTTCAACATACATAACAATGCTGTCATTTTTGACAATCTTTACTTCTTCACCCGGCTCAAACACCTCTTCATTCAGAGATTTTGCCTGCCATTCTTCACCGAATATTGCTATTCTTCCGCCTTGCGGTGTGATTTTTTCAATAACTTTTGCGGGTTTTCCTATATACATTTCTATTGTTTCAGGTTCTCCGGAGTTTTTTTGTTTCAAAAGGAAAGGCCTGAGCCACAACAGAAAAATAACTGAAAATACCGCAAAAACAACAACTTGTATGGTTAATGAAAAGTGTAATGCCGCTGATATTGCTGCGACAAAACATGCAAAACCCAGATTCAAAAAGAACATTGCAGGTGTAAAAATTTCAATAATACAAAGTATCACACCCGCAATGCACCAAATCTGCCACAAACTTATTGTATCCATTAAGATGTCTCCTCAAAAATAATGTTTTAATTATATAGTATATTTTTCCAATAGTAAATAAAAAGACATCTTAAATACTTTAAATGCAAGCTAATATCCGCCCTCGACTATACAATAATGCCCGTCTTCAAGGTCATATTTGTCATGGACTCTGCACACATTGCAAAGACATCCTTTATCTTCGTCTATACATCTGCTTTTTGTGTATGCACAAAACAAATTTTCCAGTCCTTCGGTATTTTCGATACCTTTCAGCATATCGAACATATTGTGCGGCATTTCTTTTACTTTGCAGGATGTTGTATAAGACGGACATTTCAGACAGTTGCACATTTCAAGATTTTCTTTTGTTTTTTCTACCTGTGACATTATTTTCTCCTTAATCTTTTTTCTTTTCTTCATCCATCATGTCTTCAACCTCATGAGCACCTTCCGAGTAAAATTTTGCTTCTTCAGGGTCAAGAGTAATCAAAAGTTTGAACAATTCTCCTACGTGTTCTCTTTCTTCGTTGGCAATATCTGTCAAAACAGTGTGCACAAGTTCATTGTCAGTTGATTCTTTGATTTGTTCATAAAGTTGAATAGCTTCGTATTCCGCAGCAATGTTAAAACGAATACCTCTTATGAGTTCCTCTTTTGTGAGTTTTCTGTCACAATGCTGCACATTACAAGAATTTGAAAATTGCGGCATAATTTATCTCCGTATTGATTGATACGGAATTATTTTAGCCGTAGAGGACAAAAATTGAATTGCACAATAAAGCTAATTAAAAAAAACTTTTAAAAACAATTAAAACTTATTTCTGCTCAATAATATCTTCAGAAGTACTGTAAGCGACGTCATTTGCTTCACTCTCTACAGGTGAAGCCTGGCCTGTTGTTTCGCCTTCTTGAGCCGCATCTTCTTCATTTTTTGGCTCAACTACGGCAACACCCATTGATTTTAGAGCTTGTCTCGATTTTGGTGCTAGAGCTGTGTCAGGGAAATTTTCCAGTATAGTTTGGAAACAGTCTATTGCCTCCTGCTTATATTCACGGGCTTTGTACAAATTAGCCGCCTTGTAATACAAAGGTGCAAGACCGGTGTCGGGTGCTATCAGCATTTGGTTGTCCAATTTTATTTTTATTTCAATCATTTCAGAATTGTCTTGAGGAGAAAACAAGGAATTTGCATAAACTTTTTTTGTAAGACGGTCAATAGTATCCGCCATAGTTGTCATATCTTCCTGTGACAGAGTCCCTGCTGATTTTTTAGATTTTTTTGCAGCAAGAGAATCAGTTGATGCCATCGAAAAAATTATCAATCCTACCAAAATTAATATAAAAGTCTTTTTCATTTTTTAGTATACTCCCCTGCAAATATCATATAATAAGTATTTTTTTTTGCACTCGACCAGATGGTTTAGAAAAATATCAATCACTGGTATAATTTGTTTGTAATATTCATATATTTTGTCAAATTAAAAAAAATTTGCCGTATCAATCTGATTTTACGGGAGCCAAAAATTGCAAAACCTCACATTAAATCAAAAATTACACCAAATGTTCATAATGGGCTATGAAGGCACATCTCTTGAGTCGGAAAACAACAAGGGTTTTATTAAAGCACTTGAGAATGGACTTGGCGGAGTAATATTTTTTACACAAAACATCAATGACCGTGAAGAATTTAAAAAATCGGTCGAAAAAATAAATAATTATGCTTTGATAAAACCTTTTTTGAGTATTGACCAAGAAGGCGGCAGGGTGGAACGCACTTTAAACCTTTACGGAGGAAGTCACTATTTGAGTGCAAGAGAAAGTGCAAAAAAAGGTTCAGAATTTGTCAAAAAACAAACCGAGACAATTGCAAAAGAATTAAAGGATTTTGGTTTAAACATGAATTTTGCACCGGTGCTTGATGTAGATACAAATCCTAAAAACCCGGTTATAGCCGAACGCTCGTTCTCTCAAGACCCAGATGAAGTTGCAAAATTCGGAAAGATTGTAATTGAAACATACAAAAAATATGGAATTATTCCCGTAGGAAAGCATTTTCCCGGTCACGGCGAAACTTGTGTTGACTCACACAAAGAAATGCCGGAACTTGATTTGTCTACAGAAGAATTGGAAAAAATCCACATAAAACCTTTTAAAAAACTTTTGCCGATTCTTCCGGCAATGATGGTTGCACACATACATTACAGTGCTTTTGATACAGAAAAGATTCCTGCTTCCGTCTCTCAAAATGTTATTGAAAAATATTTGAGAAAAAATCTCGGTTTCAAAGGACTTGTGATTTCCGATGACATGGTAATGGGAGGAATAAAATGTTTCAGCTCTCTTGAAGCTTGCATAAGAGGAATAAATGCAGGTATAAATATGTTTATTTTCAGGAATTCCGATGAAAAAACACTTAATCTTATCAACGATTTGGAAAAATCAGTTGAAAAAGGACAGATAAATATTGACAACGTCAATAAATCGGCAGAACTTGTTCATAGACTAAAATGTTGCTAATCATTAAGACAATAATTGCCAAAATACTTGATAACAAACTGTGTTTTTATTAAGATTTATTTATTGTCATTAAAATTAATTAAAAAAGGAATAAAAAGATGAACCCGATAGTTGAAGCATTAGGAAAAAAACACATCGAAAACAGCAATCTTCCTGAACTAAATCCGGGAGATACAGTGAAAGTTTTCGTAAGAATCATCGAAGGCAACAAAGAAAGAACTCAGGCTTTCGAAGGTATCATTATTAAAAAACGCGGTTCCGGAATTGGAAAGACTATTACTGTCAGAAAAACTTTTCAAGGTGTCGGCGTAGAAAGGGTATTCCCTGTATACTCTCCTCGTCTTGAAAAAATTCAAGTAGTAAGACGCGGTGATGTAAGAAGAGCAAAACTCTATTACCTCAGAGAACGTTCAGGTAAAGCTACAAGAATCAAAGAAAAAATCGAAAAAAGATAATTTTTTCAGTTTAAAAATAAAAAAGCACAAGGATTTTTCCTTGTGCTTTTTATTTTGGCTATGTCACAACAAACAGTTGATAAATAGCCATTTTTATAGGGGAGTATCAGAACTCCCCTACAAACTGTTATTTGCAGTTATCTATACTCATTTGGAATTTCGATATGAAGTGTCTCA
>CALURG010000018.1 GCA_944323115.1 Candidatus Gastranaerophilales bacterium
CAGGTTCTATCAAATTTGACGGCGAAATGGTTATGCCTGGTGACAACGTTGTTATGGACGTTGAATTGATTGCTCCTGTAGCTATCGAACAAGGTATGAGATTCGCTATCAGAGAAGGCGGACGTACTGTTGGTGCAGGTGTTGTAGACAAAATTATCGCTTAGTCTCAATACCTACGAATGAATTTAAAAACTGCTTCAAGAATTATCTTGAGGCAGTTTTTTTGTTTTGCTTTCCAATCGGATAAGAATAAATATTAACCATATGGTTAATATCAAACATCAAAGCATTTAACCCTATGATTGATGTCTTTAAATTGTTGAACAGATATTATTTGATTACAGGCTAAGTTGAGTAAATACCTATTGGGGAGTATTGGAAATTATCATGAGAAGTATCGTAAAATTTGCTACAAAATTATCAATGGCAGGATTAGTATTTTGCTTATCAGTATCTAATGTTTTTGCCAACACACTTTCAAAAATTGAAATAAATTCTCAAGATACAGGATACGGTATTGTTCTGACAACTGACGCAAAAGCACAGATAAAAAGAACAGCCGCTTCAGCAGACAAATTATTACTGGAATTAAAAGATGTTAACATATCCGAAAATCTTGACACTATTTACAACAATGTCGCAAACATAGAAAATGTAACAGTTTCTCCAATAGCAAAAAATAATATCAAAATTGCAATAAAAGGTAAAAATATAGCAAACAGCAGTATATCTTTTGAAGCACAAAGTACAGCACCTGTTAACGGGCTGCTTCAAACAGAATCCGAACAAGCAATACAATTGAGTGGTCCGGTTTCCAGCTATACACCGGTATACAATCCTGAAAATTTCATAGAAGAAGAGATCGACCAAACATCAAACCCTCAGCTAAATGAAGTTTTAACAAAAATGAATATTTCAAGAGAAATGCTCATTACTGTAAAAAAATATACGAAAGCTGTTATACGTAAAATTAAAAATGCAGCAAACGGTGATATAAACATTTTAACAATAGCGGGTATTGCATTGATAATAGGTGCTTTTGCCTTCAAGCCCGGCCGCAAAGCTCAAAAACCTATTCCACAAAAAACAATAGGCATCGAATCAAGGGAAAATATTGAAAGAGAAATAGGCATAAACCGTAATCTTGCTGAAAATATGAACATAAGAAAAAATAACTCAATAAATGACTTGCCGGCTGTAAAATCAGGTTACGGAATGAAAGCATATCAACAAAGTCAAAAGAATCCTTATATGACAGCAAATTCATCAACAAACGGTATATCCGGTATTGCAAGAAGAAAATCACTTTCTACAGGGATAAGTACTCCGATAAAAAAACAGACACTGAATGCAAAACCTGTAACAAGAGAGTCTGCTCCGTTAAAACAAGATTTTTTGAATAATCCGATAAAAAAATCTTATCCTAAAATTCCATCAAAAACAGCTTCTTTAAATAATTCGACAAATCCTGGAAATAAAAATCTTGCATCAACACCATCGGATTTAGACAGCATGAAGTTCTTGGAATCAATAACGAAAATTTATGAAAACAGCGGCAGGACAGACTTGGCAAAAGGGTTAAAAGACAACCTCAGAAAAGCACAGCTGACAAAATTGTAATAAAGAAAAAATATAAGAGAGAGTTAAAACCACAAACTAACCTAACTTAAATTAGACGATACTCAACAATATGCGGAGCAGAGGACTGCTCCTTTTTTTTATTATCAAGATTCCACATAGTCAACAACATCGGCTACTCAACTTCAATCCTGCGAGACAGAGCAGCTGTGTTACGCAATGAGAATAATTTCGAAGTTCGGAGCAACGCTGTCTTTTGTCATCCTGAAGAGCAAAACAAGTCAGTATCTTGCCAAATAAGTGATTAAAATCAATATTGATTTCTATTCACCCTTTCTTGAGACAAATGAGAGTGGTTCAGGCATTTATATTTACAAAAAAGCAGGTACTGATAAAATCAACACCTGCTTTTTATAATCATAAGATTTTAATTAAGCATTGCAGCAAGCTGCTTTTTTACAAGATTGGCCGTTAAAAGCTTTCAATCCCATATATTTAGCAGCAGAACCAAGTTCTTCTTCGATTCTGATTAACTGGTTGTATTTGCAGATTCTGTCAGTTCTTGAAGCAGAACCTGTTTTAATTTGGCCGCAGTTTGTAGCAACAGCAAGGTCAGCGATGAAGGTATCTTCAGTTTCACCTGATCTGTGAGAAGCAATTGCTGTATAGCCTGCTTTGAATGCCATGTTCATAGCGTTCAAAGTTTCTGTTAAAGAACCGATTTGGTTAACTTTAATAAGGATTGAGTTTGCAGTACCGGTTTCGATACCTTTAGCCAATCTCTTAGTGTTTGTAACAAACAAGTCGTCACCAACCAATTGACAGTGTGAGCCGATTCTTTCAGTAAGCATTTTCCAGCCTTCCCAATCTTCTTCAGCCATACCGTCTTCGATAGAGATGATAGGATATTTGTCAACCCAGTTAGCGAGGAAGTCAACCATTTCTTCACGAGAAAGAACTTTGCCTTCACCTGCAAGGTTGTATTTGCCATCTTCATAGAATTCAGAAGAAGCAACGTCTAAGCAGATTTTAACCTGTTCTGTTGTGTAGCCAGCTTTTTCAATAGCTTCGATAATAACTTGAAGAGCTTCTTCGTTAGAAGAAAGGTTCGGAGCAAATCCGCCTTTATCACCTACAGAAGTAACCATACCTTTGTTTTTAAGAACAGTTTTTAAGTTGTGGAATACTTCAGCACCCATTCTGATAGCTTCTGTGAAAGAAGAAGCACCAACCGGTGTAATCATAAATTCTTGGAAGTCAACGTTGTTGTCAGCATGAGCACCGCCGTTTAATACGTTCATCATAGGAACAGGCAGTGTTACTGCGTTGATACCGCCTAAGTATCTGTACAAAGGCATTTCAAATGCAAGAGCAGAAGCTTTTGCACAAGCCAGAGATACACCCAAAATAGCATTTGCACCTAATTTAGATTTATTTTCTGTGCCGTCAAGTTCTAACATCAACTTGTCGATAGCCTGCTGGTCAGCAGCATTTTCACCGATAAGTTCTGGTGCAATGATATTGTTAACGTTGTCTACAGCTTTCAAAACGCTTTTTCCGCAATAAATTGACTTATCACCGTCTCTCATTTCAAGAGCTTCAAAAATACCTGTAGAAGCACCTGAAGGAACAGCTGCACGGCCTACAACGCCGCATGATAAAGTTACATCGACTTCAACAGTCGGATTTCCTCTAGAGTCAAGGATTTGTCTTGCTTTTACGTCTTCAATAGTTGTTGGCATAATTTTCTCCTTTGTTTTTTGCCTAACTTTTATATCCATTCTTGCCATGATTATCGTACGAAAACAAACTTTTTACAAGATTTTGATAGAAATTACCATCCCTGACAAGAAATAACAAATTATAAAAAAATATTGAATGTTAGATTGAAAAATAAAAAGCCGCAAAATCTGCGGCTCTACTTATATCCCCAACTATTCAATTATGTTGATTATGAATTTTTTATGTTCGACGGGTATTGTTCACTCCCATCTGATTTCGCTGTCTTGAAATACGGACGTTCCGCCGGAGTAACATCCGGCTCCACATGGGGCGTTTCGCTTCGCTTCAGCCCCGTCCGATTTCGCTGTCTTGAAATTTCTCCATTTCATCAACCTTATTCACATGGGCACTGGGTTCGCTTCGCTCACACGGCGTGCCCGCACGGAATCCGCTATTGCGGTTGGTTCCACAAAGCGTCTCTGATAAATTTGCTTTTTTGAGATTCCGAACTCAAAGCTACGTTGCTCGGTGTGAAAATAAATACACTGTCACCGATTTTTTGCTGATTTCCGTTCAACGCATGAGTAGCACCGCAAAGGAAATCAACTATTCTCATTGCTTGGTCTTTATCAAGCAAATGAAGATTTAAAATAACTGTTTTCTTTTCTTTAAGTTGTTTAACGATAGATACAGATTCTTCATAAGAACGAGGTTCTGAAACAACAACTTCATATCCTTTAAATCCGGGATGACTTACAACATTAGAAGCTTGTGAATGATTCTGTTTATACATCGGTTCCAATGCCAAGTTGTCAGAAACCGGATATTCATCCATTTCACTAGCCATATCTTCAAAAATGTCATCTCTGTTTTCAAAGCCTGATGTCAAAAACCCTACTATTGATTTAATTTTGTCTGAAACGCCTGCCAATTTTCTCTCCTCCCGATATTTTATTTACATAAATAACTTTCTTCCGATTCTAATCATTGTCGAACCATGCTCCAACGCTATTTTATAATCACTGCTCATACCCATCGACAATTCTTGCAATTCAAATGAAAAGTCTTTTTCCAGTTGTTCTTTTAAGTTTCTCATATTTTCAAACAAAAAATGCAACTTTTCTTCTTCCACTATAGGAGCAATATTCATAAGACCTTTTACTTTTATCCCCTTTAGAGAAATTATTCTTCCGAAATCTCTCTTCAAGTCATCAACATAAAATCCTGATTTTGCTTCCTCATGAGCATTGTTTACCTGCAAAAGAACATCTTGGACTATACCCTTTTCCTGTGCTTCTTTTGAAATCAACTCCGCCAACTTTAAAGAATCTACCGATTGAATCAAATCAAACATCCCTACGGCTTTTTTGACTTTGTTAGACTGCAAATGCCCAATGAGATGAAACTTGGAATTTTGCCTTACCTCTTCAGGTAAATTTGCGAATTTTGCAAGTGCATCTTGCACTCTGTTCTCGCCAAAGTCTCTAAGCCCGTCTTGATACGCCTCAATAAGCTTTGATTCATCATAGTACTTTGTAACAGCAATTATTATAGGTTTACAAGGTGCAATATCCTTTCTCAGTTCAGACAAGTTATATTCAACCGTGTTCATTTGAAATTTAACCCTCTTCCCAAGAAATCTTGTATTAGAAAAAACTAATACTTTTTAAATTATAAAACATATGCAAATATTGGACAAACTCTTAAATATTATTGCAAATATACTTTTGGACAATATCGTCAAAAACCATGAATCTACATGGTTTTTGACATGATTTAACAGAACAAAAACATCTTAACATTTCTTAACAAATAAACATTTACACAAAAAAACGGCAGTGCTTAAAAACATAAACACTGCCGTAATTTTTTTTATAACTGTTTATTAAAAATCGCCTAAAGAAGGACTATAATTGATTTGGTGATCACCAAAAGTATTTGGCCTGTCGACCGAAGGATCAATAGTTTCCCACAAATACCATTTCAAATTTTGTCTTTTATGATTTTTTTCTTTTGCAGGAATAGGAGTAGCCGGATTTTTTGTTTTAACATCTACAAGTCTTGAAATTTCCGGAGAGTATCCTGTGTTGTAAATAAACTCAGGACTTGTTGTTTCTTTTACAGTAACCTCTGCATTTGCACACATAGGCAAAAAAGCCAAAACACCTGCTAAAGCTAAATATTTTAAGTTATCCATCAATAATCCTCACGTTCGTATACTTACTTATTATATTATATTAATTTTACGAAATAGGCAAATCGTTCATAATAACGATTCTAAAAAATTAGTTTTCTGAGTTTATTAGATCTAAAAGTTCTTTTAATAAAAACTCTTCAGGTACCTTTTTTATTATTTCACCTTTTTTAAAAATATACCCTTCTTTTATTGCACCAGCAACTCCGTAATCGGCATGTTTTGCCTCGCCGGGTCCGTTGACCGGACAACCCATAACTGCAACTGTCAAGGGTTTATCAATATCTTTCAAAGCGTTTTCAACTTTTTTTGCAAGTTCTATGAGATTTATCTGGCATCGGCCGCAAGTTGGACAAGAAACAAAGTTTATACCTTTTTGTCTAAGCTCCAAAGATTTTAAAATAGAATAACCGGCGTAAACCTCTTCAACGGGATTTTCAGTCAGAGAAACTCTTATCGTGTCGCCTATTCCTTCCGCTAGCAAAGTTCCCAACCCGACAGCAGATTTCACAAGTCCACCTTTTAATGTCCCTGACTCAGTTATGCCAAGATGCAGAGGATAATCTGTTTTTTGTGCAATCATCCTGTACGCTTCAATGGTTGTCGGTACACTGCTTGACTTTAAAGAGATTTTTATTTTGTCAAAATTGTTATCTTCCAAAATTTTGATATGATGCATGGCACTCATGACCATTTTTTCCGACAGCGGTATATCAAGTGCCGCAATATTTTTTTCTAAAGAACCGGCATTGATTCCGATTCTTATCGGAATGTTATTTGTTTTTGCAAGACTTACAACTTTTTTGACATTTTCATCTCTGCCGATATTACCCGGATTTAGACGCAACGCATCTATTCCGTTTTCTATGCACTGTATTGCAAGTCTATAGTCAAAATGTATATCAGCAATAATCGGTATTTGAATCTGTTTTTTTATTTCTTTTATTGCATTTGCCGCATCTTTGTTTAAAACAGCAACCCTGATAATTTCACACCCTGCATTTTGAAGTTCTTTTATTTGAGCAACAGTTTTTTCTACATCACGGGTATCCGTGTTGCACATGGATTGAACGGTTATAGGTGCGTCACCGCCTATTTTCACATCACCTATTTGTATTTGCTTTGAAAATCTTCTTTTTATCATAATTTTATTTTAACTCCAAAATACTTTTACTCATTACTAAATATATTATTATTCAAAAAACATAAATGATATAATTTAAATATGGCTATACAAAAATCAAATTTGCCTGCGGAGGTAAAACAGACATTATCAATACTACCCGAACTCAGCGGTTCTTACCAATATTTTGACAAGAACGGTGAGATTATATATGTAGGCAAAGCAAAAAATTTAAAAAAACGTGTTTTCAGTTATTTTAATAAGCACCATGACTCTCCCAAATTGCGTGTGATGGTGCCGCAGATTGCAAAAATTCAATTTATTGTTACGGACAATGAGGTAGAAGCCCTCATTCTTGAGAGTCATTTGATAAAAAAACACAAACCAAAGTACAATGTTCTTTTGAAAGATGATAAAAAATTTCCTTATTTTGTCATAACAGAAGAAGAATACCCAAGAATCATAGTAGCAAGGAAAGCCAACAAAAATAAAATAAAAGGCAAATATTTCGGGCCTTACACTGATTCTCGGGCAATGTATGCAACTTTGGATTTGATAAAAAAACTTTTCCCGCTCAAACAGTGCAAAACACCAAAATTCAAAGACCGCCCTTGTCTTTATTATCATATCGGACGCTGTATGGCACCGTGTCAGAGACTTATTTCGCCCGATGAATACCAAAAAATCCTGAAAAATGTCGAATTGTTTTTAACGGGGAAACAAAAAGAGCTGATTGAAGCCCTGAAAAAAGAAATGGAAAAATATGCGGCAAAAGAGGATTTTGAAAAAGCTGCAAGATACAGAGACAGCTGGATGGATGTTCAAAAGACAATGGAACATCAGAAAGTTGTCTTTGAAAATACAAATATCAACCAGGACATTATTGCTGTTTATAATGAAGGAAATCTTTTTGTTGTATCTCTTCTGCAAGTCAGACAGGGCAGATTGATTGACAAAAAAGATTTTCAATTTTCAAACACTGAAGGAAATCTCTCAGGCGAGGCAGAAGTGCTCACGGCATTTTTAAAAGAATACTATACTATGGCTTCAGAGTTCGATATCCCCAATACCGTTGTTATACAAAAACTGCTGGAAAAAGAAGAAACAGAGTTGTATACAAAATGGCTGAACGCAACTGCAAACAAAAAAGTAAAAATTACTGATGCACCGACAAAAAGGAATATTGAACTTTTAAATCTTGCACAAAAAAATGCAAAATTTTACTTTGAAAAAGTAAAACTTGAAAAATTGACGGAAATTCAAAGAGATTACAACGAAGTAGGCAGTTACATACAAGAAAAACTGAAGCTTTCAAAATTTCCTTATATAGTGGAATGTTTTGATATTTCACATATTCAAGGAACAAATACCGTTGCATCAATGGTTACATTTGAAAACGGACTTCCGAAAAAATCAGCGTACAGAAAATTTAAAGTTCGTTCGACAGAGTCAAAACCGGATGATTTTAAGTCACTGCAAGAAGTAGTGGAAAGACGTTATTTCGGAAAGCTTACGGAATCTTTGCCCATGCCGGATTTGATTATTATAGACGGAGGCAAAGGCCAGCTATCTTCCGTTATGGAAATCTTTGATGCACATGATTTTCATCCGGATGTTGTTTCTTTGGCAAAGAGATTGGAAGAAGTATTTAAACCTCATCAGTCAAGACCGGTTGTTTTCCCTATAAATTCTCCGGCTCTGTATTTCTTTCAGCGTATAAGAGACGAAGCCCACAGATTCGCTATTACTTATCACAGGACATTGAGAGGCAAAAAAGCTACAGAATCCGTACTGGATGATATCAAGGGTTTGTCAAAAGAAAACAAAGAAAAATTAATAAAGAAATTTAAAAACATAAGCAAAATTTCAAAAGCTGACATAGAAGATTTAAAAGAAGTTGTACACACACGTGCCGCAAAAGCCGTCTACAATTTTTTTAATCCGAATATTCAGATAAATTAAGTTGATTGTTGCAAAAATCATTGTATTTCTAAAACCATTATTCCGAGTAAAATGTATTTTTCATTTTTGTGATAAAAACCAAAGCATTACATTTGTAACATTTTATTTCAAGAGAAAAATACCCTAAAAACAAAGTGACAAAAAATTTTTTTACGGTTTTTAAAAAATAATACAAAATAAAATTAAAAATAATTGTATAAATTGAATATATTTGTTGCTATAATTTTATGGTCTGTTGAATATGAAGGAAGGAATGCCGTATGGAATTGACAATGGATTTTCCCCAGCGAGAAAAAACAATAAATCCGACTCATGACATAAAACTTTTTGCCGGACGTGCACACAAACAGCTTGCAGAAGAAATAGCAAGTTATCTGGGAACAAGTGTCGGACCTATGATTATCAAAAATTTTGCAGATGGCGAAATCTATGTACAAGTTCAACAGAGCATTCGCGGTGATGATGTTTTTATTATCCAGCCTTTGTCAAACCCTGTTAACGAAAATTTGATGGAACTTTTGATAATGATTGATGCATTCAAAAGAGCCAGTGCAAAATCACTTACAGCAGTTATTCCGTATTACGGCTACGCCAGACAGGACAGAAAAACATCAGGAAGAGAAGCTATTACAGCAAAACTTGTTGCAGATTTGCTGACAACCGCAGGTGCGAGCAGAATACTTGCAATGGACCTTCATACAGGCCAGATACAAGGCTTTTTCAACATTCTTGTTGATCACATATATGCAACACCTGTTTTAACTGAGTATATTAAAAAATTAAACATTCCAGGCGACAAACTTGTTGCTGTCAGCCCGGATACAGGCGGTGTTCAAAGAACAAGGGTTTTTGCAAAACAGCTTGACTGCCCTCTTGCAATCGTTGATAAAAGAAGAGACAAACACAATGAAGCAATAGCAGACCATGTAATTGGCGATGTCAAAAACAAAATTTGTGTACTTGTGGATGATATGATTGACACTGCCGGTACTATTTGTGAAGCATCAAAACTTTTAATCAGAGAAGGTGCTGAAAAAGTTTATGTGTGTGCGGCACACGGTATACTTTCCGGCCCGGCTATACAAAGACTTGAAGAAGCTCCGGTCGAAGAAGTCATTATTACAAATTCTATTCCTCTTGACAGACAGGTTTCCGAAAAATTTACGCAGTTGAGCATTGCTCCCATTCTCGGAGAAGCTATTTCAAGAATACATGACAACGAGTCTGTAAGTTCATTATTCGGTTTTGAAAAAGAATATAAATCATACTAATATTTACCGCATAAAATTAGAGAGAGAGTTTAAAAGACCCGAGATTTAACTTAAAATCCGGGTCTTTAACTTTTTCTTCTGTAAAAATTTATACAGCTTTTTACAAAATAATGTTACGGGCAATTTTCTCTGACAAAATGTTTTTATATATTTAAGGGAATTATTATACACAATTTGAGGAAAGGGAAAATGGGACAATTCGAAGCTATCAAAGGCATGGCTGCTCTGTCCGTACCGGTCTCGATGACAAATCCGACACAATCCGGTACTGATTTTAAACGGCAGCAGGCTCTTTTAAACTCAAGCCAGCTTGCACAAGGCATTTATGAATCCGTAGAAGACTACAACAAAAGACGTGCGGAATTTCTGGCAGAACACAACAAAAAAATTCAAGAAGAAAACACAACAACTGCTGAAAAACGACTCAAAGAAGTTCTGAATATGAATCTTTGGAACACAACAGACCAGTACAAACTGAATCAAGGTTTGGGAAAACTTGAGTCACTTTTCAGGTTTGCACAATTTAACAACCTGGACAAGTCTTTCAACAACCAGATATATGCATCTAAGAAAATTTATACCCAAAACACTGAACGGCTTGCAAAACTAAAAAACGGTGAAGAACCAAATAATGCATCAAACCCGATTTATATGGCATCGGAATTTCAAAATGCAGGAGAACGTGATTTTCTGGCTTAGCTAAATTTCACCGTATAAATCATACTCATCGCATCCAGTTATGTGAACCGTCTCAATATCTCCCGGCACAGGCAGTTCATCTGTTTCGATGTATACAAGGCCGTCAACCTCAGGAGCATCACGGTATGAACGTGCAACAACAGTTCCGTCATTTGAAACTGATTCAATAATACACGGCAAGTCTTTGTCCAAAAATGATTTGTTTACTTCCAGTGAGATTTTTTGCTGGAGCTTCATCAGTTTGTTTTTTCTTTGTTTTTTTATACGTGCAGGTATCTGCTCGGGTAAATTGTATGCATAAGTTCCTTTTTCTTTTGAAAATTCAAAAGCACCCATTTTATCGAACTTTGCCCATTTTGTAAATTCATACAAATCATCAAACATCTCCTGCGTTTCTCCGGGATAACCGACAATAAACGTAGTCCTTATTGCTACATCTTTGATTTTTTCACGGAGTTTTTCAATAAACTTTTTGTAATCCATGACAGGACGCTTCATTGATTTAAGCATTTCCGGGTGCGAATGCTGCAAAGGAATATCAACATATTTCACAACCTTGTCACAGTTTGCAAAAGCCTCAATCAATTCATCATCAAACATGGAGGGATATGTATACATTACACGTATCCAATTTATCTCTTTTATTTTATTTAATTCTTTCAGCAGCTGGGCAAGTGATGGTTTTCCGTACAAATCAATACCGTATGCTGTTGTGTCCTGTGCAATAAGAACAATTTCGGAAACTCCCTTTTTCCCGAGTTCTTTAACTTCTTTTACAATATTTTCCATTGGACGTGAACGATAAGGACCTCTAAGTTTAGGGATAATGCAGTATCCGCATTTATAATTACAGCCTTCCGCTATTTTTACATAAGAACTTGAACCTACAGTAATCTGCTGTCTTTGAACATTTTCAGGATACGAGTAAACAGGCTCTTTTGAAATTTCATTTACATATTCTGCTTCGCTATTCAAAACTTTTTTTACAACCCGTACAATTTTTGATATGTCAGAAGTGCCAAGCATTGCAGCCGTTTCGGGTATGGCTTTTTTTAATTCATCGCCGTATTTTTGCGGCAGACATCCGGTTATAATAACTTTTTTGCCCTGTTCTGCCATTTTCAAAATTGACTGCACAGATTCACGCTCAGCATCGTGGATAAAAGAGCAGGTATTTACTATTACAACATCAGCCTTTGTGTCATCCAATGTGATTTCTATGTTGTTTTGTGCAAGAAGTCCAAGCATAAGTTCGGAATCTACAAGATTTTTTGCACAACCATGATTTATCAGTGCTATTTTCTTTTTCATAAAAACTATTGTATTTCAAAAAGAATTTCTTGTAATCATGCTTTTTTTGCTATATTTTGTAAGTGAATACGAATATGAATTTATAATAATAGTTCACGAAAAGAGGAGAACTCAATATGGCAGAAAGAAAATTAGTAGGAACAGGCGAAATGTTCAAAAAAGCACTTGCTGGCAAGTATGCTATCGGTGCTTACAATGTTAACAACATGGAAATCTTGCAAGGTATTGCAGAAGCTGCTGAAGAAACAAGATCACCAATCATTCTTCAAGTTTCCGCAGGTGCAAGAAAATACGCAAACCAAACTTACCTTATCAAATTAGTTGAAGCTGCATTGGCTACAACTACTGTACCTATCGCTCTTCACTTGGATCACGGTGCAGACTTTGAAATTTGTAAAGCTTGTATTGACGGCGGTTTCTCATCAGTTATGATTGACGGTTCAAGATTCCCGCTTGAAGAAAATATTGCATTAACAAAACAAGTTGTAGATTACGCTCATGAAAGAGGCGTTTCTGTTGAAGCAGAACTCGGTAAACTGGCAGGTGTAGAAGACGATGTTAAAGTTGCTGCTCACCACGCAACTTATACAGACCCTGAAGAAGCAGCAAGATTTGTTAAAGAAACAGGCTGTGATTCTCTGGCAATCGCTATCGGTACTTCTCACGGCGCTTACAAATTCAAAGGCGAAGCAAAACTCGACT
>CALURG010000019.1 GCA_944323115.1 Candidatus Gastranaerophilales bacterium
ATGATGTAGAAATGATGCAGATTTTGCAAAAATATATCTTTGGCGAGGTTTTCACTGTCGGTGATTTGGATATAAAAACCCGTGAACTCATTACGGTTGTTTGCCTGACAACTATGCAGACTCTGCCTCAGCTTAAAGCACACATAAATGGTGCTCTGAATGCAGGCAACACCCCGCTTGAAGTTAGAGAGGCAATTTATCAGTGTGCCCCTTTTATCGGTTTTCCAAAGACGTTGAATGCTCTGAGTGTGCTAAATGAGGTGTTTAAAGAAAGAAATATCCAAACACCATTAGAATCCGCTATTACTGTATCAGAAAATGAACGTTATCAAAAAGGCAGAGAAATTCAAGAAAAACTGTACGGTGATGAGATAAAACAGGCAATGAAAGGACTTCCTCAAAACATGGGTGATGAGGCCGCAAGATTCCTTACAGAAGTTTGTTTCGGTGATTTTTATACAAGAAAAGGGCTTGATATAAAAACACGTGAACTTCTTTCTCTTGCAATACTTGTCACAAAAGACGATGATATTACACTAAAAAGCCATATCAAAGGCAGCATAAAAGCGGGCAATTCACCCGAAACAGTTGCTGCCGCAATAATTCAGTGTATGCCTTATACCGGCACGCCGAATGCCTTACACGCTTTGAAATATTTAAAAGAAGAATTGAAAAAATAATATTTTTAAAATTGATAAAAAGCAAAAACAGAAAGATTTTTATCTTTCTGTTTTTTTGAATTTGGATTAAAAATTTGTTGTATATTTCTGATACCCAAAAAAGAGATTGCTTCATTATGATTTTACGGGACAAATTAAAAAATTTGCAAAAAAAAGATGAATCTTTGATTCATCTAAAGCAATAATTAATTTGGGGAGAAATTATGGAAACTTTTTATTATGCAAAAATGTTGATAACTTTTTCTTCCTGTTTTTCTTTGCCTTTATTTGTATTCATTGAATAGAAAGAAAACGGGTTTGAACCTCTTTTGTCCTTGTCAAGAGTTTTTGAATTTGTGAGTTCTATTGTGCCAGGAAGATTAAAAACATTTTTGATTTCAGATTTTTCACCTTCTGCAACCGGTGCAATCAATTTTCCTTCAACATTTTTTTGAACTTTTTCCGTATTCATAGCTGCCATTGTATTCAAGTATTGAACATTGGCTACAAAATTTTCATTCAAATTGATATCAAGACCCGCATTTCTTACAGCAACTTGTTTTGCTGTATCAAGATTTGTTCTCTGGCTGTAAAGGTCAATGCCTACTTCAGGTCTTCTGAATTTTGACAAATCAACTGTGTTTATATCAAAAGATTTTGTCTCAGCCTTTGTAAAAATCTGTTTTGCAACTTCATTTACGGAAGAAACATCTATGTAATTTCTGTTTGTATTTAATGTTACGCCAAGACTCATTTTCGCCATACCCCTTTATTGCTTGTAGTTTTTATATCGACAAATTGCTATGGTTTCTTTAGTTTTTTTAGTTTATAATTTACATAAGTTTACAAACGCAACAAAATCGTCTATAAACCTGATTTTGTATAAACAAAAAAAAATGATATAATCTTAAAAAAGAAAATAGAGGAAAAATTATGAATAAAAGCCAATCTACAGGAATTTGGATAGTTGTAATATTATTAATCTTGTGTCTGGGATCAATGCTTTTCCCTAACCAAACGACAAGTACTCAGGATATTTCTTATTCACAATTTTTGACTAAAGTTAAAAACGGTGAAATAGCCTCAGTGCAGATAGACAGAGATTCACTTATTGCAAAACCGAAAAATGCACAGCAGGCTGCAGACAACAGCAAACAAAAACAGCCTGTTATTCAGTACAAAGTTATGGTTCCGATGAATGATATCAGCTTTTATAAAAGACTTGAAGAAAGCAATGTTGATATAAATGTAAAGAAACCAAATGATTCATCTCAAATGATTACAATCTTTTCGGCAATACTTCCTATTTTGCTGCTCATAGGTTTTGTTGTGCTTATGGCAAAAACATTGCAATCAGGAGGTTCCCAAGCGATGTCTTTTGGAAAAAGCAAAGCCAAACTGCTTTTGGACAGCAAAGTTAAAGTTACATTTAATGATGTAGCCGGCATTGACGAAGAAAAACAAGAACTTGAAGAGATTGTAGACTTTTTGAAAAACGGTGAAAAATACATAAAACTAGGTGCAAAAATACCTAAAGGCGTGCTGCTTGTTGGTGTTCCCGGTACCGGTAAAACTCTTATGGCAAAAGCAGTAGCAGGAGAAGCAGGTGTTCCGTTCTTCTCAATCAGCGGCTCTGATTTTGTAGAAATGTTTGTCGGTGTCGGTGCATCCCGTGTAAGAGATCTTTTTGAACAGGCTAAAAAACATCAGCCCTGTATCATTTTTATAGATGAAATTGATGCCGTAGGCCGTCAAAGAGGTGCCGGCTTGGGCGGCGGCCATGATGAAAGAGAACAGACTCTCAACCAGCTGCTTGTTGAAATGGACGGTTTTGATGAAAATACAAATATTATTGTAATAGCCGCAACAAACAGACCTGATATTTTGGACAATGCCTTATTGAGACCGGGTCGTTTTGACAGACAGATTGTTGTTCACAGACCTGATATCTTGGGACGTGAGCAGATTCTCAACGTCCACGCAAAAAACAAACCTTTGGCAGAAAATGTTGATTTGAAAGTTCTGGCAAAAAGAACACCGGGCTTTACGGGTGCGGATTTACAAAATTTACTGAACGAAGCTGCACTTCTTGCAGCAAGGCACAACAAAGACAAAATCGAAATGCCTGACCTTGAAGAAGCTATTGATAAAGTGATAGCCGGTCCGGAAAAGAAAAGCAGAATCATTTCCGACGAAGAAAAAGAAAACACTGCATACCACGAAGTCGGTCATGCACTTCTTGCAAAATTACTCAAAAATACAGACCCGCTTCACAAAGTTTCAATTATTCCAAGAGGTATGGCTCTCGGTGTTACAATGACACTGCCGGAAAAAGACCATTTGACTTTGAAAAAATCACAGCTTCTGGACAGAATAACAATGCTTTTGGGCGGTCGTGTTGCTGAAGAAATTATTTACGGTCCTGATTCTATAACAACGGGTGCACAAAATGATTTGGAAAAAGTTACATCAACCGCAAGGAATATGGTAACAACCTACGGTATGTCTTTCAAAATGGGCAACATGGCGTACGGCAAGAGTGAAGAGCACGTGTTTATGGGCAGAGATTTCGGTCATTCGAGAGATTACTCGGAAGAAATTGCCGCAGATATTGACAGAGAAGTTAAAAGAATTGTCGATGAGAGATACAACCTCGCAAAAGAACTCCTGCTCGGCAACCGTGATATGCTTGAAGTCATAGCAAAAGAGCTTTTGGAAAAAGAAACGCTCGATGAAGAAGAGTTTGTTGAAATAATGAAGAGGGTTGAAGAATCAAGACATCCTCATGAAATGTAGTTTTTAATATAGCTTCAACAAAAAAGCCCTCAATTTTTGAGGGCTTTTTATTTTATTAATTATCGATTAATTACGCATTTACTACAGTTTCTGCATTTTGTGCTGCTTCACCTTCAGGAGCTTTTTTCGCTTTATTTATCAACGAATTCATTTCTTCTTTAAGCTCTTTCAATGTTTCTTTCCAAGCAGAAACAGTTTCTTTTTTTACTTCCTTTTTATCTTTTTTTGTAAATTTTTTACCGAGTTTTTCAAATTCTGTTTTCTTTTCTTGTATAGAGACTTTGACATCTGCACAAAAACCTATAAACGATTTTATAAAATATTTTACCCAATTGATAGCTCTTTTAAATATATTTTTTGTATATTTTGGTGATTCCGGCAAAACAGTTTCATAAAAATCTTTCAAAGTTGCACTCATATCTGTAGGTTTTATGTTACCTTTTGCTGCATTTTTGACGACCTTATTTGCTGATGTAGCGAATTTAGCTGATAATCTTGTAATGGGGAACATAAATAATACTTCCTTTCACACTTCACTTTTACTATGCTGCAATAAATGTTTGTGAATATTTAAAATTGCTTTATTTACACTAAATTATTAATGTTTTGTTACAAAAACAGTACTTTCTTTTACTTATAATATTTAGTGAAATAACAGTTCGAGAAAGTTTAAAAAAATGGAAACCAAAAATTTTAATAAAAAAGTTTATGTAGAAACAATGGGCTGCCAGATGAACAAGTCCGATACGGAAAGAATATTGGGAATGCTCTCACATTTCGGATATGAAGAAACAGAAAACCCTAAAGAAGCTGATTTATTAATGGTAAACACCTGTTCCATCCGCCAGCTCTCGGCAGACAAAGCCTATAGTGCCGTAGGAGTCTGGGGCAAATGGAAAAATGAAGAACATAAAAAAGAACTTGAAGGCAAGCCGTTTAGGGATATCAAGATAGCTTTCTGCGGCTGTGTCGCACAGCAGGACAAAGAAAAGCTTTTGAAACGTTTTCCTTATATAGATTTGGTTTTCGGTACAAACAACGTTTATGAGCTTCCTGATTTGCTCAAAAGAGTAGACAACAAAGAAAGAGTCTGTGCCACAAATGAAACACCGAAGAAATTTACAGACGGTGAAGAAGAAGCAAAATATGAAATCAAAAGAGCAAAAAGTCTCAATGCCTGGATTCCGATTATGGAAGGCTGCAACAATTTTTGCACGTACTGTATAGTCCCTTTTACAAGAGGCCGGGAAAGAAGCAGAAAACCTTCAGAAATTCTTGAAGAAGCAAAAAAAGCTATAAAAGAGGGTTTTAAAGAAATTACGCTTCTTGGGCAAAATGTGGACAGCTACGGAAAAAATTTGGATTCACAAAAAGACTATGACGGCAGAGATGTTACACTTGCAAACCTTTTAAGAGATTTGAACAAAATTGAAGGAAAATTCAGAATCCGCTTTGTAACGTCTTATCCTACCGATATTACGGATGATTTGATTTCTGCCGTACAAGAATGTGATAAAGTCTGCGAATTTTTCCATATACCGATGCAATCCGGAAATACGGAAGTTTTAAAAGCAATGAACCGCCGTTATACCCGTGAAGAATACGGTAAAATAGTCAAAAAAATTCGAAATGCATTCAAAAATGTTGCCGTAACATCGGATTTTATAGCGGGATTTCCCGGTGAAACAGAAGAACAATTTGAAGACACTTTGAGTGCAATTGATGAATTTGAACTGGATTACTCAAACACAGCCGCATATTCTCCGAGAATAAAAACAAAAGCCGCAAAGTGGACTGACAAATTTATTGATGAAAAAACAAAATTTGAACGTCTTGCAAGGTTGAATGAAAAAAACAAAGAAGCCTGCCTAAAATCAAACGAAAAATTTGTCGGAAGAACTTTAGAAATTTTGATTGAATCTTTTGAGGAAAAAAACGATAAAATTATTCTTGCCGGCCGTGCGGAAAACAACAAAATCGTACATTTTGAAGGTGACAAAAATCTTGTCGGGCAGTTTGTTGACGTGAAAATAACATCTGCAAGCACCTGGCATCTCAGAGGAATATTGGCACAATAAAACTCTTTTAATTTTATTAAAAACTTTGTTTTTCTTTTCACAAGCCTATTGAATAATCGGGTTCAATAAACTATACTTTAAATTACACAGAATATCTAGGAGAATTTTATGGTTATGCGTTTTGATGCGGGTGAGATTATTACGGCAATGATTACGCCGTTTAACAAAGACAGAAACATTGACTATGCTGCACTTGAAAAACTCGTAAACCATTTAATAAAAACAGGTTCTGACTCTATACTTGTTGCAGGAACAACAGGAGAGTCCCCCACATTGACTCATGACGAAGAAGTCGAACTGTTCAATTTTGTGAAAAAAACAGCAGACGGCAGATGTAAATTGATAATGGGTGCCGGCTCAAACTGTACAAAAACAGCCGTTATGGCAACAAGCAACGCAAAAGAATGCGGTGCAGACGCAATATTATCCGTAGTCCCCTACTACAACAAACCTTCTCAAAAAGGACTGATTGAACACTTTGGCACTATTGCGGAATCTACAGACTTGCCGATACTTTTGTACAATATACCGGGCAGAACAGGTATCACAATGAAGCCCGAAACCATTGCACAACTGGCCGAAAAACACAAAAATATATTTGCTGTAAAACAAAGTCTGGCTGATATGGATGTGATAACAGAAACAAGACGTTTGTGTCCGGATGATTTCGTTATTTATTCAGGAGATGACAGCCTGACTCTGCCGATGCTTTCCGTCGGTGCACACGGTGTAATTTCCGTAGCGTCTCACATTATAGGCAGAGAAATGAAAGAAATGATTCATGAGTTTAAAAACGGCAGCACAAAAAAAGCTACCAAACTTCATTTGAAGCTCTACCCTCTTTTCAAAAAAATATTCATGGCACCAAACCCTGTTCCTGTAAAAGAATGTTTAACAAAAATGGGTCTCATTTCAAACTATGTAAGACGTCCTCTTGTTGAACTTGACGAACAGGAAAAAAATGAGCTTTATTCCGTATTAAAACAGTATATCTGATTTTTCAAATTATAAGAATCACAAATTTGTTTTTAAAAATTCCGTATGCGGTTATAATATTCATATGGAAAATTTGACGTCTGAAAAACCGTCTGTGCCTGCCGTAAAAAAATATGTTTTAAAAAAACAAGATACTAAGGCTCAGTATAAGATAAATTACGAAAAAGAACTTAATCCCGCACAGCTTGAAGCCGTTAAAGTAAAAAACGGTTCCGTTCTTGTGATTGCGGGTGCAGGCTCCGGAAAAACAAAAACACTGACTTTTCGTGTTGCCCGATTGATAGAAAGCGGGGTAAAACCGGAAAATATTCTTTTGCTCACTTTCACAAAAAAAGCCGCCGATGAAATGCTTAATCGTGCTGTCATGATTTTGGATTCACGGTGTGAAAAAGTTGCAGGCGGAACTTTTCATTCGTTTGCAAATTATATTTTGAGAAAATATTCAAACTTTCTTGAATTGAGAAACAATTTTACCATTATTGACCGTGCAGATGCAGAAGATGTTGTAAACCACCTGAGAGCTTCCGTAATAGGAAAGCAGGAAAAACGTTTCCCTAAAAAAGGCACAATTCTTGATATTTATTCAAAAGCAATAAACAAAAATATGACCGCACAAGATGTCATTGAAAGCGAATACAACCAGTTTTCACACTGTATTGAAAAAATCAATGAGATTTCCAAACAATATGTGGCTTATAAAAGGCAAAACAGCCTTTTGGATTACGATGATTTGCTTTTGTATTTGAAAATACTGCTTCAATCAAATGACGATGTAAGAAAAAAGCTCTCAAACCAATACAAATACATAATGATTGATGAATATCAAGATACAAACTCTTTGCAGGCTGACATAATAAAACTGCTAGCTTCAGAGCACAACAATGTCATGGCAGTAGGAGACGATTCGCAGAGCATCTACTCTTTCAGAGGTGCAAATTTTAGAAACATTCTGGATTTCCCGAATATTTTTCCCGACACAAAAATAATAAAATTGGAACAAAATTACAGAAGTTCGCAAAATATTCTTGCCCTCACAAATGAAATAATAAAAAAAGCAAAAGAAAAATACACAAAAAATCTTTTCTCCGATATAGAATTTCCGGAAAAACCGGCTCTTGTCTGTATGAATGACATGCAGACAGAAGCGGAATTCATCGCTCAGAGAGTACTTGAGCTTCAGGAAGAAGATATATCTTTAAATGATATGGCGGTGCTTTGCAGAAGTGCAAGAATGACATACAATCTGGAAATAGAGCTGGCAAAACGAGCTGTACCTTACAAAAAATTCGGCGGCCTAAAATTTATTGAAACAGCACACATAAAAGATGTCATTGCTCATCTCAGGGTTATCTTAAATCCTCAGGACATTATCAGCCTGAACAGGATTCTGCTTTTGCTAAACGGTGTCGGAAACCAAACAGCTATGAAGCTTTTACCTATGCTCACAACAGAAAAAGCGGAAACAGAAAAACTCATGCTGCCTGCCAAAAGTGCAGACAGTATAAAAAAGCTGTTTCAAACACTCGAAAATCAAAGAAAAAATCTTTTAAAACCGTCAGAAATTGTGGAAAAAATTCTAGCTTATTATGAACCTATTTTGATTGACAAATATGATGATTACACAAAAAGGCTAAAAGATTTGGAGCATTTTTTGTACCTTTCTTCACAGTACAGCAGCCTTGAGGATTTTTTGAGCGATTTGGCTCTTGAGCCGCCTGATAGCTCTGTAAGTGAAGTGGAAGACGGTGCCCAGAAGGACGAATATCTGACACTGTCTACAATTCACAGTGCAAAAGGCCTTGAGTGGAAAGCTGTTTTTATTATAGGAGCTGTGGACGGACGTTTTCCTTCCGTTTATTCGTTTAATTCGGAAGAAGAGCTTGATGAAGAACTCCGTCTGATGTACGTAGCCGCTACTCGTGCAAAATCATATTTGTATATTACTTATCCTATCGACATGTTTGACTATTCTACCGGCATGGTGCTTTCAAAACCTTCCCGTTTTCTTGACGGAATAAGTGAAGATATTCTGGAAAGATGGATACTTGAAATAGAGGATTAACAGCAAAAAATATTGATGTAACGTGAAAACAGTCGTATAATTGTTCAATAAGCACATAAAAGAGGGTATTGATATGGCTGTAAAATTTGATATCGGCGTGGCAAAAGGTATGCTTGAAGAAACGCCTGCTAATGTTCTTATAATCAATCTTTTTGAAGGTGTAAAAATCCCCGCAGGAGCAACAGGAGCTATTGATATTGCACTTGACGGAATGATTTCAAAATTTGTTATAGGAAAAGAAGGATTTGACGGAAAATTCGGTTCCACTTACGTTTTACAGACCAACGGAAAAATTGCCGCAGAAAAAGTACTTATTGTCGGACTCGGCAAAAACAAAGATTTTACACTCAATCGTTTGCGTGAAATTTCTGAAAAAGTTATAAAAAAATGTTTGAAAATGCATAATGCCAAAAAAGTAATTTCCGTACTGCACGGTGCGGGTATAGGCGGGTTTGACCCCGAACAGGCCGCAAAAATGATAGCGGAAGGAACTTTGATTGGCGGATACACCTTTGACAAGTACAAATCCGAAAAACAAAATACGAAAGTTCAAGATTTTATTATTGTAGACATGTCCGAAGACAATTACAAAAAAGCAAAAACAGGTGTTAAAAAAGGGAAAATTGTGGCAAATGCCGTAAATTTTGCAAAAGATTTGGCAAATGAACAGCCTGCATTCACTACACCGTCAAAACTTGCTGAAATAGCACAGGGTATGAAAGATATTGATGTCAGAATTTATGAAAAAGAAGATATAGAAAAAATGGGCATGGGTGCATTTCTTGCCGTTGCAAAAGGAAGTGCACAGCCGCCTAAATTTATACATATGAAGTATGTACCGAGCGTCAAAACACCTCAGAAAAAAATTGCCATTATCGGAAAAGGTATATGTTTTGACTCAGGCGGATTAGATTTGAAACCGCCGTCATCAATGCTTAATATGAAAGATGATATGTCGGCAGCAGCCGCTGTACTTGGCTTGATGAGCGTTATTCGAGACCTCAAGCCGGGATGTGAAGTGCATGGTCTGATTGCGGCTTGTGAAAACATGCCGGGCAGTGCCGCTTACAAACCAGGTGATATTTTGACAGCCAAAAACGGAATGACTATTGAAGTCGACAACACAGACGCAGAAGGCAGACTTACTTTGGCAGATGCACTGTGCTATGCATGTGAACTTGAAGTTGATGAAGTTATTGACCTTGCCACACTGACAGGGGCATGTGTTGTTGCACTGGGCAACGCCGTTTCCGGTATTATGGGCAACAATCAGACAATGATTGACAAACTCATAAAATGCGGTGCGGCAGGCGGTGAAAAACTCTGGCAGCTTCCTCTTTTTGAAGAATACAAAGAATCTTTGAAAAGCGATATTGCGGATATGAAAAATACCGGCTCAAGAATGGGCGGTGCTCAAATTGCCGGCGTGTTTTTAGAAAATTTTGTAAAAAAAGTCCGCTGGGCTCATATTGATATTGCCGGTACTGCGTTCATTGAGAAAAAAGGTGCAACAGGTGCCGGTGTAAGGACTTTAATAAACTATTTGATATCATAATTTGTTCCGGCAAAATCCGAACAAATATCCTGAGCAATCCGCCGGTAATATTTGGCGGGTTTGGATGTTTGTCATAATAAATACAGTTTCATTAAAAATCTGAGAAATCGGCAAAGTCGGCCGGCTGTACAAAATTTTCAATTTTTATATTTTGTCATATTGCCGATTCTATGAACAAACTGTCTCTTTTTTCGTTGTATAATATGTGTACTAATAAAAGCGGAACAGAAAAAGGAGAGATTTTTATATGAAAAAAATATTATCAGTACTGGCTGCACTGGTTTTAACTTTTGCCGGCATTGCTGCATTTGCCGCAACAACACCGCAGGAAGTTCTTACATTTTTTAACAGTTATGTAAATGCTGCAAATACATATAGTGATACTATTACAAGCTTTTACCTTCCTGATGCAAAAATTATACGTGTCGTTATGAAACCTGACGGAACAACAGCAACGGTAACAGCAAATACAAAACAGTATTTCAATCAAATGAGAATAGGTGCAAATCTCGCAAAATTTAATAAATACAAAAACTTCTATACTGAAAGAAAAATAACAAAACAAGGTGATGATTTCAAAATTTCATGCCTGAGACAGCCTTCCACAAGCGACTACAAAATACCTGCTTATTTTGTAATAGGGCCTGATGCAAACGGCAAGTTAAAAATTAAAGAAGAAATGATGTATACAAAACAGCAGTCTTTCTTGAAATACGCAAAATAATTAGTGGTATAAAAAGCATTTTACACAATGAGAGTCCGAGATGTCAGCAGTCTCGGGTTCTTTTTGTTTGCAAATTTCCATAACAAAAGGGCATCTGCTGTTAAATTTGCAGCCTGACGGAGGATTCAGCGGAGAAGGGAGATCACCGTTGAGCTTTATTTCTTTTTGAGTCTTTTCATGAATTGAAGGTACTGCAGAAATAAGAGCTTGGGTATAGGGATGTTTCGGATTTTTAAAAAGTCCGTCAGCGTCAGATATTTCTATAATTTCACCGAGATACATAACAGCTATTCTGTCAGACAGATATTTTACAACCCCCAAATCGTGAGAAACAAAAAGTACTGTCAAATCCAATTTCTCTTTCAAATTTTTTAAGAGTGTAATTATTTGTGCCTGTATGCTGACGTCCAGTGCAGAAACCGGCTCATCAGCCACAAGAAATTCCGGTTTCAAAATCAAAGCCCGTGCTATGGCAATTCTTTGTCTTTGACCGCCCGAAAACTCGTGAGGATAACGCTTGAGGTCTTCTTCATTTAAGCCGACAAGTTTTATTATTTCATTTATTCTTGAATTTATTTCCTCTTTGTCTCTTATTTTGTGGACAACAAGCGGTTCTCGCAGGGAAGAATATACATTCATTCTCGGGTCAAGACTGGAATAAGGGTTTTGAAATATAAGCTGTGCTTTTTTTCTAAAATGTTTCATCTTTTTTGTATCAAAATTTGAAATATTTTCATTTCCGTAAAAAATTTCTCCTTTTGATTCGATAAGACGCAAAACAGCTTTGCCCAGTGTGGATTTTCCGCACCCCGATTCTCCGACAAGCCCCAATATCTCGCCTTTGTTTATATTTAAGTTTACGTTTTTTAATGCATGCAAATACTGATTGCTTTGTCCCGCAAAATTGGATGATACGGGATAATACACGTTTAAATTTTTAATTTGTATTAATTTTTCCATAAATGTTATTATATCTTTTTTTATCCGGAAAAAATATATGCAGCCGGCTTATTTTTTGATTTTAATAAATATTTATGTAAACCCAATAGCTTCTGTACACTTTTTTGACGTAGTCTCTTGTTTCGGGATAAGGAATACTCTCGATAAATTCATCAAAATTTTTGTAAGTCAGATTTTTTTTCCAGCTTCCGACAGCGTTAGGCCCGCCGTTGTAGGATGCTACGGCAAACAAATCATTTTCATAAAGTCTTTCTTTTGCATAATCGAGGTAAGCACACCCGAGTTCTATATTTTTTTCGGGATTTAAGAGAGCTTTGCTTCCCGTATAACCGATGCCGTTTCTGTTTGCTATGTAGTATGCAGTCGAGGGCATAAGCTGCATAAGTCCGCGTGCTCCGGCAGAGCTTCCGGCTTCCGGGTTAAAATAGCTTTCTTCCCTTATCAATGCCGTTACAAGGTACGGATCAAGACGGTACTCTTTTGCTCTTTCGTTTATAGTTTCCTGATAGTGCAGAGGATAAGCCAGTTTGTATATACTGTCTGAAAAATCAGGCTTTTTATCCATCTCGGAAATAGCATCCCTTGCTTGAAGAACTGATATGGAATACTTGCCTTCTCTGTAGTTTATCCAGCTTTGAAGAGTTTTGTTTTCTTTGTCTATTTCAGTGAGAAGTTTGTAGTCGTTGAGTTTCAAGATTATATTTATTAGGGAAATATTGTCATCCGATATGCCGGTATGTTTGAACGGCAGTTTCGTAATTCCTGTTTTTTCAGGAAGTCTGTGGGATGATTTTGTTTTCCAGCCAGTATTGCGGTTGTAGCTTAAATGTTTGCTCGCTCTAAAAGCATAGTAATCATCAGGATAATTTTCTAGTATTCTCTGGTAAAAACCTTTAGCTTCCGTTAGATTTCCCTGTTTTTCCGCAAGTTTACCCATCCAAAAAAGAACTTTCGGGGCCGCTATTGTTCCTTGATATTCACGTATATGAATCACCCCTAAAGAGAATGCTTTATCGTAATCTTGAGCAAGGTATGCATCCCAAAAAAGATTTGCCAAAGCATCAGAGGCATATTGGCCTTTTGGAAAATCTTTATATATTTTTTCATACAACTGTTTTTTTATGTCATTACTTTCAAGTTTAGTCAATTTATACAGAATAAAATCCTGTTGTTTGGCTCCGCTTTTTTGTGCAATAGAAAGCAGATTGTACCAGCCTGCCTTTACTCCGACTGGATAAGAAAGGGCGTAATTTTGAAGAAAATTTTGCAGTTCTTTGTCTTCAATATTTTTTGAATACAGAGCGTAGTTGTGTTCAAAAATATCTCTGGATTTTTTGTAGTTGCCCTGATACCTGTATATTTCACTTAAATATCCCCAGCTTGAAGACATATAAGATTTGTTCAAGTTTTGGAAAGCTTTTGTGTGGTAATTATTTTTAAAGTATGCTCTGCCGACGAGGTAATACTCTTTTTGTGTCAGAGGGGCTTGCAGATTTTCAATTTCTTTTGCACATTCCAGTGCAAACCTGCCTTCCGGTGCTTCTTCAAGGTATGCGGCAAAATATGTTTTTGATTTCTGTTTTAATTCTAAAATTTCTTTATCATATTTACTTTTTTCATCTGAGAGTGCTTTGTCTTCATTTTTATTATATTTTTGAATTTCTTTTACTTTGTCAGAGATTTTTTGGCTGTTTATCATACCCAGATAATAATTTGAAGCGGTTTTGTATTCGGAATCTTTAAAAAACCTTTTTATGTCATTAAATGTTTTTTCCGCTTTTGTGTAATCTTTTGCACGAAAATAGTTTTGTGCAAGTGCGTAATAAACTTTTTGCACAAATAAAGATTCCGGATATTTTTCTATAAAAAGTCTGTATTTTTTTATTGCGGTTTCAAAGTCGTTTAATTCATCAGCACAAAGACCTTGTCTTAGAAGGGCTATTTCGTATATTGCAGAATTTTTTGAGACATTTGAAAAATTAAAATAAGCATTTTCAAAATCCCCTTTATTCAAATATGAAAGTCCTTGACTGTAAGTTTGAAAATCTTTTTCCGAAACTCTTGTCATTTTAAAAACATTGGTCAGGACGATAAGAATCAAAACAGCAAAAGCGGCTGTTATTGCAACAAATTTTAGCTTTTTTTTCCAATCCATCTTCTCATCCAACCTTGTATTTATACCCGAATGTAAATTATAAAAACAAATATAAGTATCCCCAAAACCTGTTAAAAGAGCAAGGTTTTTTACTAAAAAATATAGCATATATAAAAACGTACGGAAAACATTAAAGTACAACACAGTTTATGAATGAGAGAGAAAAATGCCGGAAAATATAAAAAAATATCCGTCCAAATTTGTATCCGATATACAAAAACAGGTCAACAAAAACATTTCTGCTGCACATCTAAAGCCTTTTTTTAAAACAGAATTGTCTGTCATAAAAAATTATGTATACTACAGCGAACCTGTTCTTGTCACTGAGAACAGTTGTATTGATGTTGAAATGCGGTAGTTTCTTTGTTTTTGCAAGGGAGAAACAGTGTCAGTGTAGTACCTTTGACTCCTTTGCAATTTGTTTCAATTTCAAGTTTTCCTTCGTGTGCTTCCGCAATTTTTTTTGCAATATAAAGACCGGAACCGGAACCGACTTTTTTCAACCTTTTTGGTTTAAGAATTTTATCTTTTTTCAAGCAGTCCAATACATCTTTTGAAATACCGCAGCCAAAATCCTGTACCGATATCAAGACATTTCTTTCGTCTTTGTTTAAAGTAATATTTATGTCTGTATTCTGCGGAGAAAATTCCGAAGCATTTGATATTATATTAATCAATACACGTTCTATTTCTGCTGCATCAAATTCAAATATGTAGTCTTTTTCATTTTTTAAGAAAGACTTTATTTTAACAGTCTGCTTTTTGGACTGAATCATAAATTTAAGATAATCTACGCTTGTTTGAACGGTTTTTTTGATTGAATTTAACGATTTTTTGATTGTACATTCACCATTTTCTATTTTAAATCTTGTCAGTATGTTGTCTGTCATTCTCAACATAAAACGAGATGAATTTAACAATTCTTGTACAATTTCTCTTTGATCGGGATTCAACTCTCCGAAACTGCCCTCATAAAGAAGACTGAGAGCTCTTTTTTCAGCTCTGACAGGTGTTTTTAAATCATGCGTAATCATTTCAATAAAACTGTTTATTATATTTTGTTTTTCAATTTCTTCTGTTATATTCTCCATTACAATCAAATAACCGGAATGATAATTGCCTGTTTTAATTTTTGAAACAGTTGTTTTTAGATAAATTGATGAATCTAAAATGATACGAAACTGTAAACTGTTTTTTGCAGAAGAAATAAAATCGTTCAAAAGAGAAAGGGGCTTTTCTTCCGTATATTTTTCCAATAATTTTATGAAATTTGTATCTTTCTTGTACTTCTTTTTGTTTAAGATTTTATTGTTTTGAGAAACAATATTAAAATCCAAATCAGCAAGGATTATCTCATTGCTGGTAAATTCAAAAATATCCTCAAGCTTTTGTTTTTCATACAAAAGTTTATCCTGAAGTGTTTTTACCTTAAGAATATTCTGGATTTGAGCCCTTACTGTATTTATATCAAAAGGTTTTTCAATGTATATGTATGAACCGAGATTAAAACCTTTTATTTTGTTTTCTTTTTGAGCATAACCGCTGATAAACGCTATAGGTGTGTCTGTGTGGCTATTCAAAAATTTTTCACTAAATTCAAAACCGTTCAACTCATCCATGACAACATCGATAACAGCAAGATCAATTTTTGTGTCTATCGTGTCTTCCAATGCTTCCAGCGGATTTGAATATTTTAGAATTTCATAATCAAAAGGCTTCAGAGTTTCTTCTAGCAATTCCAAAGTCCAAATACTATCATCAACAATAAGAATTTTTCCTTTTACCATTCCAGTCATAATTTCCTTTTCCTGTATAAACAGGGCTGCACTTGACAGCACATACTTGTACCCTGAATTTATATCTTAATATTTTTTTCTTCAAATAATAATTGCCCACATGGCGGATTATTTAAATTGTCCGAAAAAAATTCGTGATAAAACTCTGCCGGACAAAACAATCCTGTAAATTGTTTTGTGAGAAGGAAATGATGTGAACAATTTTTTGACAAAGCAAACACGCACAGCGAAGCGAGCTGTAGTGAGCCTGTCTCTGAAATACAGTGTGAGGTAAAGCCGGACTATGTGAAAATTTAAGAATAACTTGCCTATTAACTCTTTACAAGTATAAAATATACATATGAAATTTCTGAAAAATCTTTTTAAAAAGACTGTGCCGAAAGTCATCACAGGCATGCTGATATTGGTGTTTTTGCTGTCACTTTTTGTATTTTGGGGGTGGTATGTAAAACAGGTGAACAAAGCTTTTGGACTGTATTACGTCTATAAGGGTGACAAAGCATACAAAGCACACAAGCTTGAAAAAGCCATAAATTATTATAAAAAAGGCCTTGAAAAATATCCGGAACATTCTCTTGCAAGATGCAATCTCGGAAATATTTTTGTAAAGTACGAAGATTATTTTTCTGCCGTAGAACAGTATGAAGAAGCACTGAAATATGACCCGAAATTTATAGTTTGCAGAATGAATCTCGGAATAGTTTCAGCGGAAAAGCTTTCTGATTTTGACAAAGCAATCAGAGAATACCAGACAATATTGGATACAAAACGTGTAGTCATCCATATACCTTTGATTTTTGACAGTGTAAAAAGCACAAGAGAAAACAAAACCATTGCTCTTTACAACATGGGCATTGCCTATAGAGGCAAATCAATGCTTATAGGCGAAAAAACTCATGCGGCTGATGAATATATTCAAAAGGCTATCTCTTGTTACAAAAAAGCTCTAAAACGAAAGAAAAACAGCTACAATATAAATTACAACTATGCTCTGGCAAATCATATAATCGGAAATTACAAGGAAGCGGGTCTCGGCTATTGCAGGGCAATTGAACTGGAGCCTATGGTTTTTGATGCACATTACAATCTGGCTATACTTTTAAAAAGAATGGGCAAATTGAGAGAGTCTCAAGAAGAACTTGAAAAATCAATGCTGATTGCAAATACGCAGCAAAATCCTTTTATTGCAAAGTACATATTTGATGTTTATTCTCAGGTAGTTGAAAAATCTACTGCCCAGAATGATTTTAAAACAACAAAAAGAGGTCTTGCTCCGGAATCACAAGTGAAAGAGGGAATGAGAACACCCCACATTGTTACCGATGAAATTGAAAACGAAAATGACCCGCTTGGGATTAATCACATTACCTATATAGACGGAAAAGTTGTTGTTGATTCCGAAGAATCTGACAAATATTTGAAAAAAAGTTTTTCAAAATGCACATCAAAAAAATTGTTTGAAAATTACGAAGAGGACACGCTCTACAATGGACGATACAGTAAGAGATTCTAACCTGAATCGTAAGCAGTATATGGAATTTTTGAAAGAGATTTCATATACACTGGCGGTGTCAAATGACACACAAAAAATGCTGTCTCAAATAAATGAAATCTTTCAAAAATATTTTTGTGCAAACAATTTTCAAATTTTTGTAATGGATGACTCGACATCCGCAATGCACGATTTTGTAAAAAATTGGATAGTGATAGAAAAAAACAAACAGCAGGAGTATGTTAAAAATATTTTCAATGGTCTAAAAACAGAATTGGACGAAAGTTTTGTCATAAACAATAAACTCTGTTCAAAAAGCCTTCAAAAATCTGCGGAGTTTTTTTCGAAAAACATAGCAGAAACAAACAATCTTTTGTATTTTCCGGTTTTTGACGGGAACAGATTAATAGGAATAATAGAACTAAACTTTGATAAAAACGGCAATAAAGCGGTAGATACCGAATTTTTAACAATTTTGGAAATAGCAATTACTCAAATAAAAATTGTTATACTAAACAAAATTTCCGACAGAAAACTTGAAACAAGCATAAAATTTGAACAAACCATAAAAAGCATTGCAAAACTGATTGAAACACAATTTGATTTGGATTATATTCTTCCGATTATCGGTGAATTGATAGACAGGTTTGTGTCAAATCATCTTATTTATATCTTTTTAAAAGATGACAAAGAAAAATACAAACTGTTCTGGCCGTTGGACTGTCAGGATGAAAACGTCTTAAAACTGTTGACAAAAATAAAAGATTCAGAATCTTTTATTATTTCAAAAAACGGCAAAGCCGGCGTGTTTGCAATAAGAAACGAAGAAAAAACAATCGGCCTTGTTGCGGCAAGCAGCAATATTGATAAATTGTCAAATACGGACACAAATTACCTGTGCCAGCTTGCTGCCCAGACATCTGTTACGACACAAAGGGCAAATTCTTATGCTCAGGTTTTGAAATATGCGACTTTAGATGCGTTGACAGGTCTCAACAACAGAAGACAGTTTGAAACAAGGCTTAAGCAGGAAACCGCAAACGCAAAAAGAAATAAAAAACCTCTTTGCTGCATAATGCTTGATATTGATTATTTTAAAAAAGTCAATGACACTTGGGGACATGCGGCAGGTGATTGTGTTTTGAAAAATGTTGCCAAAGTTGTGATACAGGAACTTCGAGAATATGATATTGCTTCCAGATACGGGGGAGAAGAATTCTGTATACTTTTGCCTGACACAAAAATTCATGAAGCGGCTTTTGTTGCCAAAAGACTGCGTGCTGCCGTCGAAAAAGCTGATATCAATATCTCTGACGACGTAGTGCTGGATTCAGATACTTTGAAAGTTACTATAAGTGTTGGCGTAAGTGAATTTACGGAAGACATGGAAAATCCGGAAATCTTACACCAAAATGCCGATATGGCACTTTATGAAGCAAAAAAAAGAGGACGAAACAGAGTGATTGTGTTTAATACTCTTTTCTGATTTCTTCCAAACTTCCCTGCGAATCTATTTCCATAACTATCTTTATAAGCGTATGCACAATAATTAAGAGCTGTGGAGAAATCTTTGATGATTTTGAAAACTCAACGTTTATTTCGTTATTTTTTTCATCAGAAGAAGGCTTTCTTGTGGAATATACAATTTCCGGTTTTATATTCAAAGATGCATCGCTGCTTTTTAGTTTTACCGCATCATTAAATTTTTCTTTTGGAAAATCTTGAGAACAATTCACATCTATATTGAAAGAACCTTCATTTTTGTACAGCAAAATCCTGACAAATCCGTAGTTTTTTGTAGTTATAGAAATAACCATTGAATCTTCATCTGACGAGGATTGTTCTTTTTGACTGCCGGTATCCGATACGTTGAATTCCGTTGCAGCATTAATCGGCAGCCAAGGAAGATACATCAGCATAAAACTTTTTAGAACTTGTACATTGGATGCATCATTTGCGGGTATGCAGGCATTTATGAGTACGGATATTTCTTTAAGCTGCTGCGTATTATAAATACCGGATTGGTTCATTGTTGCAATCATTTTTGTTAATTTTTCATGTGCAGCTTTTCCGTTTGTTTGAAGAAGGACAAGTAGTTTCGGAATATCGATTTGTTTTGTCAGCAAAAGCTGTAGCTCTTTTGCCGTCAATGCTTTATTTTCGGAAGCAAGAAATGCAACTATATCTTTTATGTTTTCCGGAAATCCGAACAAGCTTTTTAGCAGCATGGAACGTTCAATATTTGTCAGTTCTCTTAGCTGCATTTGTGTAGTGATTACATCTTGCTGGCGTACAAAATTTTGTGCAATATTCTGCATGGTTTGATTCAGCTGTTTCATTGCTTCATTTTGTGTTTTTTGAAAATTTTCATTGGCAACTTTTCCGGGCTGCTGTGTCGGAGCTTTTCCCGTACTGTAATCAAACACGTTTTTTATAAACTGGCCTATTCCTATTTCACTCATTGCTGCTGCTTTTTGTTATCGTAAATCGTTAAAATTTATTAGCCTGGCTTTTTTCAAAAATTTCTCTGCTTTTTGCAAGAGCATGGTTTTTGAAAGAGCACATTCCGTATTGTTTGTCATACACACCGATGCTTGTCAATCTGCTTGATACAAGTTCATTTAAATCTTCCGGAGCAATAAAAAGTGCACATTCACTCGAACAAGCGTCAAAATTAAAAGGACATTTTTTTATCATACAACATTTCCTCCTTTGTCTATTGTGTCACTTTTTTCGTTTTTGTCACATACATACAATAGGTGATTTTTTGCAGAAAACACTTAACAAATTTTAATAATGTATTATAATAAATATGACTGGATGTAAATTATCAGTATAATTTACACAGAAGCCGGAAGTAAGATTTGTCCGAGAAATATAAAAATCAGGCAAATTTTATACCGAGTTTTTGAGATTGTTCCCCGTTAATTTTGAAAGGCATATTATGATTGAAAGTCTTGTCGGATTTATATCAAAAGCGTTTACACCGTCTAAGTCTACGGCTATTACATCAGTTCGACCCGCTTCCGTAAATCCTTTCGGTGCACAATCGTCAAACCCTTTTATGTCTAATTCCGCAGTAAATTCAAATTTTTACGGAAAAAATAATCCTGTAAGAGGCGGGTATTTTGCGGGGTATTACAACGGAAAACCTAATATAGTCGGAAGAAGACTGTTCCTTGAAGTTTAAATTTTATAAGTTAATATAAAGACAGGTAAAATTGTTACCTGTCTTTTTTGTATCATCTGTTATTTTTATTTGGAGAGGTTAAACGAGCTATGGCAGTTTATACAGATCATTTTTTAATTAATACCAAAGGTTTTACTGATATTATTGATATTACGCAAAAGGTTAAATCAGCAGTATACAGCCACAATATAAAAAACGGAAACATTGTTGTGGCCCTTGCGGGAAGCACGGCATCCATTACCACAGTTGAATACGAGCCGGGCCTGATAAAAGACTTGCCTGACATACTTGACAGTATTGTTCCTATGGACAAAGTATACCACCACGATGATACCTGGCACGACGGAAACGGTTATGCCCATATAAGAGCGACTATTTTTGGAAGTTCAATTTCTGTTCCGCTTGTAGACGGGGCTTTGCTTCTCGGTACGTGGCAGCAAATTGTGTTGATTGATTTTGACAACAAACCACGTTCAAGAAATATTTATGTTCAAATAATAACCTAAACCCCGCAAGTTGAAAGCTTTTATTCTGTTGTGTTGAATTTATATCGGAAAAGTTCATGACACAAAACAAATATTTTGTGCAGCAATTGACGTACCGGAGTTACAGGTATTTCAAAGTGTGTCATAAACTCTTTTTATTTCTTTGATATCCTGCCACATAAGCCATTTTGGACTGCCTTTTTCTCTGGAATCATTACGCAGCAGGTAAGACGGGTGAAAAATAGGCATCATTTTTGAGCCGTACGGTCCGTCAAACCATTGTCCTCTTACTTTGGTAATCCCTCTTGCACCTTCCAAAAAAGATTGGACAGCAATATTTCCGCACAGCAGAATAATTCTAGGTTTTAGTGCACCTACCTGTATATCCAGATATTCCCGGCAAGCCGCTTTCTCTTCAGGAAGAGGATTTCTGTTGTCCGGAGGACGGCATTTCAAAGTATTGCAGATGTATACGTCTTTTTGTCTTGACAAACCAACACATGCAAATATTTTGTCCAAAAGCTGTCCGGCTCTGCCTACAAAAGGTTCTCCTTTTTGATCTTCCCAGTATCCGGGTGCTTCGCCTATCAACATCAATTTGTTATTCGGTATACCGCCTGAAAAAACAATATTTGTTCTTGTTTCTCCGAGCGGACATTTGTGGCATTGTGCACATTTGTCTTTTGTTCTTTTCAACAAATCTAAAATATTTTCTTCAATAACCGAATTTTCCATAAAAAGACCTCAAAATATGTCTTAATTTTACAACAATTTTTGAGGCCTTTTAAATAAACTGTGTTCTATTGTTAAGCTTTTACTTCAACTGTTGAAGTTTCAGGTGTTTCAGGCACATCTGAAGATACTTTTACTTCTGCACCGGATACGGAAACAGAAACTGCTTCTTCTCCTTTTTGTGCTGCTTTTTCTTCTTCTGCTTTTTCTTTTGCTTTTTCTTGAATTTCTTCAACAGTTTCAGTTACACCTTGAAGCATTTCTGATTGCAGCTGCTGTGTACTTTTTTTGCCTTCCTGCAATTTTGCTATCCATGCCTCTCTGCTAAAACCTGTTGAATCAGTTTCTTGTGTTGTACTGTAAGTCATAATCATAAAATCACTTCCATTCTCTTTTACAAATAACTTATGCAAATATTGTAACAGCAGACTTGCTGTACAGTAATAAATTATAAATATTTTATTTCAAATTAAATCATCTTTGTGTACTAAACTCGTATATCAATCGGAGATTTTAGCTGAGCAGCAGTTATGGTTGACGGATGCTGAGGAGCCGCATTTATTGCTCCTTGCAAAAGCTGAAGAGCGATTGCCCCTTGCTGCTTTTGATTGCTCAATGACATGCATGCCATTTGTATGCTTGCTGTTTGTGCTGCCATAGACGAGTTCATTGAACTTATTGCACTTGACATATTTTATTCCTTTCAATGGGGTATATTTGAAATATAACACTTTCAAAATTAAATTATAACTATACGTTTGTTGTATTTTTTCTGCATAGATATAAAAATTACAAACAGTTATGTAAACTTATATTACAATTTAATCTAAATTATTAAAGTTTTTGTTTAAAAATATCGACATATATCATGAACTTTTATATTCAGTCAAAAGGGAAAGTTAAGAATTGTACAACGTATAAAACTTATACTTTTTGTATGTAAAGGTCGTTTTTATATATGTAGAAAAAGTGACAGGAGTCGAATAATGGTTCAAGGCGTAGGTCCAACAGGTTCAGGCGGTTCAATAAGAGATTTATCGGCGTATCAAACTTATTACCCGATGTACGAACAGTATTGCAAAACAAACAAAAACAATCTGAGTTTTGAAGCCTGGCTGCGAATGAAAGGCTATTACACCAATTTTAGCAATCAGGTAGAAAATTACCTTGAAACCGGCAACCAGACCAGAGGTAATGAAAACGAAGATACATTAAATACAAACCGTCACATATCAAACGGTACCGGTGCAATATACCAATCTGAAGATGAAGAAACCATATACCAGTTTGATTGGGAAGACGGCACATACAAAACTATTACCGGAAAAGATGAGATTGCAAAAACATTGGGATTGCCTTCATCCGAAAATATCGACACCGTAAAATTGGGCTATATGAACGCCCAGATAGTTGATTACACATTCGGAAATCTGGATGACGGTCAAGACAGAACCTCTCAGGATGTTTACGGTAATTATGCGAATGTTACCTATGACAAACAAGAATTCGATATTCATTATATTTTAAACGCACTGTTAATGGATCCTACGGACCCGCAATATCAAATTGCAAAAGAGATTTTTGATGAACTTTGCGCAAGCACAAGCCAATGGCTTCCCGATTCCGATATGGAAGAGCTTGACGCCGTTGCCCAACAATACGGCACAAATTCCGCAGAATACAAAGCAAAATTGCAGGAAATTTTGTTAAAAAATCTTGATCAGGCAAACGAATGGATCGAAGATCACACTCATGTAAAAAATCCAAACAGTGTAGGACAAGTAGGTGCCACAGAACAGGTGGATGGAACAACAGGTACAAACACGGAAGAATCAACAAATCCTACAGCTGATGTTGCAGGTTCTTATGACAAGAATGATGTTCTTTACAACACATCTTTATATTCAGCTTATACAACAAACGAAACTTCTACATGCTCAAGCTATGGCAAAAAAGATGATGTTATAAATGAAGGTAAAACAAATTTTGCCAATGATGCAAGAGCAAAACTTGAAGAAGTTGGAAACGCATTAAAATCCCAGTTGCAAAGCAGTATGGGTGAAAACTATGATTCTGCGGTGATAGATGAATATGTTCAAAAAGCTATCCAATCTACAATTGACCATTTCTTGTCCGACATACCGACAACAAGTAAAAATAATGGACATGGCGGAACCTATAACGCTGATGAAGATGCTTATACAGTTGAATTCATTAGAAAAACAAGGAGAAAGGGCAGAATCGGATATAGCAACAAAAATCTTATAGATTATTTCTTTAACGAATTTGATTCACTCTGCACAAATAACGGAAAAACAGCAGAAGAAGCTGCTGCCGAAAAAGCTGCCGCTGAAAAAAAAGCAGCACAAGAAAAATCTGCATACCAGACTCTTTACAACATGCAAATGTCTTCTCTTGCAAACGAAGCAGGCGTGAACAAAGATATTCAGGTTGTAAACGTCAGCAGTGCAGCTGATATACAAGCAGAAGCGGAAAACAAAATCCTTGCACCGATTATGGAAAAAATAAAATCAAAATTGGCAGGCAAAGGTATTCCTGATTCAGACTTGCAGACAGTATTGGACAATGCCGCAAGTGCTGCTTTGGCTGATTGTACCCAATGGGCAACTACCTCAAACAATTATGTATACACAATTGACACAAGCGAGCTTGTTTCAAGATTTGAAAATAACGTAAAAACCATAATTAAAAATAAAGGATACGATTTTTAATTAATCTGAAAAGCAGTTCCGACTTAGTATTTTGTGTAAACAAAGCAGGTTAAGCCGGTCATGGACTCATCCTGTGATAAAGCATGCCATCTGTCATCTCGAATTTTTTGACTGTTTTTTAAGGCAAAGACCAAACAGTACATATAGGTATACTCTTGAGTACAAGCGAGACTGCCTCAGGCAATTTCTATCTTAAATAAATATGTTCTTTTGAAAAGCTATAACTTTCCGGGTTGTAGCTTTTCAAATATTCTATTGCTTCTTGGGGCGTATTTGCTATAAAATACAACCCTTTTGCACTTTTGTTTGCAAAATTTTGTTTAATTATTTCATCAAAAAATTTAGCAAGTTTGTCATAAAATCCGTTTGTATTAAGTAAAACAATGGCTTTTGAATTGTATCCAAGCTGTTTTTGAACAATCATCTCAGAGAGTTCTTCAAGAGTGCCAAACCCGCCCGGCAAAGCAATAATTGCATCTGAAAGTTCATCCATTTTTGCTTTTCGGCTTCTCATACAGGGAGTTACAAAAAATTCATCACAATAATCAGAGAAGACATCCATTTCTTTGAGTTTTTCCGGCATAACCCCTATTAGCTGCCGTCCTCCGTTTTTGACCTCTTTTGCACATGCCCACATCAAACCGAGACAGCTTCCGCCGTACACCATATCCATTTTTTCTTCTGATATAAGTTTTCCGAGTTCTTCTGCGTCTTTGTAATAGCTTTTGTCAAGAAAATCACAAGATGAAGCAAACACACATACTTTTTTTATCATTTACAATCCTTGTCTTCAAAATACTTTCAAAAAAATAATAACATATGCGAACTTTATAAAAAATACACAAACAAACTCCTTTTGAATCTGCGTATAACTCCGGTAAAAAACAAAGATAAATATTCATGCCTGTCAAAAGATTATTAAAAAAAGAAAAGCAAAACCCGAAAGGGTTTTGCTAAAATAGCGTCACTAAGGAGTTTAAGATGTCCCAAAAAGAATTGCTTCTTTTGAGATTTTTTGTCAGACGATTAGTTTAGGTATTCTTTCAAATGATTTATTTCGTCTTTTTCTTTCAATTTTTTTATTGCAATATTTTCGATTTGCCTTATTCTCTCTTTTGAAAATCCAAGCATATGACCTATTTCTTCCAAAGTTTTTCTGCTGGTTCCGTTCAGTCCGAATCTGTTTATCAAAATCGTTTTTTCTCTTTGATTCAAAAAGTTCAAAGTTGACATTACATCTTTGTACAAAAAGTATGACTGTGCTTTTGAGTCGGGTGAGCGGTAGCTTTCGTCGGCAATGTAATCTTCAAGCACCAAATCTTCGGCAATCGGAGTATCCAGACTTACGGGATCTTTAAAAATCGCATTTTTTACATTTTCAAGTTTTTTTCCGGAAATTCCCAGTTTTCTGCTGATTTCTTCTTCCGTCGGTTCTCTGCCCAAGTCGTTTGAAAGCTGCATACACACTTTTTTGTACAATCTGATTTTGTCAGTCATATGAACAGGTATCCTGATTGTTCGTGAATGGTTTGAAATCGCTCTGACTATAGACTGTTTTATCCACCAGGTTGCATAAGTACTAAATTTGAAACCTCTTTTGTAATCAAATTTTTCAGCAGCTTTTATAAGTCCCAAAGAACCCTCCTGCACAAGATCCATAAACAAGACACCCTGTCCGATGTACTTTTTGGCAATACTTACAACAAGCCTCAAATTTGCCTGCACGAGTTTCTTTTTTGCAAGTTTTGCATCTTTGGCTTTTCCTTCTTTGATTGTTTTTCCGAGTTCCTGTTCTTCGGAAGTTTTTAAAAGTTTTATACGCCCGATATCTTTTAGATAATTTTGCAGAATATCATTCTTTTTTACTATTGTGCTGAAAGTCTCAACAGTTTCTGTGCCCGCCTCTTCATTTCCCTCAACAGCTTCTGATATTGCGGCCGCTTCTGTGCTAATCCTCTCATCTCCCTGTTCAAGACCATCAAGCACAAATTCTTGTGCCAAATCTCTCATTCCAATTCCTCGACTAAAATTTTATATTAACAGTTTATCTAACAGATTTATTTGTATTTTTTTCTAAGACGTGAGTATTGAAAAAAAGTTTCCGTTATTGTTACAAATTATTTCTTTTTTAAAAAAAGTATATTATCATTAATTTAAAAGAGGGATTGAAATGTTTAGCAAACAACAAATCATTGATACATTGAACAGCGAAGATCTTTTTATCGACAATTTTCTTCTTGATGCTTTTATAAAAAATTGGAAAATAGAGCCGATTTATGAAGATGCACAAGGTGTTGAATTTTTTGACGACATGGCAGTTGAAAAAATTAAAAACGGCATTCAAAAAAAACAGCCTCAGTGTGAAATAAATATTATCGATAAAGATGAAATTACACCTGTAGATATGGCCGTAGAAGTACAAGAAAATCCTGTTCAAGAAGAACAATCTGAACAAAATTCTCAAACAGACGAACAGATTGTTTCGGAATCTTCAGAAAACCAAGAAATTTCTGATGAAATTAACGAAGAAAATCTTGCTCAAGAGCTTCCTGTTACCATAATCAATGAAGTAAACAAAGAAGTCGAAAATGAACTTAAAAATGTTACACTGGATATTTCAAACCAAACACTCGCTGTTCTGGCCGAATCTATAGCACGAAAAATTACTTCCGATGTAGCGGAATTTATCAAAAAGACAGATTTCATTGAAGATGCTGTGCAGCTCGGAGAGTTCAAAAAAGACAATCAAATGCTTATTGAAAAAATAGATGAACTGATTTCTGACAACAAAGTATTGATAAGAAGAATAGAAGAACTTGAAAAAGACAACAAGTCATTTATAAAGCTTTTCGGAAATATATACGTAAAAAATCCATAGAATTAAGAAAAAATGTCTCTGAACCTAGAAGATAAAATAAAAAATCAACTTTCAAATGATGTTCAAGATGCACTGAAGAAATGTTCTCATGCGGCAGATGCATATGGTTTTAAAATTTATTTAATAGGTGGTATTGTAAGAGACTTGATTTTGGACAAAAAAATTGTTGATATAGACATCACGGTAGAAGGTAATGCAATTGATTTTTGTCACAAAGCTGCCAAAGAAAATTTGTGCAAAATAATTCAAGTCCAAGACAAACTCAAAACAGCAAAAGTACTTTTTCCGAAAAATACAGAAATAGATTTTGCATCCACAAGACAGGAATTTTATCCCAAAAGAGGACATTTGCCTGTTGCCGTAAGAATCGGCTGCTCATTGCAAGAAGATGTTTACAGACGAGATTTTACAATAAACTCCCTTGCAGTCTCTTTGAACAAAAAAACTTTCGGAGAAGTAATTGACTATGTAGGCGGTGTTGATGATATAAAAAACAAAAAGCTCAAAGTTTTGCATGACAACAGTTTTAATGAAGATCCGTCAAGAATAATCAGAGGCCTCAAATTTGCTGACAGGTTTAATTTTCACCGTGACAAACACACAAAAGAATTGCAGGAAAAATATCAGAATAAACAACTGCACAAAGACATCTCATGGACAAGGATTAAGTCCGAAATAAAACAAACTTTTTCGCTAAACAGTGCTCATGCATTTGACATGTTTTTTGCAAACGGAGTTGAAAAACTTTTTTATGCCAAAACTCCCGATGTAAAAGGCCTGGAGATAAAAACTCTGATTGATTGTTATCATCCTCATTATGTATGGCTTGTTTATCTTGGCTGTATCCTCACAGACAAAGAGGTGATAGACGCTTTGTGTTTTACCAGAGCAGAAAAGAAAGTATTTGAAGACAGAGATATCCTTTTGGCAGGAAATTTGGGTATGCTTAATTCAAATTATGATATTTATAAATTTTTTGAAAAAAAATCTCTGGAATCAATTTTGATATATTATCTTTTGACAAAAAGAAAAGAACCTTTAATCTATCTTGAAAAATTGTCGGATATAAGAGTCGAATTAAACGGCGAAGATTTAAAAAGAATGGGGATTACAGAAGGAAAAGAAATCGGCAGAATGCTTGAAAAAATTTTGAAAAAAAAGCTTGCCGGTTCTATTGTAAATGAAAAAGATGAAATTGCT
>CALURG010000020.1 GCA_944323115.1 Candidatus Gastranaerophilales bacterium
ATAAGCATTCAAAGATAAAGTGCCCGCTGGAAAAGCTTGTTTTAAATACCGATGACCCCAAATCCGGCTACGAAATATTAAAAAAACATGTTTTTCCAAAAGGTATAGAATTTGAAAAACAGTTCTATAAAGACTCAATGACACCTGAGGATTACAAAACGCTTGATAAAAGGCTGAATTTACTTTATATGAATCAAAAACAGCCATCTTTTAAAGGAAAATTTTATGACGCTACTGCATTTATCCAGGCACATACCTTGCTTAACAGAGGTCTGACAAATGTAGGCGGCTGTGCCATCCCGAATGCGATAATGTCTAATACAAAAGAAGAAGCCCTCGAAAGACTCGGTATGTCTGCAATGAGTGTAACTTTCGCTTTTATTATGCCGTTGTTTCTTATGCCGAAATACAACAAGCTGTTTCTTTCAAAAAACGCGATAATAAAGAATTTTGCAAACAATGAAAAGAAAATTATTCAGATTTCAAAAGAATTTTTGATAAAAGACAAAACATCTTTTATCAACGCAATAAAAGAAGCAGGAAAAAATCTAAAAGCTGAAAAGGATTTTGAAAATATACTAAAGCGTTTTGAAGGCAGAGAAGAACAGCTTCGCCAAAAGCTTTTGAAAGCACATGAGCAGATTTTGCGTTCGGATTTTATTTCTACCGGATTTTTGATGGGCAGTATACCTTGGATTGCAACGTCAATAACTGAACATAAAACAGGCAGAAAAGGTTTTTCGGCTACTTTTAATATGCTTGACGAAAAACAGATTTCTAAAAAAGAATTGCGAGATAAAAAACTCAAACGGCTTTTTTACACGGTATTTTTTGCGGTTGTTCCGGGTATAATTATTTCAAAAGCTGTTACAGCAGGTTTTATGTCAAAATCTGCAAATTTTATAAAAAATAACGCTCAAAATTTCAATTATACTTCCGGTGTAAGCATGTCAAAGACGATAAATGCACTGAAATGGGCTTCTACAGGATTTTTGGCAAAGCTTCCGTCTTCTCGTGACAAATATGAATTGAGAGACAGAACCGCCAGAGAAGGTGCTACTTTTTTGATATTTTTTGGCGGAGATTTTTTGATAAACAATATATTAGGACAACTGTCGGACAGATTTTTTGGAACAAAAATTGTAAACAGAGACAAATATAAAGGACAGAAGATAAGTTTTTGGAAAAGCCTGACTCTTCCGACAAGAAAGTTTAAAAAGATAGACAAATTGAAAAATGTTTCTGTAGAAACCATAAAACGAACAAGAAATATCGGTGCGGTTTTGTACTGGGTTTCTTTGATATCAAATATGGCTGTTTTGGGATTTACTCTCCCTCATTTTATGAATAAACTTCTCAGACATACGGTAGAAAAAGATAAGTTGAAACAGAAAACAAACAATGAATTTTCTCAAAGACAGTTTCAAAATGATATTTTATACAAGAATCTTCAAAATTGGATGAAATAAGTTTTTGTTGACATACAGCTTCTGTTTCTATAGACTGTTTCAGTGTTATAAAATTTAGAAACAGTGTTGTATGAGTTTAAAAAGATTTATCAACGGCTTTTTGTATCCGAGAATAATTAATCATGGTAATGGAAACGAAATAAATATTGCCAAAACCGCATATTTTCGCAAAACAAAGTTTCAAATATACGGAAACAACAACAAAGTATTTATAGACGAAAATGTTTATATGCACAATGCACATATCAGAATAGGGTTTTCTGATTGTCCGGTGAACAATTGTGTATTAAAAATAGGTAAAAATACTTCTTTTAATTCACTGGATATGCAGCTTGGAGAAGAGGGAAGCATTGTCGAAATCGGTGACAATTCCATGTTTTCTTTTCATGTTGAAATATGCTGTACCGATACACATGCAATACTTGATAACGAAGGCAATCTTTTAAACAGAGGAGAAAGTATAAAAATAGGCTCGCATGTTTGGGTTTGCAAAAATGTTGTTATTACAAAAAATACAGAAATCCCGGACAACTGTATAGTTGCACAAGGCAGTATTGTTACCAAAAAATTCAGTGATAAAAATTGTGTCATTGCAGGCGTACCTGCTTGTGTTGTGAAAAAGGACATCAATTGGGATGCCAAAAGACCTCAAAAGTTTATAGTTACATAATTCTTTAGATTTTGTACGGAAAATTACCCATAATCCGTTTTCTTTTTATAACAAAATTTACACATATTTTTCTTAACTCTTTTTTATTGTAAAATTTTTACAAAAAGGAAATGTTGTGAATACACAAAAACCCAAAGTTGAGTTTGTTTTGATAGGTATATGTACTTGCAAAAGGCCAAAGATGCTTGCAATGTCTTTGGAGTCTTTGAGTAATCTTAATTTGCCTGAAAATCTGAAAGTTGAAATATTAATTGTAGACAATGATTCTGAAAGTACTGCACGAGAAACTGTTGAAGAATTTTCTAAAAAATCGAAACTTAAGATAAATTACGTTGTAGAGCAGGAAAGGGGCATATCAAATGCAAGAAATAAGCTGTTGAATGAGGCTATTAATCTTGGTGCAACGCATGTTGCAATGATGGATGATGATGAAATTGTTGATAAAGAATGGCTTCAAAAACACATTGAATTGTACAACGACTCTGATGCATACATTATTTCCGGCCCTACATATAACAAATTTTTAAAAAATTATCCGAAATATGTTACAAACAACAAAGTGTTTAAATCTTCCACATGCAAAAAAACAGGAGAAGAAAGAAAAATTTGTGCCGGCGGCAATGTGTTTTTTGCTTTGACAATAGTAAAAGATAACAATTTATATTTCAATACATTTTATAAATTTATGGGAGGAGAAGACGGAGAATTCTTTTCAAAGGCTTCAAAACTCGGGTACAAAATTGTTTGGAACAACGAAGCCGTGAATTATGAACTTGTTGGTGATTCCAGAGCGAATTTAAAATGGGTTTTAAACAGGTGTTTTTATAACGGTTATTCGGGAACTGCATTAAAGTTTAAGAATAATAAAAATAAAATTATCAAAATAGCATATATGATAAACAAAATTTTTGTTGTATTGTTAGACTTGTTTTTACTGGTACCATCGATAATATTTGGGCTTACTGTATTTTTTAATGTTTTGGGAATGATAATAAAGAATATAGGTAAAATAAGGGGAATATTTTCTTTAGAACAGGTTAATTATTATGAAAATATTTGCGGAGAATAAAAATTTTAATAATGCAGCAAATGGGGAGAAGATAAATATTCCTGCTGTTTCGGTTGTTATACCTGTGTATGAGTCTGCAAAATTCTTAGCCGACGCTTTAGACAGTATAGTTAATCAAACTTTTAAAGACATAGAAATTATCTGTATTTATGACGAATCACAAGATAATACATTAGAAATTTTGGAATCGTATGCCCAAAAAGACAATCGTTTTGTTATTATAAAAAATCCGGAAAGAAAAAATATTGCTTATGCATTGAATATCGGAATAAAAAATGCAAAAGGAAAGTATATTGCAAGAATGGATTCGGATGACATATCCGTTAGAACAAGACTGGAAGAACAGTTCCGATATATGGAAAGCCATCAAGATATGGGTATTTGCGGCTCATATATAAAAAAATTCGGAAAAGTTAACAGATTGGTAAAGTCTTCTGTTTCAAACGAAGATATAAAGGCTAATTTGCTTTTTAACTGCTGTGTCTTTCATCCGACTGCTTTTATCAGAAAATCGGTGCTTGAAAAATACAATTTGCTCTACGACGAGAACTATGCTGTGTGTGAAGATTACGATATGTGGGCAAGATGTATCAAATATTGTAAATTCAGCAACATTCCAAAGGCTCTTTTAAATTATCGAGAGCACGACGAAAATATTTCTAAAGAAAAAGATGTTCACTTCTATGCACTTGGTATTATAAAAAAACAGTGCAGCGATTATTTTGTGAAAGACATAGATGAAAATGTATTCAAAAATATTTTTGATTCTGATTGTCTTGAAATACAGGATTTAAAAGAATGTTTTGATTGGATTCTTCAAAATATAGATTCAACTAAAGTTGATAAAAATATTTTTAAAAAGTATTTAACAAAGGCTGTAATTAAAAAGCTAAGAAGTTCTTTTAAGAAAAACAGAAATTTTTATCCAATTTTATGTATGTTTAAATATAATTTTATTTATGCGATATTCTTTTTGTTTTTAAATGTTTTTAAAATAAAGAGGTGGAAATGAAAATACTGGTCACGGGCGGTGCAGGTTTTATAGGCAGTCATCTGACGGACAAACTGCTTGAAGAAGGGAATAGTGTTGTTGTATATGACAATTTGTCACTCGGCAGATTGGAGAATTTGGATGAAGCATCAAAAAATCCGAATTTCAAATTCGTTGAAGGCGACATTCTAGATAGAGAAAAATTTTGGAATGTCTTCAAAACCCACAACTTTGATATAGTTTTTCATATGGCGGCAAACTCTGATATAGCAAAAAGCCACGCCAATCCTGATGTTGATTTTGACAATACATTCAAAACAACATATGAAACACTTCTTGCTATGAAAGAATTCGGTATAAAAAAACTTGTATTTGCCTCTACTTCAGCCATATATGGTGAAGCACATGTTAGTGTTGATGAAACCTACGGGCCTTTGTTTCCCGCTTCTCACTATGGTGCGTCAAAACTTGCAAGCGAAGGCTTTATCGCAAGTTTCTGCGAAAATTACGGCATCCAAGCCTGGATAACAAGATTTCCGAATGTTGTCGGAGAACGCTCCACACACGGAGTCATAAGAGATTTTATTAAAAAACTCAAAAAGACACCCGACTGCCTTGAAGTGCTCGGAAATGGAATGCAGTACAAACCATACGTCTATGTAAAAGATCTTGTTGATGCGATTTTGTTTGTTTGGAAAAACACTGACGATAAAATCAACTATTTCAATATAGGTGTTGAAACAAGAACCAGAGTCAAAGAAATTGCTCAAATGGTTATAGAAGAAATGGGACTGAATGCACGAATCGAATACACAGGCGGTGACAGAGGCTGGGTCGGGGATGTTCCGGAATTCAGCTACAACCTGGACAAAATTCACAAACTCGGCTGGAAAGCTTCTTATACCTCTAATGAAGCCGTCAGAAAAGCTATTCAATATATTTTGGAGATGGACAAATGCAGCTTGTAATTATTGCCGGAGGTAAAGGCACCAGACTGGGACTGAAAGATATTCCAAAACCGATGGTAAAAATTGCGGACAAGCCGCTTTTGGAACATCAGATAGAACTTGCAAAATCGTATGGAATAAAAGAAATTTTTATTCTTTCCGGACACCTTGCACATGTTATAGAAGATTATTTTGGCAGCGGTGAAAAGTGGGGTGTAAAAATTCATCATATTGTAGAGCCTTACCCTCTTGGAACGGCCGGAGCAGTGAAACTTCTTGATGGCAAGATAAAAGACAGATTTATGGTCTTTTACGGCGATGTAGTGATGGATTTTGATTTGGACAGTTTTATCACTTTTGACAAAAAGTTTGAAAACTCTATCGGAACAACCCTTGTCCACCCGAATGACCACCCGTATGACAGCGATTTGCTCGAGATAAACAAAGACAAAGTTGTGACAAGAGTTATTCCGAAACCGCATGAAGACGGAGAATATTACCAGAATCTTGTAAATGCGGCTGTGTATATTTTTTCTCCCAAAATTTTTGACTATATAGAATCAG
>CALURG010000021.1 GCA_944323115.1 Candidatus Gastranaerophilales bacterium
CCCGCACGGAATCCGCTGTCTTGGATTACCGGCGTTCACAAGGTTTAGTATTCCATTTCGAAATTTTATTCTAAAATTTCTCCATTTCATCAACCTTGTTCACATGGGCACTGGGTTCGCTTCGCTCACACGTCGTGCCCGCACGGAATCCGCTTGACCAGCAGTTTTGCAGGTTAAATCCACCTGTCAGTCCGTCAATATCCATTACTTCTCCACAAAAATATAATCCTTTAACAAGTTTTGATTCAAGAGTTTTAGGGTTTATTTCTTTCAAATCCACTCCTCCGGCCATGACAATTTCTTCGCCTTTTGACCTTCCCGTAATATTTACAACAAAATTTACGGCCTTTTGCGACAATGCTGTTCGGTTTTGTTTTGTAAGCTGTCCTGATTTTGTTTTGGGGTTTATATTTTCAATTTCAAAAATTTTAGTTGCAAGATTTTTTGGCAAAAATTCTGAAAAAACATTCGCAGCTTCTTTTTGCGGGTTTTTTTTCAACACTTCCAAAAATTCTTTATCAAACTGACCAAAATCTTTATTTACAAGGTTTAAGGAAACAACAAGCGGATTTACTTTATCAAAATCCACATATGCATGATAAGAAGAAACTTTGTAAATAAGAGGGCCGGAAACTCCTTTGTGCGTAAACAAAATATCACCATTAAGGTTATTTATTTTTTTGTTTTTGAAAAAGACATCTGCCTTTATATTTTTCAAAGTTATTCCTGAAATATCACTAAAATTTTCCATAGTGATTAAAGAACACAAAGCCGGCCGCAGTTCTACAATATTGTGTCCCAAATGTTTTGCAAATTTTTGTCCTGAGCCTTTGCCCCCTGTTGCGATAATAACCTTGTCAAATTTGTATGATTTTTTGTTTGTTGTTACTGTAAAAAAGTCATTTTCTTTTTTTATCTCAAGAACTTTTTCAAAAGCTTTTTTGATATTTTTGTGTTTGTCAATTTCTTTCAGCAATGCATTTTTCACTTCCAAAGACGAATTTGAAACCGGAAAAATTCTGCCGTCTTCTTGAGTGTATGTTTTTACTCCCAGTTTTTCAAAAAATTGCAGAGTGTCATTTGTAGAAAAGCCAGAAAATACGCTGTACAAAAATTTTTCACCTCTGGGGTAAAATTTTGCAAGTTCTTTAAAATTGTACTGAGCATTAGCGAGATTGCATCTTCCGCCCCCTGTCGGCAAAAGTGTGTTTAGAATTCCGTTTTTCTCAAATATAAAAATTTCGTTTAAATTGTTTTTGGATGCGGTTACAGCAGCCATGACGCCGGCGGGGCCGCCTCCTATTACAGCAATTTTACTCATAACTTCTTGTCCCGTACAAAAAAACCTCTTCTACATTTTCCAAGTCATCATAGAGCTTTGATATTGTTTTTTTGTAAACAGGATGAACAAAATCAGGAACAAGCTCTAAAAGAGGAACAAGAACAAAAGCCCTTTTGTGCATATATTTGTGAGGTATTGTTAAAATATCGGAATTTATTATTTCATCTCCGAAAAAAATTATATCAATATCAAGAGGCCTTTCGCCCCAGCGGATTTCCTGGTCTCTGTTTCTGCCCAGTGTTTTTTCGATGTTTTGACATTTTACAAGCAAATCTTGAGCGGACAAGCCGGTTTTTATCTCAACAGCAGCATTTAAAAACCAGTTTTGTTCTTTCAGGCCCCATGGTTCTGTTTCATACAATGAAGATGAACGCACGAGGCTTATATTTTCACACAAGTCAAGAAAGTTGACAGCCTGTTGGATAAGTTTGAACCTGTCTCCCGAATTTGAGCCCAAAGATAAGTAAGCAATAGTCATAATAAGATTTTAGTATTTTTTTTTGTATTTTACAATCTGTTTTTTGTACCCGCAAATATTGTCGTACAACGAATTAAACATCGTAACTTGTTTCAAAATTGTTAAATTTCTGGCATTTGGTAATTTTCAAGTATTCTTTTTTATGTTAAGATTTTATACATCAGAAAAAGAGGACAACTTAATGATATCAGTAAACGATTTAAAAACCGGATTGACATTGGAATTGGATAACGGATTGTGGTCCGTAGTTGAATTTATGCACGTAAAACCCGGTAAAGGAGCAGCTTTTGTAAGAACAAAACTCAAAAATGTTGAATCAGGAAACGTTGTTGAAAAAACATTCAGAGCCGGTGAAAAAGTTGCAAAAGCCACTTTGGACAAACGTGAAATGCAATATCTATATAAAGAAGGTTCAGATTACATAATGATGGACACAGAAACCTATGAACAGCTTGCTGTTACAGATGATCACATAGGAGACGGTGTAAAATATTTGAAAGAAAACATGAATGTAAATATCCTTCTTCATGACGGCAAAATTATAGGTCTTGATATGCCAAATCACGTTGAATTGGAAGTTGTTGATACCCCTCCTGCCGAAAAAGGCAACACTGCTCAAGGCGGCACAAAACCTGCCACTTTGGAAACAGGTGCGGTTGTGAATGTTCCGTTTTTCATTTCAAACGGCGACAGAATCAGGGTAGATACAAGAACAAACGAGTATCTTGACAGAGTTTAAGGGATTAAATACCCAAATAAAGGATTATAAATATGAATTTTGATTTAGATTACATTGAAAAACTTGTAAAAATGGTTTCTGACAGTGAATTGACAGAATTGACACTTGAAGAAAAGGAATCAGCAATTGTTATAAGAAAAGAAAAAGAAATTGTACAGGCACAAGCTGTTGTACCTCAGGCAATTACGGCAGCACCTGCTGTAGCTGCCCCTGTGCAGGAACCCGAAGAGAAAAAAGAAGAAGCTCCAAAAGGCAAACCCATCACATCTCCGATGGTGGGAACATTCTACATGGCTGCTTCTCCCGGTGCAAAACCTTTTGTTGAAGTAGGTTCTACTGTTTCTACAGGTCAGGTTGTTTGTATAATTGAAGCAATGAAGCTTATGAATGAAATCGAATCGGAAGTTTCAGGAAAAGTTACTCAAATATGCGTCAAAGACGGTGAAGCTGTTGAATATGGCCAAGTTTTGATGTATGTGGAATAGTATAACACCGGTTTGAATTTAATAAATTGTATTAAAATTATTTGAGGTTGTGCAATTGCTGCACAACCTCAAATTTATTTGTCAAATTTAAACAATAAATTCAATATTTATTTATTTTTTGCTTCTTCTTTTTTGCGGTGAAGATTTGCTGTTATTTCCGCAAATTGTAAAACTGAATAGAATTGCGAATCTATTTTCTTTTCTCCGGGTTCATTTTCATATACATGTACAAAGTTTAGGAGTCTTTTTTTCAGAAGAGTATCTCCTTGAGGATTTCTTACTTCAACATAAACAACATCGTCTTCGGGGTTTTTTGCTTCTTCTGCGTACATTACAATATCAAAAGGATTTTTTTCCTGTCTTTTGATTGTTTGAAGAATTACCTCTACTGGTTCGGGGAATTTTGGGTTATGTGTCTCTGCTTTTGCTCTTTGCACCATTATAGTTTCGTCTGCAAGAAACTTTTCAGTGCTTCTGAATTTGTTGCGTCTGTCAGAATCAGGTTGTTTTTTTGAACCTTCTATTCTGAATGCACCAAAGTTTGGTGAATAAGATGAAGCAGAAATATTTTGAATTTTCATGAGTCTCTCCTGTTTTTTGTTGACTGTAGAGCAAAAACCTTAAAAAAAATTTTTTTGCTACTTTTTTATTATTTTGTAAAGTTTTTATTAAATTTTAGCCGATGTAAAAAGAAATTATGCATAGTGCTGCAAAGGATGCGACAAATTTTTGTACGTCATTCATTGCGGACATAAAATCTTTTTCATCATGGATTTCTTTGTCAATGTAATATTGCAGATTTCTCATGGTTTTTAGTGCCGGAAAAACTGACAAAAAGATTAGTAAGTATTTTAAAGAAAAAATGTGTGCATGTATTCCAAAAAATAAATTTGCATAAATCAAAAATATTATAAATATATAAAAATAATATGCGTTGTTTTTGCTGCCGCTTATTACAGGTATGGTTTTTTTCCCGTTTATTTTGTCAGAATTGTAATCAAGAAAGAAATCAGTGTACAAAAGGGTTATTGTAACCAATGCAAAAGACAGAGACATCCATTCCAGTTTTTGGGACAAGCCTCCTGTCATAACAAAATATACACCGGTGAACAACAAAGGTGAAAACATAAAACCAATTATCAATTCGCTTAAGCCAAAACGACCGGATTTTGGATACAAAAGACATAAAAAAGCTGCTATTGCCATAATAATCAATACAGGAAGTTTGTAGATATAAACAAAAAATATACCTGTTAAAACGGCAATAAAAAATAAAAATACTACAGCTTTATATGCGGCAAAAAGGCTGATTTGATTTTCAATAAAACATTTGCATTTGCCTTTTTTCAAATTTATATTTCCGTTTTTTGCACTGTTTTTTAAATATCCCTTGTAGTCGATTATGTCATCAAAAAGATTTGCTCCAAGATGGGCACATATTATTCCAACCAAAGCTATAAATCCGTACAAAATATTGCCATCATTAAAACACCCTAAAGAAAAAGGTATTGCCCAAGCAGTAACGGACATGGGCAGAGAATAAGCTCTTGTCCACTGTATCCAAAGAAATAATTTTTCCATTTTTATAGAATACCATAAATTATGAGTTTACATTTGTTAATATTAGACAAAAAAGTAGCAAAAAATTTTTTGCGGGTATTTCATGCACATGTAAACTCCTCTATAAACTCCGTAATACTAATTCTATCCATCTCGGCTGAATTTTCTTTGCGAAAAAGAAGCCGATTTTTTTTATTTGTAACAAAATTGAAGACAAACTCGCTTTTTTGGTTTGTTTTAATATTTGATTGACAATCAAAATGAGAAAAAGTTCTTTTGGAATACAATATTACACAATAGCGGATATTACTATTTAAATAACCCTAAAACATCAATCTGAACAACAAGAATCTTTTGTTGAGTTTTTCAGAGAACTTACGCAGATTCTTTGATGTTTCATTTACGTTATTTATTGTATCGTTCAATTCTTCTTTTTTGTCAGTTGTGAGGCTGTTTACGGTTTCCAGCGTACAAGACAAATCATCAAGTGCTTTGTTGAATTTAACGACAGTTGTATTGATTTGTTCTTTCAAAACAGGATCTTTTGTCATTCCGTTAACATATTGTGAAATTTCTGCAATATTTTTGCTTGCAACCTGGAGGTTGTCCAAAGTTTCTCTTGTTTTCGGATTTTCAAGCACATTGTTGAGATTTTGAGACAGCCTGTCAATTGATTTTGTTGTTGATATCAATGTGTCTTTAAATTCTTTGTCACCGATAATTGAGTTTATGTTATCAGTCAAGACAATTACTTTAGCGGAAACTTTATCTGTTGTTTCCATCAGTGAACGCAAATCTTTTCTCGATGAGTCAATTAAAAGCTGTGTTTTATCCAGAGTGTCGTTAGCTTTTATTGTAAGCAAATCAACATTTGATATTATGTTTTTCAAATCGGAAATAACATCGTCGGACAACAATGCGGACAGTTTTTCGTTTGTTTCCGCAAGAGACATTGCTGCACGGTATTGCAAATCCATAAAGTCAGACAATCTCAATGGTTCAAGAACAGTGAATTTTGAAGTGGATTGTGGATATGCAATTTCCATTTTTGTTGCAGGTTTTATGAACAAATAATGTTTGGAATCTTTGATTTTTATCTTACCGATGAGTCTGTCAGGCAGCTGTAAACCCGGTAATGTAACAACATATCCGATTTTGTATGCCGAAGGTGTTTTTACTTCTTCCTGGATATTTATCGGGAGTGTTTTTGTTTCTATAATTTCTATTTTTTTAACTTTTCCGACAGGGTGCAGTTTGTCACTCAAAATCATTTGTACATCATCATTTGCATGAAGCACCATAGAGTTTTTATTTATTGGCAGATACAGCATGCGGACTCTCGGCGGAGTAATTTCCAAAAATTGTTCTCCGATGATTCCTGATTGCTGAATTGAAATTGTAGACGCATTCGGAATGTCAACATTAGGTTCAGTAATAACAAATTTTACTCTGACGTAAGGATCATCGAGATTGGACAAAACAGGCTCAATTTCTTCAACCTGACCTATTCTGAACCCCATAAGCTGGACAGCGGAACCCGGACGCATGCCGTTCACATCTTTAAAATCTACAAAAAGTCTTTCACCGGCGGAGAGGGCTCTGCCTTTTATCCACAAAATACTGAATATGAGTATTATTAGTGCTGTCAGTGTAAGCAATCCGACTTTAAATGATGATGAAAACCGCATTATTCTTTTCCAATTCTTTCTTTTGTTATCAATAAATGGGGGGCTAAGTTTGCTGCTCGGGAGCTTCTGTTCCTGCGACTTTCATGGGACCTTCTATACAAGCGGTAATAAACTGCTTTGTATATTCGTTTCCGTTGTCAATCATATCTTGAGGAGTTCCCGAGTATACGATTTTTGTATTATATAACATTATAACCCTGTCAGCACACCTTTGAATGGTGGATAATTGGTGAGTAACTATCACCGAACTGGCATGAAGTTCATCTTTGAGTCTTACTATGTAATCTTCAATCATAGTCGATGATACAGGGTCCAAACCTGCTGTCGGTTCATCATAAAGTATTGTTTTTGGATCAGTCACAATTGCACGTGCAAAGCTGACACGTTTTTGCATGCCGCCGGAAAGTTCATGCGGCATTTTTTCCTCTATTCCTTCAAGACCTACCAGTTTAAGTTTTTGTGCAACAATTTCTTTCAACTGTTCTTTTGTGTATTTATTTTTAAACTCTTTTCTTTCTGTCAGTGCAAAGGCTATATTGTCAAACACATTCAAAGAATCAAACAATGCGGAATATTGAAAAACCATTGCAATATCACCGGGTGTGACTATAATTTCTCCTTTGTCCGGTTTTGTCAATCCGCAAATAAGTTTTAAAATTGTACTTTTTCCTGCACCGCTCAATCCGACAACCGCAAGTATTTCTCCGTCTTCAACTTTAAACGATATATCGTCTAAGACAGTTTTCCCTTTGAATGATTTTGTTAGATTTTTTACTTCTATACTCATTTATGTTTCCTTATCTGCAATATTTGTTGAAAATGGCGTGCCCGCACTGAATCCGCTTCTTGGATTACCGGCGTTCGGGAAAAGCGTGGTTTTCCCTCACATGGGGCGTTCCCTCATTTCATTCGGTCAGCCCCGCACGGAATCCGCTTCTTGAAATACGGACGTTCCGCCGGAGTAACATCCGGCTCCACAAGGGGCGTTCCGCTTCGCTTCAGCCCCGTCCGATTTCGCCTCTTGGATTACCGGCGTTCACAAGGTTTAGTATTCCATTTCGAAATTTTATTCTAAAATTTCTCCATTTCATCAACCTTGTTCACATGGGCACTGGGTTCGCTTCGCTCACACGGCGTGCCCGCACGGAATCCGCT
>CALURG010000022.1 GCA_944323115.1 Candidatus Gastranaerophilales bacterium
CATAGTAGCCTTTTTACCGAGTTCAGGAATACGGCATATTCTCTTTCTGATATCCATAAATCTCATTGAAATATCTTCAAATACCGTATCAGGCTGTTCATACATCAACCACATAATCTTAGCGGCATCCATCGGAGACCCGCCGCCAAGTGATATGATGACATCCGGTTCATAAGGTCTGATAATTTCCATTGCCTGATTGATCGTTGATAATGTAGGATCAGGTTTTACATCAAAGAAAATTTGATGATCAATACCAACTTCATCCAACACATTGACAATATGATCAACAGCACCGGAATTAAACAGGAATCTGTCAGTTACAATAAAGGCGCGTTTTTTGCCTTCAAGTTCGCGAAGTGCAAGATCAACGGCACCTCTTTTAAAGTAAACTTTTGGCGGAACTTTGAACCAGAGCATGTTTTCTCTCCTTTCTGCAACTGTCTTGTAGTTAAGTAAGTTTTCAACACCGATATTACCGGATATTGCGTTTTTACCCCATGAACCGCAGCCAAGTGACAATGACGGTTCTAGTTTGAAGTTATATAAATCACCGATACCGCCTTGAGCTGAAGGGGAGTTAATTAAAACACGGCAAGCCGGCATTTTTTCAGCAAATTTATCAACTCTTTCCTGATGGCGTGTATCTGTGTAAAGATCTGCAGAATGGCCTGCACCGCCTTTTGAAACAAGTTCATACGTCATTTCTGTTGCTTCATCAAAATCTTTTGCTTTATACATTGTCAAAATCGGTGACAATTTTTCTCTTGAAAAAGGATCTTCCCAATCAACAGCAGGTCTTTCTGCCAGAAGAATTTTTGCGGTTGCCGGGACTTCAAATCCAGCAAGTTCTGCAATTTTGTGAGCGCTCTGTCCTACGATATCAGGATGGGCTGTTCCGCGTTTCGGATCAATAAACGGAAGATCTATCATTTTCTTTTCATCAGCCTGACTTAACAAGTAAGCACCTCTGTAGATAAATTCTTTTTTAACTTCTTCATAAACTTTATCTACAACGATTACGGACTGTTCAGAAGCACAAATCATACCGTTATCAAAAGTTTTTGACATCATAATCGAAGATACTGCCATTTTGATATCTGCAGTTTCATCAATAACTGCAGCAGCGTTACCCGGGCCTACACCTAATGCGGGGTTTCCTGATGAATAAGCTGCTTTAACCATTCCGGGGCCGCCTGTTGCTAATATACAAGCAATAGACTGGTGTTTCATCAACTGATTAGACAAATCAATAGAAGGAACATCAATCCAACCGATTATATCTTCCGGAGCACCAGCTTTAACAGCAGCGTCCAAAACTACTTTTGCAGCTGCAATTGTACATTTTGTAGCTCTCGGGTGCGGTGAGAAAATAATTGCATTTCTTGTTTTTAATGCTATTAATGATTTAAATATTGCGGTTGAAGTCGGGTTTGTTGTCGGTACAATACCGGCTATTACACCTAAAGGTTCTGCAACAATTTTGATTCCGTTAGTTTTGTCTTCTTTAATTATTCCGCAAGTTTTAGCGTTTTTGTGTTTGTTATAGATATATTCGGAAGCAAAGTGATTTTTAATAATTTTGTCTTCCAAAACACCCATACCTGTTTCTTCAACAGCCATTCTTGCAAGTGGTATACGAGCCTTATCTGCTGCCGTAGCTGCAGCTTTAAATATAGCATCAACCTTTTCCTGCGGGCATGAGGAATAAATCTTTTTAGCTTTCTTAACTCTTTCAATCAGCAATTCCAATTGCTCAGCGTTGTCAACCAGATTAGACTTATTCAAAGTCTTTTCAAGATTTTCAACGGTCTTTTTGCTTTTCGTTGTCATAATTTAATATCTCCTTATGCTATGCATGTAAATAAAAAGTCTTTATTTTTTTATTTGTGATTTATTTCACAATTACATTATAAAACAACATTTTTCAAAAAGCAAGTGTATTTTTTACAATCTTTATACAAATTTAATATTTTCATAAGGAATGCTATCAGTATACTTCTCTCTCTTGAGAGAGAGGAGAAAGAGTGTTTTTATTATGCTGAACTCGTTTCAGAATCACTTTACCGCTCATAAAGCATCCGATTTGCGGATGTTTCATTAAGTGCTGATTATTAGCGCTAATGCGCACCGTAATGACTTATTATCTTATTCACCTATTTAATTATTAAATTTCACATAACATTCCTTATGTAAACCATATTTACAATAATCAAAAAATATAATATATTAATATTATGAATATTTTTCAGCAAATTATCTATTTTTTTCTGCAAATGCATGAAAAAGCACTCAGTAAAAAACTTAGTAGACATTTAAAAACATCAAGCAGAAATTCCACTTCAAAAACAGTGCTTTCAAAGGGTGTAACCTTGACTTTGAACGCTGAAACAGAAAAAAACAAAGAACTTGTCAAAAAAAACGTAGCAGATATTGTTAAAAGCTGTTACTATGACCCGACAAAACTTTTAACATATATTGAAAGCAGAGGAACAAAAGTCGTAAAACTTGATAATGCTGATAAAATTCTTGCAGTAATCAAAGAAGAAGAAGGACTTGTAACCGAATTAAAAGGGATTGAGGCAATTTATATTAATCTCATTACAAATTCAGGATTCTCCCTTAAATCAAAACCTATGTTTGTCCTGAGAAACGGAAATATCGACCCTTACTATATGGCGCACCAGTTTTATAAGTGGTACGCGCTTGAAATGAAGCTTCCGGGATTTGAT
>CALURG010000023.1 GCA_944323115.1 Candidatus Gastranaerophilales bacterium
TAATTAAAAGTATTGAGGTATTTTTAGATGTTTTAATTTCATTTAATATATTCATAATCTGTGCCTGAATTGTAACATCAAGAGCAGTGGTAGGTTCATCTGCTATCAAAATTTCCGCATTACAAGAAAGCGCCATCGCAATTATTGCACGCTGTTTCATCCCACCTGAAAATTCATGAGGATAAGCTTTCATTCTTTCTGCCGCACAGGGAATTTGGACAGCATCTAAAGCTTCTACAGCTTTTTTAAAAGCTTCTTTGCCGCTTAATCCCTGATGAATTTTAATAACCTCCAAAAGCTGGTCGCCTACAGTATACAAAGGATTCAACGATGTCATCGGATCTTGCGGTATCAAAGCAATTTTTGCTCCTCTTATTTTCTGCATATCTTTTAGAGGCAGCTTCAAGAGATTTTCCTTCTTATAAATAATTTCGCCGGATTTAATCAGTGCAGTCTTTGGCAAAAGCCTTAAAATACTCATTGCACTAATCGTTTTCCCGCAGCCGGACTCTCCGACAAGTGCATGCATTCTGCCTTTTTCAAGTGAAAATGACACATCAAAAAGAGCCTGCCTGAATCCGTTTTCAAAAACAAAACCGAGATTTAAATTTTTTACATCTAAAATCGCCATAACTATATAATATATGATAGTTAAAAATATGTGAATAGTCATCACGGCTGTTTTTGTTAACAAATGTTAAGAGAATATAAATTCATCGAAATTCAGTAATAATAACTATTACAGGTCTTATTACACATGAAAACCCTATAATTACATGCAATTTTCAGGAACAAAAATTTTTTATAAAAGTATAGGGAAAAAAATAACTCCAAAACACGGGGAAAATTGAAAGGGGAAATTATGGTATCATCAATTTACGGTTTTACACGTGATTATGCCGCAGATTTTAACAAACAAAGTTATGAGGCATCAATCCGTGCAGATCAAAGAATGAAAGATTTAAATTCATCATCTAATGTTACCGTACCGATTGGGCAAACAGAAAAGAAAGATGAAAACAAAGGGCTGGCTGTGGAAAAATCGGCATCAAGCAATGTCATTCATACAGACAGAATAACTCAATATGATGCACAGCAAGCACAAGAAGTAAAAAAACAATTCGATATGGTGCGTTTGGAAAGAGACAAAGATTACCGTAATGAACAAACAGAAAAAGTTAAAAATATGTTATTAAAATACGGTACGGCAAACGGTCTTGAAGTGAAAGATGAAAAAGAAGCTAAAAAGATGGCTGAAAGATATATCGAAAATTTAAGACGTGAGCATAAAATTAAAACAACAACAACTTTTATAGACAAAGAATCTTTTGAAGCAGCACAAAAAGAACGTGAGGCAAAGAAAAAAGAATTGGTTCAGAAGTACAGAAACGAAGGCAAAGGAAGACGTGAAGCAAACAAATTAGCTGATACCGTACTTGGTGAAAACAAATTGTTGTCTAATAAAAGAGGCGGAATTGATTTTATAGAAAAACACAAAGATTTATTCTACGATGAAGCCGGTAATTTTTCAAGCGACAAATATAAAGAAGTTGTATTCGGCTTTACAGACAGAAATTCACAGGAAGGCGAAGCAAGAAGCGCTTATTTAAGTTTGGCAGAAAGACGCAGACTTGCAGCAGAATTCGGCTGTGATGACGACACAATTTCCGATATCGTTAAAAACGGCGGCGGTGCTTTTGAAAAAGATAATACTGAAATGATAAAAATAGGCTGTGCTATAGCCGGTGCAGCAATAGGCGGAGCTGCAGGCAACATGCTAAGCACTGAAACATCAACTGGCGGTTCATTAGCTCAGGCCGGGGCAGGTGCTCAAGGTGCAGGCGGAACTGCAGGGTCAGGTGCAGCAGCAGGAGTAACTCCGGGTTCTGTTGAGGTTGACCTGGGCGCAGCAGGAGCTGTTGTCGGTGCTGCTATAGGTTACGCTCTAGCACCTGATGACCCGGGTAACAAAGAACATCCGGTTTATGATCCACAACAACCGCCTAAACCGACACCTGTTCAGCCTACACCTGTAGGACCTTTACAAATATCTAAAGATGAAATTGAAAAAGATATTTCAATTAAAGTACAGAAAGAAGTTACAACAAACATGGATTTTTGTCCTTATGAAGTAAAAAAAGATGACTTATGGTACGGTATTGTTCAGGCAACATACAGACACACAGACGGTTCTCCTCTTTCTTGGAGTGAAGTCAAAGAAGTTTACAACGGCTTAAAAGCAATGCATAACATTCCGAAAAATTTGGATTATATACCTCTCAAAACCTTAAGACTATATCACGAAGTCAACGGTAAAACATACCAAGTTAACTGCAATGCCAATGTAACTGAAAAATACACAGGTGAGTATGGAACTCCGACACAAGTATGGAATGGCACAGATCCAGGAGTACAAACAAAAACAGAACTAAAAGAACAAGATTATAATTGCAGTATCGGCTTGTACTTTATAAAAGATACCCAAGGAAATATAATAGGTACGTATAAAACAAGAGAAGAGCGCGATGCAGCACTTAGAAAAATACAGGAAGAAACCGGAGCGGAACTTGTAGAAACCAAGTAACTTCAATAAAAAAAATTAAAAAGACCTCCCTTTATAAGGGAGGTCTTTTTAATCAAGGACACAAACACCTTGAGCTATTGACTGTAGGTTATTTGCTATCCAATAGTTTTCAATCGGGGTAAACTCCTTA
>CALURG010000024.1 GCA_944323115.1 Candidatus Gastranaerophilales bacterium
TTTGAATGTGTTCACATGAACGAAGGTCATGCTCTTCCTGCCGCATTTGAATTGTTACAGCAAAATGGCGGTGACATGGAAAAAACTAAAAGACAGGTTGTATTTACAACGCACACACCTGTTGCTGCTGGTAATGAAGTACACTGGGTTGACACCCTTCTTGAAGGCGGATTTTTCGCCGGATGTTCAAGAGAAAGAGCTGTTGAACTCGGCGGTGAACATTTCTCACTTACTGTTGCAGCTTTAAGAATGAGCCGTATTGCAAACGCAGTATCTCAGCTGCACGGTCTTGTCGCCAATAAAATGTGGAGCTGGGTAGAAGGCAGATGCCCTATCCGTGCTATTACAAATGCTGTTAACCTCCATTATTGGCAGGATGAAAGAATTGCAAACGCAAAAACACTGCAAGATTTGCTTGATGCAAAAATCGAAATGAAAAAAGAAGTGTTCAGCTATATTGCAAATACTACCGGTAAAAGATTTGATCCAAATGTCCTTACTATCACTTGGGCAAGAAGATTTGCCGATTACAAACGTGCTTGGCTTATCTTTATGGATATGGACAGAATCTTAAAATTGTTAAACGCAAACAAAGTCCAATTGATTTTTGCCGGTAAATTCCACCCGGATGATGCTATGGGACGTGAAATGTTCAACAATATTTTACACAAATCCTACAATATCAAGAATGTTGCCGTGTTAGCAGGTTATGAGCTTGAATTAAGCGGCAAGTTAAAAAGAGCTACGGATGTATGGCTAAATACTCCTATCAGACCGCTTGAAGCATCAGGAACTTCCGGTATGTCAGCAAATGCAAACGGTGCTGTTCACCTTTCTATTTTTGACGGTTGGACAGTTGAAGGTACTTTTCCGGGTATTAACGGCTATACTGTTGAATATCCCGGTCTTGATGATGACATTCCTTGGGAAGAAAGACATTGGAAAGACCATGACTGCATAATGGATATAATTGAAAACCAAATTATACCAACATACTATGACAACAAAATGGAATGGGCCAGAATGATGAGACAAGCCATCAGAACATCTGAAGCTTACTTTAATTCTGACAGAATGGTTATAGAATACTTTAACAGAATCTATAAACCGATTGCCCATGAAAGTCCAAAAGAAGGCGGATTAAATACAAATGCACAAGATATGACTATTGATCCGTCACAAAAAGAAGCTCCGAATATGGATGCCTGGACTTATTCAAATATTAAATAAATCTTTCGAGATTTTCAGTTGTTAAAAAGGAGTTGTAATAACAACTCCTTTTTATTATGCACAAGTTGTGCAAATAAAAACTCCCGGCTATATGTGACCGGGAGTTTTTTAATTAATTTTTTATATTAAACATGTTCTTTGACTTCAGCAGCCAGGTTTTTGGTATCCAATTTAATACCGGGTCCCATCGTTGTAGTCAAATAAGCTGATTTAACATAAACACCTTTAGCAACTGAGGGTTTTGCTCTCAAAACTGCATCAGCAAGTGTTACATAGTTTTTCATCAAATCTTCGAATGAAAATTTAATTTTACCGATAGGACAGTGAATCATACCTTGTTTATCAGCACGAAATTCAACTTTACCTGCTTTAGCATCTTTAACAGCTTTTGCTACATCGAGAGTAACTGTGCCGGTTTTCGGGTTAGGCATCAAACCTTTAGGGCCGAGAACTTTACCGAGTTTACCCAGCATACCCATACAATCAGGAGTAGCAATCAATGTGTCAAACTCAAACCAGCCGCCTGCTATTTTATCAATAACTTCTTCTGCACCGGCTTCTTCTGCACCTGCTGCTTTAGCTTCATCAGCTTTTGTTCCTTTTGCAATTACACAAACTCTGACCTCTTTTCCTAAACCGGCAGGAAGAACTACCGTAGAACGAATCTGTTGGTCAGCTCTTTTTACGTCGATACCAAGACGCATATGGCATTCAACTGTTTCATCAAATTTTACTGTAGCATCTGAAATTTCTTTCAATTTTTTAAGTGCATCAGCAGCTGATGAAGGCTGTACAAAACCTTCAAGCATTTCTGCCTGTTTTTGTTGTCTTTTAGTTAATTTACTCATTTTGTTTAATCCTTTCTGTGGTAATATCGGGTTCTAATCCGTTACGAACATTTTTAAAGGTGTGTTCCATACGGCATCCCCTTCCACTAATTGTTATTCTTCAACTGTTACACCCATAGCTCTTGCAGAGCCTTTGAGCATTTTTACCGCAGCTTCCATAGTCGTTGCATTCAAATCGTTCATTTTTGTTTTTGCGATTTCTTCCAACTGAGCAACAGTAATTTTACCGACTTTTGTTTTGTTTGGTGCAGCTGAACCTTTTGGTAAGTTGATAGCTTTTTTAATCAAAACTGCAGCCGGAGGGCTTTTGATAATAAATGAAAAACTTCTGTCTTCATATACATCAATAATAACAGGAATTATATAGCCTGCTTGTGATTCTGTTTTAGCATTAAATTGCTTACAGAAATCCATGATGTTAACACCGTGCTGACCCAAAGCAGGACCAACCGGAGGTGATGGATTTGCTTTGCCTGCTTCAATTTGAAGCTTGATTTTTCCTACGATTTTCTTTGCCATTTTGTTCTCCTTTCGTGGTCTGGCAGGAATTTACATTCCCTTCCACATATTTAGTTGTTTTAAATGTTTCTTGTGTATTAAACTTTTTGTATTTGTTTGTATTCGAGTTCTACAGGAGTTTCACGTCCAAAGATAGAAACCATTGCTCTAAGTTTAGATTTATCAGGATAAACTTCTGTAATGTCACCGATAAAGTCTGCAAACGGTCCGGAAATAATTCTAACTTTGTCGCCAACCTTAACATCAAGTTCAATTTTTGTTGTTTGTGTTTGAACTCTGTGTATAATCTTTTTGATTTCTGAATCTTTTGCCGGAATCGGTTTTTTAGATGTTCCTACAAATTTTGTAACACCAGCCGTATGTCTTACAACATACCAGCTGTCATCATCCATAATCATTTCAACAAGCACGTAGCCCGGAAAGATTTTTTCTTCTCTGTCTTGTTTTTTTCCGTCTTTTACTTTTGTAATAGTTTTTTGCGGAACTTCAACACGGAAAATTTTATCTCCCATATTCATATATTCAATACGTTTTTCAAGATTTACTTTTACCTTGTTTTCGTATCCTGAATATGTGTGAACAATATACCATTTTTTTTGAGGTTCTTTACTGTGTGAAGCTTGTATGTCAGCTTTTAGCTGGGCATCTTTTTCTTCAACAATTTGATGTTTTTCATTGTTAAAAACTTCAATATCGTTTTGAGCTTCGTTTTCTTGGATTTCTTTGTTCATTTCTTCTGTCATTATATTAATTCCTGCTTCTATATGTAATTATTCATCAACTTCATTGCTATTTTAGATGAAACATCCCTAAAATCAATTCAAATATTCTGTCCAGAGCTAAAACACCGATTGTGAAAACTGCTGTAATTATTATTACGTAGATTGTTTCTACTATAACCTGCTGTTTGCCGGGCCAGGTAATTTTGCCCCATTCCAGTTTTACGCTTTTAAGGTAAGCTTTTACGGCTTCTTTTACATCTATGTTTTCTTTTGTCTGGTTTGCCATGTTTTCCTCTTTTTGATTTAAATCGCGCCCTGAAGGACTCGAACCCTCGACATCCGGTTTTGGAGACCGACGTTCTACCAACTGAACTAAGGACGCTCTTTAAACTATTAAATTTTCACCCGTCCGTTGGTAGAACCTAATTGGACTACGCACGCTCGCCGCCTGCTTGGCAACTGAACTAAGGACGCTCACTTATTGAATCTATTTTCAAAACAGTAATTATTTTGTCTCTTTGTGAACAGTATGTTTATTACAACGAGGACAATGTTTTTTTAATTCCATTCTTTCTTTTTGTGTTTTTTTATTTTTTGTTGTTGTATAGTTTCTTTCTTTGCATTCTTCGCAAGCAAGAACTACCATTTTATCAACTTTTCCTTTGATTCCCATTTTTTACCTTCTTATCTAGTTTACTGATTATTTTTTACAAGCAAGATTTATAGAATGCGTCTTTTCGCTCATTCTATTCTTTTTGCCAAATTTAGTTGTACTAATATATTACAATAAACAAAAATTTTTCAAAGCATTTATTTAATAATTCTTATAAATTAAAACAATATCTCATCTATCAAGTAGTAATATGCTTGTGTATTGTGCACGAGTGTTCTTTTAGAAAGATATCTCACCCCGAGTCTTGATGCAATAAAAGCTATGTTATATGTTGCAGAAACAATAATAACAGGCGTATTTTTATATACATTTATATCTTTTAATTTTTTTATCAGCCATTCTCCTGCAAATTCAGGCAAAAATTCCGTTTCCATTTGCAAGTCTGTAATAATTATGTCATAAGGTGCTTCAATATTTTTTTCAGCTAATTCAATAGCATCTCTAGCAGAATTTGCAATATCAAAAGCGATATGTGCTTTGTCATAACTGTTTAGCAAATCTTTATGTGCACGCTGCCATTCTATTGAGTCTTCCGCAACTAAAATTTTTACTTTTTTAACCATTATTTAATTATACAAAAATATATCTGAATTGGTAAGTCTTTCTAATCTTTTTGTGTAATCAAAGATTGTATATTTTCTGCAATTATAGGTGTGTTAATTTTGTAAGTTTATAGGCAAAATTTTTATATATGGATCTTTTAATTTCACTAAAAAAATTGATAAAAAGAATAAACCAAATTGATAAAAAATCAAAAATTTTATCCAAAACAAGCCATTACGCAACAAATCCTTTCGCATCAATACAAAATAAAACGTATGTATGGGTAGACAAAACTAAAGATTCTAACGATTGCAAAATTTCTAAAAACAGAGAAGAAAAGGATTAATCTTTTAAATCTTGCATAAGTTTAAGAAATTCAGGGAATGATATATCAACCCATTGAAAATCTTTGACAACAATCGGCTTTTCACAAATTAATCCGGCAACATAAAGACTCATTGCAAGTCTGTGGTCTTTATAGCACTCAACCTCACAGCCGCCTTTCATATTATGACCTGTTTCGCCTTCAATTACAAAACCGTCATCCGTTTCTTCAATCGATATACCCAGCTTTTTTAGCTCTGACACAAGACATTTTATCCTGTCGGATTCTTTGTTGCGTAAATCAGATGCGTCTTTTACGATTGTTGTACCGTTTGCTTGAGATGCCATTACAGCAATGACCGGCAATTCATCAATCAATCTCGGTATCATTGCTCCATCAATAGTAACTGCCTTTAATTCGGATGTTCTAATCCTTATATCACCCGATTCTTCATTGCAGTCAGTTTTTTTGTCTAATATTTGAATATCAGCACCCATTTGCTGCATAACATCCAAAATGCCTGTTCTTGTCGGATTCAAACCTACATTTTTTAAAACGACATCAGAATTAGGAACAATCGTCGCAGCAGCCATAAAAAAAGCAGCAGACGATATATCACCGCATATGTTTATATTTTTAGGGACAAGTTTAGATTTTTTAATTTTTACAACATTCCCGTCAGAAACAATATCAGCCTCAAGATATTCTAACATTCTTTCAGTATGGTTTCTTGATATATACGGTTCTGTTACTTTTGTTGTTCCGTAAGTATTTAGCCCTGCAAGAAGAATACAAGATTTGACCTGAGCCGAAGCAATAGGCAGTTTATAATCAATTGGAAAAAGTTCTCTACCTTTAATAACTAACGGAGCAGTATAGTTATTGTGTTTAAATTTTGCACCCATTAGCTCAAGAGGAACAATAATCCTTTTCATCGGGCGTCTGCACAAACTTTCATCACCAGATAACACAACTTCAAGTTCTCTTGAAGCCAATATACCTGAAAAAAGCCTCATTAAAGTTCCGGAATTTCCACAATCAAGGTTATATCTGTCTTTTTTAAAAACGTTTTTTGCATTGACAGAAATAAAATTCTCAGACAAAAAGTCAACTTCGCATCCTAGATTTTTAATTATATTCAGCGTCGACAAGCAATCCGCACCAAGTGAGAAATTTTGTATTTCAACAACAGAACCAGTTAAAGCAGAAAGCATAGCAGCTCTGTGACTAATGGATTTATCTGATGGTATGGTAATATCGCCGTTTAATCCGGTAGACTTGTGAACAGTCAGATTCATAATTTAAATTATATCTTTGTATGACTCAACATTTGTGAGCATATCATAGTTGAGTTCGTTTTCATTATCTGCGATTACGGCAGTGACTACAGCATCAGATGTGATATTCAGCATTGTTCTGAACATATCAACAATTCTGTCCACAGCAAACAAGAACGCAAAACCTTCTACCATTTGAGTCGGTGTCAAACCGAGACCGTTCAACACTAATGCAATAGTGATAATTCCGCCGCCAGGTATACCTGCACAGGTACTTGATGCAACTATTGCAAGAACCGCAATTTGAATAACCTGTAAAGGTTCTACAGAAATACCGTAAGCTTGTGTTAAAAATAACACTGCAATTACTTGAAACATTGCAGTTGCATCAAAGTTCAAAGTTACACCCAAAGGCAGAACAAAACTGCATACTTTGTGAGAAATACCTCTTTTTTCACAGCAGGCAATAACAAGAGGAAGGGTTGCAGAACTGCTTGCAGTACCAAAACCAACCATCATTGCCTCTGCAATTGCAGCAAAGAAAAGTCTGACAGGAACTTTTGAAAATACTTTCATAAGAATCGGGTATACAACAAACAACTGTATAGCAAAACCAATAAATATAGCTAAAAAGTATTTTGAAATACTTGTAAATACCGATATGCCAAATGAAGAGATTGCTGTAGCGGTGAGAGCAAAAATACCGGGTGCAGCAAGATACATTATACCGTCAGTTACTTTCATTGTTGCGGCAAAAATTGATTCAAAGAATGAGACGACAGGTCTGTTGATTTCACCTACTTTGGCCAGTGCAATTGCAAATACCATTATAAATATAATAATAGGAATCATTTCACCTTTAGAGAGTGCTTCCATCGGATTTGCCGGTATCAGGTTAATAAACATTTCAGAAATGTGACCTTTTTGGTCAGCTATTGCCTGACTGACAATTTGCTGTGTTTCAACAGCTGATTCTTGGCTGATAAATGACTGAACACCGTCTCCCGGATGTAGAGCAAATGCAAGTGCTAAACCTATAATTACAGCGGCAATTGATATAATTGAGTAGTATACAATCATTTTTATACCGAAAGCACCGAGCTGTTTGTTGTCGCCTATACTTGATATACCTATTATAATTGCACTAAATATCAACGGTATAATGACCATTTGAATCAATCTAATAAATGCCTGACCTATAAAATTCAAAACAGAGTATATGACATTATATATCGCTGAGGAGTCATGTGTTGCTTGAAAAGCGTGCATTGCAATACCGAGAATAATACCGGCAATCAGTCCCAGAAATATATGTCCGTTTCGTTTAATTCCTAAACCGAGTGCAATTAAGATTTGCATATGTAATTTCATATCATATCCTCTCTAATATCAATAGTCAGACAAGTAAAATTATTTTACTATTTTTTTTAAACAAACACAACAATATATATAGATGATATTAATTATTTGATATCAGATATGAGTTTATTTATTTGTTCCGAGTTGTCCGGATTATATTTATTTGCTTGTTCAAAGTAATATTTTGCCATTTTAGGCTCATTCAATTTTTTGTAACAGATTCCCGTATAATAATTTGCTTTGTAATTGTAATTTTCTGTTTGCATAACTTTTTTGAAATAAACAATTGCTGAGCGGTAATCTTTTTCTTCCATAAACAATTTACCCAGCATAAGGTAAGAGATGTTATTACCTTTGCATTTTTCGGAATTTGTACAATTTTTATTTATGCTTTTATAATAATATTTCTTTGCTTTGTCATATTTCTTTTGTTTTTGCAAAACATAGGCTTTTGTCAAAATGTATTCTTTGTTGTTTGATTTTTGCAATTTACAATAGTGAAGATTTTTGTATGCGGCAGGGAATATATTTCTTGCAGCAAAGATTTTTGCTCTGAGGCAAGGTTGATCAGTTTGGCCAATAATCATTTCTGCAAGAGATTTTTCATATTCTTCGTTTTCAAAATATATTTCAGCATACTTTGCATGCTTATCCATGTCATATTTTACGGGATTAAGAGTTGCATAAGCACGGCATATATATCTGAATCTTGCATCTTTGTAAAAAGTGCAGTATGAATAATCATAGTCTTTTTTGAATTCTGATATAACTTCTTTTGCATCATCATATCTTCCAATCTTTTTGTAAATAATAGATAAAATAAGATTTTGTGAACTATGATATTTCTTGGAAACAGAACTGTCAGCAAGTTCTAAATACGTATCTATATCCCCTTTTTCAAGAGCAGCAGCAGCTTCTTTTTCCAAATAAAAACTTTTGTACTGTTTGTCATACGGATTCATTACAAATAAATATATCAAGCCGATTATCACAATTGAGACGGACAAAACAATGTAATACAAATATTTCATAAAAACTCCAATAATTATTATTCAAATTTTAACAAATAAAACTCATTTTGTATATTTATTGTTTTATACCGTGTCTTACAAGTTTTAAAGTATCTGTTAAATTAGTATAATCGCTAAACTCGCAATTTTTGCTGTACCTGACAGGACAAATATCAATTCCTCCCCGTCTTGTGTACAAAATACAGACAAATAAACCGTCATTTTTATCCAGAATATCGTACAATCTTTTGAAAATCATTTCACAGCATTCTTCATGAAAATGAAACTCCGAACGAAATGAGCACAAGTATTTAATTAAACTGTCTTCTAAAATATGTTTTTTTGATTTGTAATATATAAACACATCTCCAAAATCCGGTTGGTGAGTGACCCTGCAATTTGAACGAAGTGCGTCAAAGTACAATTTGTAAGTTTGTTCTTTAGACGTTTGTGCAAATTCCAAAAGTGAGGGAGATTCTTTAAATTTTTCGATTTTTAATGCATTTTCGTCAGTAAGCTTGAGTAAGTTTTTGAAATCATCAAATACTTTAAAAACCTTAATATCATTTTCCAAAAAGTTTATTTCAACTTCGGTTTTTAAACAGTCAGACAAATCCTTTTCTATAATTTTTTTGCTTATATTAAGACATTCTTGCGTATTCTTGCCGTTTTTAGTCATATTAAAAGAATTAAGATAAAGTTTTAGAGATTTTGACTCTACAATATATTTGCTTTGACAGCTGTATTTCATTTTCATAAGACGTGTAACCGGCAAACCGTTTTGTGTCATTGTAGAAAACTCATATGCATGCCAAATATCATATCCGCAAAACGGCAAGTCATTTTCAAAAATATTATATTGCTGTCTATTTTCGATTCTTGGCACAGAAACCAAAAATGCCGGATTGTACAAATCAGAGCCTTTGACATTTTTACCTAATAATTTTGATGCAATAGTGTTTGTTTTTGATTCCATAATAAATAATTATACATAAATGTATATTAAAAAAAATCTCTTGAAATCAAGAGATTTTTTTAGATTATGCTATTTCTTCTTTAGAATCTATGATAGTCTCAGTGTTTTTTTGAGGCAATTTTATCAATTCAGCCACATTGTCACGTTTTTTAACCATTTCAGCCGTAACAGTAAACTCGTGAATATTCTCTTGTGAAGGAACTTCGTACATTATATTTAACATAAGTTCTTCGACTATAGAACGCAATGCACGAGCACCGGTTTTACGTTTGATTGCTTCTTTTGCAATTAAATCAATAGCTTCAGGTTCAAATTTCAAATCAACATTATCCATTTTCAACAAACACTGATACTGCTTAATGATTGCATTTTTTGGTTCAGTCAAAATCATTTTCAATGTAGCTTCATCTATCTGGTCAAGTACAGCATAAATCGGCACACGACCAATAAATTCAGGAATAAGACCAAATTTAAGAAGATCTTCGGGTTGTAGTTTTTTAAGCATTTTTTGTGCAGCAATTTCTTTTTCTGCCGCAGTAGCCGGAGCTTTTGCACCAAAGCCCAATGAAGTACCTTCACCTGCTCTTCTTTCCACTATTTTGTCCAAACCGACAAAAGCACCGCCGACAATGAAAAGAATATTTTTTGTGTCAATTTGTATAAACTCCTGATGCGGATGTTTTCTGCCGCCTTGCGGAGGAACATTTGCAACAGTACCTTCAATCATTTTCAAAAGAGCCTGCTGTACACCTTCTCCGGAGACATCTCTTGTAATACTCGGGTTTTCTGATTTTCTGGCAATTTTATCTATTTCATCAATATAAATTATGCCTCTTTCCGCTTTTTGAGCATCAAATTCAGCACTTTGATATAATCGTAAAAGTATATTTTCTACGTCATCACCCACATAACCTGCCTCTGTCAATGTAGTCGCATCTGCAACAGCAAAAGGAACATCAAGCATTTTTGCAAGAGTTTGAGCAAGCAATGTTTTACCTGAACCGGTCGGTCCTACAAGAAGTATATTACTTTTTTGAATTTCTATACCGGTTGAATCTTTTTCCGTAGAATTGTGTGCAATTCTTTTGTAATGGTTGTAAACAGCAACGGACAAAACTTTCTTTGCGTCGTCCTGGCCGACTATATGTTCATCAAGGTATGCTTTGATTTCGTGAGGTTTTGGCACGGATGAAATATCAGTTTCTTTGCGTTCATCTTTTTCGCCTTTATCTTTGTTTTCAAAGAATTCTTCATCCAATATTTCATTGCACAATTCAACACATTCATCGCAAATATAGACTTCAGGTCCGGCAATAAGTTTTTTTACCTGATCTTGTGTCTTTCCGCAAAATGAACATTTTAAACGGCTGTCATCATGTTTAACCATTGTCTTTCTCCTTTTTTGCCAAATTGTAATTATTCGGCTTTCGGATGTTTATCCATTGAAATAACTTTATCAATCATACCATACTCAAGAGCTTCTTCAGGAGTCATGATATAATCTCTGTCTGTGTCTTTTTCAATTTTTTTAATAGATTGACCTGTATTGGAAGCAAGAATTTCATTCAGAGCTTTTTTGATTCTTAAAATTTCAGCAGCCTGAATTTCGATATCTGTTGCCTGGCCTTGAGCACCACCCAAAGGCTGGTGAATCAATACTCTTGAATGAGGCAATGCAAGTCTTTTTCCTTTAGTACCGGAAGAAAGCAAAAATGCACCCATTGAAGCTGCTTGTCCCAAACAAATCGTAGATACATCGGAACGTATATGCTGCATTGTGTCATATATTGCAAAACCCGCTGTAACGCTGCCACCCGGTGAATTAATATATAGCATTATATCTTTTTCGGGATTTTCCGAGTCAAGCAATAACAACTGTGCAACTACCAAATTTGCAACCATGTCATCAATAGGTGTACCCAAAAAGATGATTCTTTCTCTTAGAAGTCTTGAAAATATGTCAAATGCACGTTCACCGCGGCTTGATTGTTCTACAACTGTTGGTACAAAGCTCATAAATAATCCTTTCGCTTTCTATTGTATGTACTTATTAATATTATAATCTACTTTTTTGCTTCTGCAACGAATTTTATATTGTTGTTGTCAATGAGAAATTTTGTAACCTTTTGGCTCAATGCTTGTTGTGACAGTGACTGAATCAAAGATGCATTTTTTCTGATTTCATTTATAATGGCATCTTTATTAGTATGGTACAAATCAGCCATTTCCGAAAGCTTTTGATCCAAATCTTGAGCCGTAATTTGTATGTTTTCAAGTTTAGCAATTTCGGACATCATAAGAGAGTTTTTAATTCTGTTAACAGCCTCTTCTCTTAGTTCTTTATCTATTTTTTCAGCACCGTCTTGTTTTAGCACGTCTTCCCAAGACACACCTGAATGTGCTACCTTTTGTTTAAAATCAGAAATCAAAGCTTGTTTTTCTCTTTCAATCATTGTGTCTTGAATATCAACGGACATTTTTGAAAGAATTACATCAAAAACTTTATTTGCACTTCTTTTGTCGTTTTCGATTTTTTCTGCATTATCAAGATATTTTTGTATATCAGCTTTTAATTCTTCAAGGTTTTTAAAGTTTCCTACTTTTTTAGCTAATTCATCATTAATTTCCGGTTTAATTTTAGATTTAATTTCAACCAGTTTTATTTTAAACTGTGCCGGTTTGCCTTTAAGTTTTTCTTCATGGTACTGTTCCGGAAAAGTTACATCAATTGTAAATTCTTCTCCTGCTTTGTGACCGACAAGCTGTTCTGCAAATCCGGGTATAAAATTGCTGTGTTCCAAATCAAGCAGGTAATTTTTTGCCATTCCGCCTTCAATTGGTTTTCCGTCAACAAAACCTTCAAAATCCATCAATACAACATCTTTGTCAGTAGATTCTCTATCTTCGGCTTTTTCCAGAGAAGTAAATTTTTCTGCAAGTTCATCGAGTTCTTTTTGCATTGCATCTTTTGCAGTTTTATACTCTTCAACTTCTACATCAAGCCCTTTGTACTGTTCAAATTTAACTTCGGGCTTAAGCTCCATTTTTGCGACAATAGTAACTGGCTTGCCTTGTTCAAAATTGTATGACTCAAGATAGGGTTCAGTTATAATATTAAGATTGTTTTCAGAAATAGCTTTTGCAAAAACACCCGGCAGTATTGAATCCAAAACATCACGTTTTATTGATTCCGCTCCGATATTTTTTTCAAGTATTGCTCTTGGAGCTTTACCTTTTCTAAAACCTGGTATGTTTACTCTTTGAGCAAGTCTTTTACAGGCCTTAGAATATTCTTTTTCTGCTGTATCAGCATCAATTTCGATATCAAGTTTTACTACATTATTTTCTAATTTTTCGACTGTTGTTTTCATCTTTTTATCCTTATTTATACTTCTGTGACGACATACGATAATATTTATATTAAAAATTTTACTAAGATAATTATATTATAAAAGTTTTACAAATAAAGCTTTTAGCTAAAATTTAGTAAATATGGAGTAGGAAACATAAAGACTAGTGCAAAGAATTTTGTTTTAGATATTCGTCAATAAAACCATCCAAATCTCCGTCCATTACTGCGTCTACATTTCCGACTTCATATCCGGTTCTGTGGTCTTTAACCATTTTGTAGGGATGAAAGACATATGAACGTATTTGTGAACCAAAATTTATATCAAAGTTTTCGCCTTTTAGTTCAGCAAGTTTTTTGTCATGTTCCGCCTGTTTTATTGCCAGCAGTTTTGCAGCCAGCATTTGCATTGCCGTTTCTTTGTTTTGGAGTTGTGAACGCTGCTGCTGACATTTGACAACAATTCCTGTCGGCTTATGCAATATTCGAACTGCCGTTTCGACTTTGTTTACGTTTTGTCCGCCGGCTCCGCCCGAACGCATCGTTTCCACCTCAATATCTTCAGGAGGGATAGTTATAACTTTTTCAAAGTCTTCAATAACGGGGCTTACTTCAAGACTTGCAAAACTTGTCTGCCTTTTCCCATTTGCATTAAACGGAGATATTCTGACCAGCCTGTGAACACCTCTTTCAGCTTTTGCAAGTCCGAAAGCATATTTTCCGGATATCTTTATCGTAGCGGATTTAATACCGGCTTCATCACCGTCTGACTTGTCTAAAAGTTCTACATGCCAGCCTTTTGCTTCGGCCCAGCGGCTATACATTCTTAAAAGCATCTGTGCCCAGTCTTGGGCATCTGTTCCGCCGGCACCGGCATTGACAGTAAGAATAGCGTCATACGAATCATATTCACCAGAGAGAGTTTTTTCAATTTCCCATTTGTTGAGTTCTTTCTCAAGCTGCTCAAGGTTATTTTGAAGCTCCTCCCATAAAGATTCATCATCCGACTCATTGTACAATTCAACCAAAAGCTTACAATCATCAACTATTTTTTCCCATTTACTTTGACGGGTCAGTTCATTTTTGTATTCCGAAACTTCTTGCGAAATTTTTGCAGCTTCTTTGGGGTCTTTCCATATATCTTCTGATTGAAGTTTTTCATCAAGAGCAAGAATTTTTACTTTGACTTTGTCGGGGTCAAAGATACTCCTTTGCTTTGTTAACTTTCAAAGCCAATTCTTCTAATTTTTGTTTTTGTTCAATGTCTATCATAATTTGTTATTTTATCACAAATTATTAAAATTATTTGTAACAACGATAATAGATATATTTCAAGCTTAAAATAATTCTAAAAAAAAACAGAGCATTTGCTCTGTTTTTTTATGCTTTCTTTGCGGCTCCTGCAATTTCCGAATCAAGTCTTAAAAATACAGGTTTAATTTTTTCTTTTTCCGTAAGGTTGCCTACCGGAATTTCACCCCATTTAAGAGAATCAAGTTTTACCTCAACAGCTATTTCTTTTCTGTCAAGCTGTTTGTATATGTCCTGGCAGATATTGGGACAATACGGAGCAAGCATTGCACCGATAAATCTCATTGACTCAAGAACATTGTATAACACTTGTGCACAATCTAGCATTTTTTCTTCTTTTGCAAGACCCCACGGTGCTGTATCGTTTACATACTTGTTTACAATATTGGCAAAATTTACAATCTCCTGTGCCGCTTCGGCTACTTCAAATTTGTCAAATCTTGCTTTTACAGCTTGTACTGTGTCCATTGCAGCTTTTGCTATTTCATTATCTGACGGTGTAATAAATTCAGCTTTTATTTCTCCGTCAAAGTATTTAACAAGCATGTTAAGCGTTCTGTTTAACAGATTTCCGATATTGTTTGCAAGATCAGCATTTACTTTTTCTTTAAAATCATTGTCAGAATAATTTCCATCCCTTCCTGCCGGTGCAGCTGTCATCATAAAATATCTGAAAGCATCCGGATGTTCAAGTTCAAAGTGTTCCATAACATCTTTCGGAGCTATGACATTGCCGAGTGATTTGCTCATTTTTGTTTCATCAATAGTTATCCAGCCGTGAGCAAATATTGTTTTTGGCAAAGGTAAATCCAGAGCCATCAAAAATGCCGGCCAATAAATAGCAAGGAATTTGAGAATATCCTGTCCTATAACCTGAACATCAGCTGGCCTGTATGTTTTAAAGTTTTCATTAGGATTGACCGGGTCATACCCCAGAGCAGTAATGTAATTGGAAAGTGCATCAATCCAAACATAAATCGTTTGGCTGTCATCATCCAAAACAGGTACACCCCAGCTTACCGAATCTTTTGAACGCGAAACAGAAATGTCTTCTATGTTTTCAAGCTGATTTAAAACTTCATTTGCTCTGAATTCAGGCTGAATAAAATCAGGATTATTCTTTATATATTCAATAATTCTGTCTTTATATTTAGACAGTTTAAAAAAGTAATTTTCTTCTTTGACTTCTTCCGGTTTTTTCAAGTGATCCGGGCACAAACCGTCTTCAGTTAAATCTCTCGGATTTAGGAAAGATTCACATCCTGAACAGTACAGCCCTGTGTAAGAATGTTTGTAAATATCTCCGTTTTCTTGTAATTTTTTAAATATTTTTTGGACAATTTCTTCATGCTGTTCGTCTGTAGTTCTTATGAATTTGTCATAAGAAATTTCAAGCCCCGCCCAGCATTCTTTAAATTTATTTGCATTTGTATCACACAGCTCTTTTGGGGAAATACCCATAGAAGCTGATGTTTTTTGTATTTTTATACCATGTTCATCTGTACCGGTAAGAAAAAAAACGTCATCATATCTTTGACGAAAATGTCTGGCAAGAACATCTGTTTGTATTTTTTCATAAGCGTGACCAATGTGCGGTGCACCGTTTACATAGTCAATTGCGGTTGTTAAGTAAAATTTTGTCATAATCTATCCCATATTTTTAATATTTGCTAAGATAAAATTACCACAAATAAAGAAAAAATGGGAGTTAAAAATGACAGAAAGATTGAATAACAGAAAAAATAATGAACTAAGAACAATAAAATTCACAAGAGATTACACAAAACACGCACTGAGTTCTATACTTGTTGAATTTGGGGATACAAAAGTTATTGTGACAGCGTCGGTAGACGAAAAAGCTCCAAAATGGATGGAAAAAGATGACCCAAGAGGCTGGGTTACGGCAGAATATTCTCTATTGCCGACCTCTACTCATACCAGATGTGCAAGAGAACGTACAAAAATTTCCGGAAGAACTCAGGAGATTCAAAGACTCATAGGAAGAAGTCTCCGCTCTTGTGTAGACCTTGAGAAAATGACCGGACTTACAATAACAATTGACGCTGATGTAATTCAAGCAGACGGTGGCACAAGGTGTGCAAGCATTTGCGGCGGATATTTGGCGTTGGAACAAGCTGTTAAAAAGCTGATGGAACAAGGTTTGTTAAAAGAAAATCCGGTTTTGGAACCTATTGCAGCTGTGTCAGTCGGAATTATTGACGGTGATGTTAAACTCGATTTAGATTATTCGGAAGATTCGCATGCACAGGTCGATTCCAATGTTGTAATGACAAAGAGCGGAAAAATTATTGAATTTCAAACAACCGCTGAGGGTAATCCTTATGAGAAATCACAATTGTATGAAATTTTAGATACAGCAGAAATTGCTATACAAAGAATAATAGGTATGTATTAACATACCTATTATTCTTTGTTGTTTTCGTATATTTTTAAATAAATATCTTTAATAGTTAATTTTCTTTTCTTTAATTACTTTTGCCGCACAAGTAACGCCGTGACCTCCGGTTACGCAGTCAGCAGAATTGTTATAACCTCCGGCAGGTAATATACCTTGTCCTCTAATCAATCCAAAGAAAAATATGTCTTTTCCGTGAATATTAGGGCCTTTTTCACCGTTAACATCAACCGCAAATCTGCCCAAGCACAAGCTGGTATCATTATCAGTAAAATCTTTTCCTGAACATTGATCTGCACCGTATACATATATCATTCCGTCTGCTGTAGTAAAAGTATAACCGGGCAAGGTGTCAGCATCCCCGTTAAAATATTTTACGCCTGTCCTTGATGTTCTTGTGTCAGAAAAGCTAATAACATTCATTTCTTCTCTCATTGCTTTGCTGAGTTCAGCTTCGTTTTTCCAAAATGCACCTAAACCTATAGGGCCGTATTTAATTTTTAATTTAGAAGCCATTTGGCTTAATGATGAATAAGCTTTTAAACATCCTGCCACATTTTGGTTTTGTTGAGCGTTTAAGTTAACTGTCGGTATTGTTAATGCAGCTATTACACCAATAACAGACAACGTTACCAAAACTTCCGCCAAAGTAAATGCTGATTTTCTCATATTCTCTCAACCTCATCTGTAATAATTTTTATTGCATTATATGCTATTTTTAGAAGTTTTTCAATTTCTTTTTCTTTTATAACAAGCGGAGGCATAAAGTAAATAACATTACCTATCGGCCTAAGAATTGCCCCGTTTTTCATTGCTTCAAGAAATACTTTGTGTCCGATTCTTTCATCAAAACTATACGGTTCTTTTGTCTCTTTGTTCTTTACAAGTTCAATTGCTCCAATCATACCTATATGACGAATATCACCGACGTGTCGTAAATTTTTAAATTTGTTTAGCTGATTTTTAAAACAAGAAATTTTGGGCTGTAATTTTTCTATTATTTTTTCTTTTTGCATTATCTTTAAATTTTCAACGGCAAGAGCACAGGCCAAAGGGTTACCTGTAAAACTGTGTCCGTGATAAAAAGTTTTTAACGTTGAAAAATCGTCATAGAATGCATTATAAATTTTATCGGTAGCAACAGTTGCAGCAAGAGGGATATAACCGGCTGTAATACCTTTAGCCACACAAAAAATATCCGGTTTTATTCCGGCATGTTCGAATGCAAAATATTTACCGGTTCTGCCAAAAGCCATTGCTACTTCATCATCAATCAGCAAAATATTATATTTGTCACAAAGAAATCTCAACTTTTTTAAATATTCGGCCGGATACATTCTCATACCCGCCGCACCTTGAACTAAAGGCTCAACAATTATGGCCGCTATTTCACTGTGACGCTTCTTGAATAAATCCTCAACTTCTTTTATACACTCAATATTACACTGTCCTTGTTTGCAATTAACCGGACATCTGTAACAAAACGGTGCATTAATTTTTAATGTCTCAAAAACAAGAGGATTAAATACTTTTTTGTATATGTCTATTCCTCCGACAGAGACAGAACCGAGTGTATCACCATGATAAGATTCTGTCATTGATACAAAATATTTTTTTTCTGGCTTCCCTGTCTGATACCAATACTGGTAAGCCATTTTTAAAGCAACTTCTACGGCGGTGGAACCGTCATCGGAATAAAAAACCTTAGTAAACGGTTCACCGGCAAGCTTAATCAGTTGTTCAGCAAGCTCAATTGCAGGTTTGTGTGTAAAATCGGCAAGCAGAATATGTTCAATTTTATCGGCTTGTTTTTTAAGGATTTTATTTAGCCTTTTTACAGAATGTCCTAATGTATTTACCCACCACGATGATACTGCGTCAATGTATTTGTTGCCGTCAATATCATATACATATATTCCTCTGCCTTTTTCAATTATTGTCGGTTTATAATTTTCACCCTCGTATTGTTTCATTTGTGTATCAGGGTGCCATACATACTTTAAATCCTTTTCAATCCATTCTCTTTTTGTTGTCATATGCATTCCTTTTCTAATTTAAATTTATATCAAAGAAAGTAAACAGACTACAAAAAAAGATTTAAAACAACGCAAAAAAAAGCTCTAATTTATCATTAGAGCAATACTTTTAATAGGAAGGGAAGGTTAGGAAGTTAGGTAGGTAGTGTTAGTGTGAAAGTCTCATCTTATTTAATGTATGTTATTAAAAT
>CALURG010000025.1 GCA_944323115.1 Candidatus Gastranaerophilales bacterium
GCAAAATTCTTGCCGTAACATTTACAAACAAAGCTGCAAAAGAAATGCAAGAACGTCTTTCTAAAATGCTCGGGGAAGAAATTGTCAAAAAGATGTGGGTCGGCACTTTTCACAATATTTGCGGCAGAATCTTGCGTTTTGATATTGAAAACTACAAAAGCCCGGACGGCAGAAAGTGGGACAAAAATTACGTCATATATGATGATAGCGATACAAACACTATTATAAAAAACGCAATAAAAAAACTAAATATCGATGAGAAAGTTTTTGCACCCAAACTTGTTAAAGCGGCTATAAGCAATGCCAAAAGCAAAATGCAGGATGCTTATACTTTTGCAACAAGGGCAAGAGACTACAGAACCCAAAGAATATCAGAAATCTATTATGAATATGAAAAACAGCTTATGGCAAACAATGCAATAGATTTTGACGACATGCTCCTTCTTACGGTAAACCTCCTCTCCACTAATGAAGAAGTAAGAAACAAGTATCACGAAAGATTTTCACACATTCTTGTCGATGAGTTTCAGGATACAAACATAAGCCAATATATGTTAATCAGGCACCTGTACTCAAACGGAAAAACAGAAGAAGAATTAAAAGGCAGAAGCCTCTGCGTTGTCGGAGATGTTGACCAGTCTATATACAGCTGGAGAGGTGCAGATTACAAAATAATTCTTAATTTTCAAAAGGACTACAAAAACTCCAAACTTATTAAACTTGAAAAAAATTATCGTTCTGTTGCAACCATACTTGATGCTGCAAATGCAATTATTGTAAACAATACTGAACGTGTCAGCAAAAATCTCTACTCAACCAAAGGTCAGGGCGAAAAAATCGATATTTACGAAGCACAAGACGAATCAAATGAAGCCTACTACATTGCAAACAAAATAAGGCGTTACACAGGTTCGTTGAATGATTGTGCCGTACTATACAGAACAAACTCTCAATCACGCCCAATAGAAGAAGCATTGATTTCTCAAGGAATACCTTACAGAATGGTCGGCGGATTAAAATTTTATGACAGAAAAGAAGTTAAAGACATAATTGCGTACCTGAAACTTTTGTACAACAGGCATGATTCTCAAAGTTTGAAAAGAATTATAAATGTGCCGAAACGTTCAATCGGCGATACAACTGTCAAAAAAATCCAGGAAATCGCAGATTCAATGGATTATTCAATGTATGAAATTCTTGAAAATATTGACAATTATGATGATTTTTCTTCCGGTGTAAAAGCAAAACTCAGAGCCTTTAAGCTCTTACTTGACAATCTTACTGAAGAAAAAGACAAAATGTCACTCCCGGAGTTTATTGCTTTTGTAATAGAAAAAACAGGATACCTTGCAGAATTAAAACAGGAAGACACGGAAGAAGCAGAGTCAAGAATTGAAAACCTGCAAGAGCTTGTTAATGTAGCAAGAGATTTTGTACCCGATGAAGAAGACAATATTCTCGGTGAATTTCTTGCACAGGTTGCTCTTGTCAGCGACCTGGACGAAACTCCCGATTCAGACAATGCTGTTACACTTATGACACTACACGCAGCAAAAGGTTTGGAATTTGAAACCGTATTTCTTGCCGGATTGGAAGAAGGAATCTTTCCTCACAGCCGTTCAATCGGTGAAAGCAGCAGCTGGCAGGATTTGGAAGAAGAACGAAGGCTGATGTATGTCGGTGTAACAAGAGCCAAGCAAAAACTGTATATAACATATGCTAAACGCCGTCAGATGTGGGGCAGAACAGAATATTTTCAGCCGAGCAGATTTTTATCGGAAATTCCGGAAAATCTTACAGACAGAAACATAAGCAATGATTCTCTATTATCATCAGGCAAAACATCAACATTCAAACAGGCTGTAAGCAAAATTAAATCTGACCGTTCGGGCTATGTTGAAAAAACAAACTCATTCGGCACAAATTTTGTTGCACCAGTTACAGGTCAACATACTCAAAATATAAGCAAAGTTGTAAAACCCAAGATTGCATACAAATCACAAGAACCAAAGCAACAAAACAGTTTTACCAAAAAAGAAGCATTTGTTGTTAAAAATGAGACTAACAAAATAAAAGATGAAGAAAAAGTAAAAAAACTGCTGGAAAACAATCCTATTCAGAAAATGCTTGAAGAAAAAAAACGAAAAGAAGCAGCCCAAGCAAACGACACCATATCTGCACCAAAAGAATTTTCCAAAGGTGACAGAGTCTTTCACGGAAAATTCGGTATAGGACACATAGATGAAATTAAGGAAATCGGTTCTTCAAAAATGTATGTTATAGATTTTGGTAAACAAGGCAAAAAGGCAGTCGATGCTCTTTACACAAACCTGAAAAAATTCTAAAAATAAACATAATTAAAGATTATATTTTAACAAGGTATCTAGTCCCAAGCCCTGCATTTTTGTCACTCAGGAAAGCGAAGCAAGCACAGGATCTTACCAAATATGTGATTACAAATCAATCTTAATTTCTGTTCCTCTATCTTGAGACAGGCAAAGATGGTCAGACAAATTATGAGAAGAAATGCCCTCTTTTTGAATCCAGTGTAATTTTATCAAAGGAATAAAGTCTTGCGGGTCTTTTGGAACCTGATTTTGTATATTCATCAAGCTCTTTTAAAATAGCAAGGGACAAAAATTTCTTCCTGAAATTTCTTTTATCCAGCTTTTTCATAAGTATAAGCTCGTAAGCTTTTTGAAGTTCCGTCAGTGTGAATTTTTGAGGCAAAAGCTGGAAGGCTATCGGACAAAATTCAAGACGTTCACGTGTACGTTTCAGAGAATATTCAATAATTTCTTTGTGGTCAAAAGCCAACGCAGGAAGAGCGTCTACAGGATGCCATTTTACTTCCGTAATTTCTGTATTCTCTTCAAAAGACAACACTATATCATCAGAGCGAATCAACGCGAAATAAGCACAAGTAATAACACGTGAATTCGGGTGACGTAATGGATCACCAAAAGTGTACAACTGTTCTAAATAAATATTTTGTACATTAGTTTTTTCTTTTAAAATTCTTAATGCAGCATCATCGAGAGTTTCAGGAAGTCTAACGTAACCGCCCGGTAAAGCCCATTTGCCTTTGAATGGTTCATGTGCACGTTTAACAAGCAATACCTTTAATTTCGCGTCCTTAATAGTCAAAATAACTACGTCGGTAGTGACTTCGTGGGTTTTTGTTTCTTTAAACATACATCCTCGGCTATCTTTAACTTGATTTAATTCTAAAATAAACAAAAAGCATTTTGTAGTTTTTTGATAAAAAATTTACAAAATGCTTTTTATAAAAATTTTATTAGCTAATTATGCTAAATCGCACCGGATAATGAAACAAAAGGCAATGTTTCATTTGGCTGTGCACCGGTTCTTTTTAAGACACTGTCGTCGGATGACGATAACGCCTTATCGATACTGTTTGCGGTATTTTGAGTTTTATACTTTGTAATCGCAGGATCCGGATTTGCTTTTTGAGCATAATATTCATTCATAATACCTCTGACAAACCTTTTTGTTTCAGCGAAAGGAGGAACTCCTTTGTATTTGCTGACATTTCCTGGTCCTGCATTGTAAGCGGCAAGTGCAAGCTCTACTGAGCCAAATTTTTGATACATCATTTTGTAATACATCAAACCACCGCGTATATTGTCACTCAAGTAATACGGGTTGTAGCCGAGTCTTCTTGCAGTTGACGGCATAAGCTGAAAAACACCTACCGCTCCGTAAGAGCTTTTCTTTTCATGCACAAACCCTGACTCCATTTTTGCTATACTCAAGCCCAAAGCAGGATCAATACCCATCTCCAAAGAATGTTTTACAATATAATCTTTGACTGTGGCTTTTGAAGTAGCTGCTTGTGTTTGGCCCGGATTTGTTAAAAGACAAAAAATGAATAGCAAGGTTAGTGTTAGTAACTTTCTAATCAAATGTTAATCCTCTGTTTTGTAACTCGAAACGGGAAAAAGCTTTCGCCCTGACTCAAGGTGGGAGTATCTTCTGATGTTTTATTGTCCCAAAACCCTTTTTGAGTCTCCCGGAACTTATTTTCAAACTAACTTTGCTTTGACTTTCACAAAACCGTTTAAAAACTAAGTTCCTGAATATAGTAACGCATAAAGATAAAAAGTCAAGTCCTGAGACTCTTTTCATCCCTGTACTGCCTGTAGGGCGTGCTTTTTACGAACAATTATATTTTTATTCAAAGTGTAAATTTTGTTAATTAGATGACTGAATATTCGTTTGTGATAATATAGAATTAAGGGAGATTTGAATGCCAAGAAAAAAATGTATAGAAATTGTCCTTGATGTGGAAACAACGGGACTGGACTACAAAAAAGAGAGAATTATAGAATTTGCTGCAGTAAGACTTGAAAACGGTGTTATCAAAGATAGTTACGAAACTTTGATAAATCCCAAACAACACATAAGAAAATCAAGCATGGCTGTTCACGGTATAACAGAAGACATGGTCGCAGACAAACCTACAGAAGAAGAAGTTATGCCTAAAATTCTTGAATTTATAGGAAATTATCCAATTGTTGCACACAATGCAATATTTGATTACAACTTTATAAATGAGGCATCAAAACGTCTTTACGGTAAACCTATTGAAAATCAAAGAATAGATTCTCAATTTTTGTTTAAAGAAGTTTATCCGGAGTTCGAATCACACGGACTCGAAAACTTGATGATAAAATTTGGAGTAGAATTTGATACAAGACATCGTGCAATGGCTGATACTATAGGTCTTGCTAAGGCTTATCCAAAGCTTAAAAAACTCTACGAAAAAAAATATGACTGGCAGATGAAACAAATAGACAATATTGACTATCTTTTCGAAAGATTTTTGCGTATACAGCAAGCAATACAAACCATGCAGTCAGAGCTTCAAGATTTAAAATCTATTTTTAAACTATATTTTGATGAAGGCGGAGAACCTGTCGAAGCAACAACCGGAGAAACTCTTGTTTATCAGTCAAAACAGTCTTACTCCTATGATTTTGTACAGATTAAAGATATCCTTGACGAAATTGGTGCTCTGCCCAAAGCAGTCAAATTAAACAATGGTTTTGTTGACAGACTAGTGAGCGGACACAGTCTCGATGAAGAAACAAGAGAAAAAATAAAAGCCGCCAGATGTGACTTTTCAGAAACAAGAAATATTCAGGTAATAAAACCGGACAAACACCATCAGTAAAATAATAAAAAGACCTGAACTCTTGTTCAGGTTTTATTTAAAGTCTAGTTTTGCTTGTAGTTTTTGTTATTAGTCTTGTTTTGCCTATCATTTTTTTAAGCAATAAAGTTGTTTCCAAATCTTGTTGCACCTAAGAAAACACATTCTTCAAGCAGTGCATCCATTGTTCTGTATATCTTTCTTGAAGGTTTCTTTGATGCTTCTTCAATTCCTGTTCTTGTTTCATCATATTGTGCGGTTATAGCTAAAGTATAGTTTGCAAATGGATTTGTAGCGTTTAACATTTCTCTCTGACCTCTGTTTTTCTCTCTTACATATATATAAAAACAAAAAGTATATATTAATTGCTAAATTAGTATATACTTTGCTTAATATTTCTTAACAAATGTACTAAAATGTAATAATATCGCCGTTTATATTTATTGCACAAATATTTAAATCAGATGTCCAATAGACTTTAGAATCTTTTAAAACACTTAAATTACCGCTTATATTTGTTGAGCCCATTGATACAGCTGTTTTCAAATCCAGCATATTTTCTTTTACAAGACCTTTAATTATATCGGAAACAAAAGTCGTACTTCCGGCCATTGTACCTTTAGCATCAACAGCTTTTCCGTCTTTCATAAAAACATCTTTATTACAAAATTTCATAGATTCTTTGCTGCTGTGCGTAATAGGCAATGCGTCACTTATGAGTATAATTCTGCTTAAAGGTTTTGTTCTGAAAGTTATTTTTAAAACATCTTTTTGAACATGTTTAAAATCAGCAATAATTTCAGTAAAAATTTCATCGTCAGATAACGCAGAAACAACCGTAGATTTTTCTTTATGCGAAAAAGCACCCATTGCATTGTATAGATGAGTAACCTGATTAACCTCAGAGAGATCAGTTCCCATGCAATGCCCTGCCGAGACTTTTACACCCTTTGATTTTAAGTATTTACAAAGGGCAAAATCTTCATCCAGCTCCGGAGCAAGCGTAACAATTTTTATAACGTCATCTTCAATTTTTTTATAATTTTCAATCGTTGGTGCAAGAAACAGAGTTTCGTCATGAATTCCTTTCTTTTCAGGATTTAGAAAGCAAGCCTCGAGATTAACACCCAAAATCTTTGCCATATGTTCTTTTGACGATGATTGTACTTGTATAGCTCTTTTTATTTCATAAATTTGCGTTTTTATATTTTCCAATGTGTCAGTGACCAGAGTAGGGTAAAATCCACAAACACCGTATTTGAGTATTTTTTTCGAAAACTCAACAAACTCGGCAGCCGTACATATTGAAAAATCTATACCAAAGCCCCCATGTATATGTTGTTCAATGAGGGCATTGGTTTCAATCAAATTGTCAACAGATTCGTTCATAACTTTATTATATAAGTTCTTCCAAATCTTTCAACAGTCCTTTATGTTTTGATGCAAATTTGCTGCCGCGAGCCTCAATTGCCATTTTTAAAATCAACGGCAAATTAAGAGCCCAACCGTCTTTTGCATTTCTGAAATACAATTCTTCAAAGTTGTCAGGCAGTCTTAAAGACCAATTTTGATCACCTGATGTACCCGGTGTATTGTAAGTCTGCTGCAAACCGAACAAATCAGAGAAAAATACCTGAATATTTTCTGCCTTTGATGCAAATATTTCAGCAAGTTTTACATTCATCAAAGCTTTTGCATCAGTAGTCAGTTTTACGATAAAGTCGTCTCTGTCTTTGCCTTGAAGCTCTGAATACATATCATCAACAAGATTTAATACATTCAGATATCCTTCATGAGTATTTATCATAGCGTTTGCCCACATAGATATAGGCTCATTGTCATGTGTGCCAACCATTGCCCAGCAGTGAGGAACAATATTGCAGCATCTGTACGGATGTTCAGGTTTGTCATGTTTTACAAACTGGGTAAGTCTCATACCCTGCAACTCATATTCTTTCATAACAGATTCAACAGGAAAGGTCAAAGTACCCAAATCTTCGCAAACAATTGAATCTTTGTTCAAACCTTCCTCTTTTGCCGCTGCTATGACGATTTTTTCTATCATTGCACCGTATTTTTTAATCTGTTCTTTTGTAAGCTTTTTAACTCTTTTTTCTTTGTCAGAACTGAGTTCAAGATTTAAGTCATCCATAGTTGCAATAGCATACTGTGACAATTCAGGGTGCTCCGGTGAAGAATACAAACGGCCCGCACCTTGCTCAGGCATCGGTTTGCAGCCAGCTTTGTATACCCAAGGATCAATCAAACCTACAATATGGTCAATTCTTACACCGCCGGGATTTTCTCTGAACATCTTTTTGTAAAGCTGTTTCAAAAGCAATCCCGCTTCACCCAAAGAACCGTCTTCATTAAACATTTTCTTCGGATCAACGACAGGGAATCCCCATGCCTGACCGTCTTCTGAAAAATAATCCGGAGGGCAGCCCAACATCCATCCATCCAGAAACAGTGACTGATAAGCCCAACTATCTCTGTCCGAGAAGGCTACCTGTCTGTCTGCAATCATCTTGAGATCATGTTTTTTTGCATATTTTTTTGTCTGCTCATTCTGTTTTGCAACAACAAACTGGCAGAATGCATAATAGTTGATTTCGTCGGCATATTTCAAACGAAGCTCTTTTTCTCTTAAAAAAGCAGCTTTCTTTTCTTCTTCAGTTTTCGGGTTGAAGAGGTTTCTGTCTGTTTTGTTGTCCCACAACGGCCAGTAGTCATTGTTGTTTTCTACAATCAATGCTTCATACAGAGCATCTTTTGAAAGCCAGAAATCGTTTTCTTCTTTAAATTTTTCAAACTCTTTGTTCAGCTTTTTGTCATTCCACTGTTTGAAATTCAAGTAAGCTTCCTGCAAAGCTTCTTCTTGAGCATTGAAAATATACGAATAAGCTGTTTTATTTATATCTTTATTCGGATTTTCATTGCAGATTTTTTGGTAAGTAGATTCAGAAAGAATATTTCCCCATTCTTTTTTTGTCAACTGTTCCAAATCTATAAAAAGAGGGTTGTTAGAAAAAATAGTACCGGTATACGGAGAAGCATCACAGGCTTTTGTCTTTCCTTGAGGACCGAGCTGTATTGCATTAAACACCCCTGATGCAAAATCCATAAGATTCATTCCTGCTTTTGAATTCGGTGTACCAAATCCGGTATTTTTGCCAGGTTCAGAAGGAAAACTGTTTCCGTGAATTATCAGAGCAAAATTCTTTTTACCAAGTTCCTTAAGAGCCTTATGACAAACTTTTTTAAGTTTCTTTAAATCTTTTTTCTCTATGTCTGCACAGCAAATCATAAATTTCACCCCTTTTTTGACTACTAATTCATAAAACAATACTACCATTTAGTATATTATTTTTATATAGTCAATGTGCATAATTTATAACTGTTTTTACATTTCTTAACTAAATATGCTAAACGTTCCTATGGAAAAAAGCAGCAATCTCTTTCTCGCTGAAAGAGTGAACTATCGGTCTTCCGTGAGGACATGTATAAGGCATTTTTGTAGTTTTCCATTTTTTGATTAACTCTTCCATCTGCCAAATATTAAGCTCCGCTCCTGCTTTTACCGCAGCTTTGCATGACATTGTAACGAGCATTTTTTCTTCCAGATTGTTCAAATCGCCATGCAGATTTTCCAAAATGTCTGACAAAATATCTTTCACTTTTATGTGAGCAATAACCTGAGGAATTTTTTTGAAGACAATCTCTCTCTCTGAGACCTGTTGAATTTCAAAACCGTATCTTTTTAATTTTTCGGAATTTTCTTCAATCAAATTAACATCCGCGGGTTCAAGCTGTATCACATCTGAAATCAGCAAAAGCTGGGAAGGAATTTGTGCATCTGTGTTTGATTTCAACTCTTTTTGCAGGGTCTCAAAGATATATCTCTCATCAGCAATGTGCTGGTCAACAATTTTTAATTCCGTATCCTCTTCGAAGATAATATATGTATTTCTGTACTGGCCTATTATATTAATAGTTTCTTCTACTTCCGCTTGATTTGAAATGCCAAAATCTATCTGTTTTACATTCATTTCATAGCTTGGCTTTGAGAGATTTTCGTTAAGAAAAGAAAACTGTTTTTCATTTGTTTCCATAACCTTATTAAACGCAATATCACCAAGATAAACCGTGTCATCATCTCTGACATTTGCGGAGTCTGTCGAGCCTTCCGATAAAGAATCATAATTTCCGAACGGAATAACCACATTATTGTCATCGTCTTGCTTTGAAATATTAAATGAAGAAAGTGCATCTATTATTGAACTATAGATAAAATTAAAAATCTGGTTCGGATTTTTGTATCTCACTTCTTTTTTCGTAGGATGAACATTTACATCAACATCACTTGGAGGAATATCCAGATTTATACAAACAAAAGGATATTTTCCGGCAGGAAGCATATTTTTGTACGCTGTATCAATCGCTTTTAAAATAACGGGACATTTTACAACTCTATTGTTTACAAAAACATAAATAGACTTTTTTGTTGAACGTGTAAACTCGGGAGTAGAGCAATAGCCTGTTGTATGCAATTTTGAAATCTCATCTGTTTTGTTAATTTTTTTGAGTTCTTCAGCAATAGAATTTGAATAGATTTCCGTCAAAACGCACAATAGGTCTCCGCTTCCGGAAGTTTTCACTGGCGTTTTTCCGTCATTCACAAGAGTGATTGAAACAGAAGGATTTGCAATAGCAATACCCTGTATTATTTCTGCAATAGCTGCAAGTTCCGCTCTTTCTGATTTCAAAAATTTCTGCCTGACAGGTGTGTTATAAAACAGGTCTTTTACTTCCATAGTCGTACCGACAGCACATGCACACGGCATTTTTTTTACATTTGATTCTTCACAATCAACCTGTGTACCTGTCTCATTATCTTCTGTTCTTGTCTTGCAGGTAACTTTTGCTATTGAAATTATACTTGCAAGAGCTTCCCCCCTGAAGCCCATTGTATGTATATCAAAAAGGTCCTCAGATGAAACAATCTTGCTTGTTGCATGTTTTAAAAATGCCAGTTCAATATCGTCGGGATGAATACCTGAACCATTGTCCGAAACTCTTATAGAAAGGCAATCTTTACTGATTTCAATTTCAATTTTTGTTGCACCTGCATCTATTGAATTTTCAACAAGTTCTTTCACAACAGAGGCCGGTCTTTCAATAACCTCGCCCGCTGCAATTTGATTTATTAACTGTCTTGATAACTGATGAATTCTTTTCAATCTTCCACTCTCCATTCCCTGTTTTTATTCTATATCATTTTATTGCAATGTGCTATATTGTAATTGTGAATACCTTACAAAACGAAATAATTAAAACTAAAAAGATATACAGAGAACTTTTTTCAAGAGCACAAGAAGCTATAGATAAGCAGCTTTACGCTTTGAAAACATCAGCCTTGTGCAATCACTGTAAACAGAACTGTGATATAGATTTTAATAAAATAAATTTATTTCAAAAATTTCCTAAAAATTGCAGATACAAGTTCTGGCAGGAAGCAGCTTTGAATATTCTTGAAAATAAGATATCAAAAGATATTTACAAAAAAATACAGTTGATAGAAAAAAGAAGACAGTGTTTTTCCTGCGGTCGCTGCACTTCATGCTGCAAACTGGCAAGCTCTGAGTATTCTTACGAAGAACTTAAAGAACGTGCAAAAAACGGAGATAAATTTTCAAAAGAGTTTGTAAGTATTTTTATCCCGTATAAAAGTATAGAAGAACCGCAAAAAATTTATCCTGATTACGTTGAAATGCTAGAAAAAGAAACCGAAGACATAAACTCAATCCATTTTTATTACTGTCCGAAACTCGGCAAAGACGGACTTTGCACGGATTATGAAAACAGACCTGATATTTGTAGAGATTTTCCGAACAATCCTCTTGTTGCACTTCCTTTAAAGTGTTCTTACAATCAATGGAAACAGGAAGTTGAAATCACTGCTCTGACATTACATGCACTGATTGATATTGTTGGTTTTTACAAAGAAAAGCTTCAAGAGCTTGTTAAATAAAGAAATCAAACAGTTTATATAACCGGCCAGACTCGGCTGAATCTTGGATTACAGGTGTGCCTGTACGGAGTCAGTCTTCTGTCATCTAAAGAAGCAAAGCAAGCTCAATTGATGGTAAAAAGGTGTTAGAGTAGTTCGGCAAATTTATTTCCTTATATCGGCAGCATTTTTGTGAGCAAAAAGCCCTTCATTTTCCGCTATAACAGAAGCAGTCTTTGCAAGTTTTTGTGCAGTTTGTTGACTTACATACTGGTATGTCTGAATTTTAATAAAATCAAAAACACTCAATCCTCCGGAATATCTTGCCACCATATTTGTCGGTAAAGTATGATTTGTGCCGGCACAGTAATCACCAAAAACCTCTGCTGAATAATTTCCGATAAAAAGAGAGCCGTAATTTTTAAACATACTAATCTTATTTTCTGCATCTTTAATACATATTTCCAAATGTTCAGGTGCTCTTTTGTCAGAGAGTTCTATTGCCTGATTGAGATTTTCAACGACTACAGCAAATGATTTTTCATAAGATTCTTTTGCAATACCTTTGGTAGAAAGCTTATCCAGCATTTTTTTTGCAATTTTATCAACTTTTTTGGCAAAACCTTCACTAAAACATATTAAATATGCCCTCGCATCTTTATCGTGTTCGCATTGTGCAAGTATATCCGCTGCAACAAACTCGGCATTAGCCGTTTCATCCGCAACAACTAGAACCTCTGACGGTCCTGCAAGAAAATCAATTCCACAATCTCCGTACACCTGTTTTTTTGCAGCTGTTACAAATTTGTTTCCCGGACCTACAATTTTGTCGACCTTTTCAATTGTTTCCGTTCCGTAAGCCATTGCAGCAACTGCCTGAACACCGCCTATTCTGTATATTTTGTCCGCACCTGCCATATCACAGGCAACAATAGTTACATCTTTAATTTTTGGAGAACACGCAATTACCTTTTCTACACCGGCTGTTTTTGCGGGAACAATTGTCATTATTGCCGTACTTGGCAGCGGATAATTTCCTCCGGGTATATAGCACCCGGCTGTTTGAATAGGTATGATTCTGTGTCCTAACGTTGCACCATCTACAGCAGTATCAAGATTTTTTATACATTCAAGTTGTTTTTGTGCAAATTCTTTAACATTTTTTATTGAAATTTGTATTGCTTCAATTGTACGTTTATCTACATTCTTATATGCTTTTTTAATTTCATCAGCAGTAACTTCAATGCTGTCAATCATTCCGTCACCGAATTTTCTGGAATATTTGACTAGTGCACCGTCTCCGCTTTGCTTTACATCTTCAATTATTTCATTCACAGAGGTAATAGTTTCAAATTCTATATTTTTTAAGAATTCTTCTTTTTCGGAAAATGTTAAATCATCATATTTTATAATCTTCATCTTACCCTCTTTACAAGCTGCTGAAATGCTGATTCAAGTTCACAATATTTTATACCCAAAGTGTTTTCTTTCGGCAGAACAATAAAAGACATATATTTATTTAAATTGCCTAAGGAGTTTCCTTTTATTGCCAGCCTGCACACTTCTCTCATAAGCCTTTTTATTCTGTTTCTTTTAACAGCCCTTTTATGATATTTTTTGCTCACAACAAAACCGCATTTTGTAATTGTATCAAAATCTTTCTTTTCTTTACCGATATATATAGTCAAAAAAGAATTCGAGACAATTTTGTGATTTTTATATGTAGCATCAAATGCTTTTGAATTTTTAAGTCGGTATTTTTTGGGAAGCATAAATAACCTGCAATAGTCAAAAAAGGTCTGCTCTGTTTGGCAACGGCAGACCTTTGGTAAATATTCTTTTAAAGTACAAAACTAAGCTCTCTTTTTAGCTTGAATAGCAAGTCTGTGACGACCTTTTGCTCTTCTTCTGTTGAGAACGGTTCTTCCGCCGGGAGTAGCCATTCTGGCTCTAAAACCGCTGACGTTTTGTCTTTTTCTTTTTGTTCCTTCTAATGTACGTCTCATTTTATTGCTCCTTGAATTAATTTTTTTGCGTTATATCATAATAAATAAGACAAAGATGATTGTCAAATGCGGACGACAAAGGATTTAATAAAGGTTTACACATATGGATAAAAAAATCGGATTCATCGGTGCCGGAAAAATGGCAACAGCAATAATAAAAGGTCTTTTAAAAGCGGAATTGTTTGACAAAAAACATATAATTGCTTCAGAACCGAATGAAGAATACGCACACAAAATTGAAAAAGAACTCGGAATAAAAATTGTACACAACAACAGGGAAGCCGCAGCACAAGCAGATATTATACTGCTTGCCGTCAAGCCGTTTGTGGTAAAAGAAGTTCTGACAGAAATCGAAGACAGAATTGACAATACAAAATTAATAATAACAATAGCGGCGGGTATTTCTTCAAAAAAAGTGGAAGAAATACTCGAAAAAACGGCAAGGGTAATAAAAGTAATGCCCAATACACCTGCTTTGCTCGGATACGGAATGAGTGCCGTATGCAAAGGAGAGCACGCTACGGATGAAGATTTTGAAAATGTCGTCAAAATTTTTGAAAGTGTCGGCAAAGTCATAAAAGCAAAAGAAGAAGATATAGATGCAATAACGGGCGTGAGCGGCTCAGGCCCTGCTTTTTACTATTACATTATTGATGAAATTGCAAAAGCCGGCGAAAAGCTCGGACTGGACTACAAAACATCACTACTGCTATCCGCCCAGACGGCTCTCGGTTCGGCAAAAATGATTTTGGATTCAGGTACTGACCCCCAGCAGCTTATTACAAACGTCACTACTCCGGGAGGCACCACTGCCGAAGGCAACAAGGTGCTAAACGAAAGCAATATAGATGAAATCCTTTTTGAAACAGTCAAAAAGACAGCCGAAAAATCAGCACTTATGGGTAAGCAATTGTAACAGTTCCGGCGATTAAAAAATACTTTTCTTTGTATATCCTTAAAACAAAGCTCCAAACATCCGGTGCTTTGTTTTTTTGTGAAAAAGATAATAGAAATGGAAAGGTAAAAAATGAGTTTTAATCCCTTACAAGAAAAAGGAACACCTATAGAAAAACAAATACGAAACTGGCATGAAATAGCCAAAAAGCCGTTTAACAAAACAGAAGTGGATTGTTATACAAGAACAAGACAAATTCTTATGAACGGTATTGAAGTAGAAGCCTGGAACTTCAAACACAATTTTTCCAGAAACTGTGCAGATACAGAAGTCAACAAATTCATTGCACAAACAAGACGAATTGAAGATATGCAGCAAACAACAGTGAATTGGCTTACACCGGCAGACCAATCAGTGCTTGAAACAACACTCGGCTATGAACAGGTTGCGGTAGATTTGACAGCATGGATGGCACAAAACGAGCCTGATCCTTACGTAAAAGAAACTTTTGATTTTGGTCTTTTGGAAGACTTTGATCACCTTTACAGATACAGCCAGTGGGCATATTTTGAACACGGAATAAGTCCAAATGACATTGTTCAAGGGCAGACAGACATTATGCTCAGCCGTCCGACACAATACCATCACAATGATGCAACTTTGAGACTCAGAAAACCTTATGACAAAGCAACAGCAGACCCGCAGACAAAAGTAAACATCTACACACTTGTATCCGGTGAACAGCAGACTCACAACTACTACGCCGAACACGGGATGGAATACGGAAACCAATGTATCAGAGAGACATATGCCGAAATCAAAGACGTGGAAGAAGAACACGTTTCTATGTATGAGTCTTTAATTGACCCGACGGAAAGCTGGTTTGAAAAACTGCTTCTTCACGAGTTTACTGAAGTTTGCAACTACTACACCTGTGTTGAAGATGAAGTCGATGAAAGAATCAAAAAAATCTGGGAAATGTTTCTCGAATACGAAATCGGACATCTCAAGATTGCCGCTGACTTATTCAAAAAATATGAAAAACGTGACCCTGAAGAAGTTATCGGAAACAAAATTGTTATCCCGAACAGATTCAAATCACAGAAAGAATACGTCACAAATGTCCTCGAAACGCAAATCCAAAAGAGATTGTCAAATGAAGGAATGGGATACAGTGAAGTAAAAAAACTGCCTGATGACTGGAAAAGTTATGCTGTTCAGAAAAAAGTTTCCGAAGAAGGTGCACCGACAGAAATGGTCATTCAAATAATGGCCGCAGCAAAAGGCAGAGATTTAACAGTTGCAGACACAGACCTTAAAGAAAAAGAAGCAAAACTTCTTGAAAAAGGTCTCGAACCCAAAGTTCAGGCACCTGACACTGTTTCTGTTGAACAACTCAAAAAAATGATTACGGAAGAAGCAGAAATTGAACATGAATGTAAATAAAAATTTTTAGTCTTCTTCAAAAACAAAACGTTCTGACAAATTTATATCGCTATAAATCTCTTTATGTTCAGAGCGTTTTGTTTTTTTATTTTTTCTGTCAATCTTCTTTTTATACTTTTCAAAATCACGGTTTTGACTATCAATAAGCTTTAAAAACCCGTCTTTATTCTCAGAAGAAAAATTATTTACAATATATTCTCTTACATATGTATCAAATATTCCTGCATTTATAACATCAGACAAATCTTTAAAAAGTACTTTTTTCAATAATAATGATTTTAAGACAATTTCGGGTTCAATAAGAGAGATATTTTCCTGGTCTTTGTACATCGTTGTCAAAAACCTGTCCGGACGCAATATAGATAAAGGAACACTAATATATTCTTTGTTTTTCTTGTGTGCATACAAGAGTATATTTAAATCTTCCCTCAAAGATTTTTCGCATACTTTAAAATCTTTACGTGCCGTGCAAACATCATTTATATATTCATATCTTTTGTTGTCTACATGCAGTTCTTTTCTTGCAAAATTCAGTTTTATACTGAACAAGACTATAGGTAAAGAACATAATAATATAGAACAAATAAGTATTGTTATTATAAATTTGTTATTATTCATATATTGTGTACCAACCAAAATATTTTAAGTTTATAATAAGAGCTATGGAAAATAAAAACAACAAAAATTTTAGTAAAAAGAAAAAAGCACCTGAAATAAAAATAAAAAATATGGGTGTTGATATCGACAAAAACGAATATCGTGAAATTGTTCTGTCCAATTCCGCAAGACCGGAAGCCTCATTTTATGACAGATACCGCTAAATTCCAACGTTGACATAGAATAAAAGATTTATGATAAAATCAGCAACCAATAAATAGAATGTTGCTTCTATTGCCGATTTTGTGGTTGAAATACCGACATCTTTGGCCCCGCCCGTTGTCTTATATCCTTGAGTTGCACAAACAAGGGTAATCAAAATACCGAATACAAAAGCTTTAAATATACTTATATAAATATCTTTAGCCTGCAAAAGCAGCCATACCGTGTTCATAAACCTGTTTGGGTGGAGTTGTATTGCAAAATATGCAACCATCATCCCTCCGACAATGCCTATAAACTCCGCAAGGATGACAACCATAGGCACGGTAAGGGCAGATGCAATGAGTCTGGGTGCAAAATAATACCCTACAGGTTCAACACCTAATGTTTTTATTGCATCCACCTGCTCCGTAACTTTCATGTTTGCCACTTCTGCACAAATTGCAGTGCCTGCTCTTGCACCTATTGCCAAAGCAGCAAAACCAGGTGCAATTTCTCTGACAAGAGCGACCGCAATAAAACCGCCGACATAGCTCTCCGCTCCGCTCATCAAAAATTGTTTTGAAATCTGCAAAGAAATTACGGCAGCTGCGATAAATACTATTGTCAAAGAAATCGACAGAGAATCATAACTAATCATGGCTGCTTGAGAAATTACAGACGACAATTTGGCCTGTCCTGACAGGATATATTTAATGGTTTTTATCAAATTTTTTACACAAAGACCTAAAAAATTTATCATCTGTAATTTCCGTAACCGCAAAAATTAGTCATACACAGGTGTGCACCATTTTTTGTATTTTTCTACTTTTCCCTTTACCACATCAAAATAAAGTTTTTGAAGTTCTTTTGTATGTTCACCGACAGAACCTGTGCCTACCGGTCTGTGGTCAATAGAAGTAATCGGGCTGACCTGTGCACCCGTACCGCAATAAAATGCTTCATCAGCCAGATACAATTCCGTTCTTGAGATTTCTCTTTCTTTTGTTTTCAAGCCCAAAACATTTTTTCCGAGTTCAAGAATAGTGTTTCTTGTTACACCAACAAGAATGTTATCGGTTGTTTGTGTTGTAACAAGCGTATCGCCTTCAACAAGGAATAAATTCATTGCAGAACCTTCAGTAACTTTACCTGCCTGATCAAGAACAATTGCATCATCAAAGCCGGCAAGTCTTGCGTCTGTGATAATCAAAGCTGTATTTGCATATGAACCTGAAACTTTGGCTCTCGGCGGAATAGCATTGTCATCATTTCTTTTCCAATTTGACACACAAACTTTCAAACCTTTTGTCAAATCAATATAATCACCCAATACAAAAGAGAAAATCAAAACCGCATCAGGATTGTCAATCATACCCGGCCCGATTTTTTGAGCATTTTTGTACACTTGAGGTCTGATATATGCATCCGTTCTGTAAGCATTTTTTCTCAAAAGCTGTAAAGTCAAATCACAATATTCCTCAACCGTAAATTTCGGATTCATATGCATAATTTTGCAGCTGTTTATCAATCTTTCAAAATGTTCTTTCATTCTGAATACATAAAGCTGATCTTCTTCTTTATTGTAATAAGCTCTTATTCCTTCAAAAACCGAAGTGCCGTATAAAAACGCATGATTCCTGACAGGAATTGAAGCAGTTTTTGCATCTACAAATTCTCCGTCTAAGTAAACGTATTCAGTTGTCATATTAAATCTCCTTTTTCAACTCAAATACCAGTTTCTTTATTATGGCCATTTTTGCCATCTTTGGCAAGAAATTATATTTTTATTGCAACTTTTTAGACTCAGATGTTTTTATATATATAGTAATATCCGACAAAATGAGTTAAAATAAAAAAATGAGCAACATAAAAGACATTACACAACTTATAAAAAAAACAGCGGCTAAAGAAAATTCGGAAGAAAAAAAACAAAACTTAAAAATGACAAACCCAATTTTTAAAAAGCTTGTGAGTTTTGCAAATGAAAAATTATCAAAAAAATTTGATGTAAATGATCTTTTTAAATAAATCTTAGCAAAATCAAATGTATTACCTGAAAAACATTCTTTTTTTATATCTGACAAAAAATCAAAAGGCGTCTCTTTTCAGTTACATAAAAAGCTTTGCAAAAAAATACAAAGATTTAAGTACTGACGAGATTTTGGATGCTTTTATTGAAGAAGAAAAATATTATTTTAATGTAAACAACCCGCATTTTGAATGGATATCGGAATATTTGGAGCAAGAAAAATTTTTAAAAGAACTAAAAACTTTAATAAACGAAAATAAAAAACAACTTGAACTAAAAGAAAAACAAAAACCTTTTCTTGAAAAACAAAAACTTCTTGCTAAAGAACAAAGGAAAAAAGCCGCAGAATACAAAATGTCGAAAGAAAAACCGACAAAAAAACAGATTTACTATTATAATAAACTCTGTGATCAGTATAAAATTACAAAAGAAGATTTGACAAACAAATCGAAATTGGATTTGAAGAATATAATAGGAAAAATTTTGGATGAACAAGCATCTTCAGAAAAGGGATTTGATAGAGATATACAAGAATAACGGCTTTTCTTTTGAAGAAGCAACGGCAGAAATTGATCTAGCAATAGAAATAATGTGCGGAATTTCTCCTAAAGACATGATTCTAGGTATCATGCCTGACCCCAAAGATATCAACAGACTGAAAAGCATAGTTGAACACAGAGTAAAAACGAGACAGCCATTGGTTCAAATACTAGGGTACACTTACTTTATGGGTCAAAAATTTCAAGTCAGCAGCAATACACTCATACCAAGACCTGAAACCGAACTGCTTCTCAAAACGGCAGTAAAAATAATAAAAGAAAAAGATTTTAAACAAATTCTTGATATCGGAACAGGCACAGGATGTATAGCCTGTATGATTGCTAAGTTTACAAATGCACAGGTGCTGGGCACAGATATTTCAAACGAAGCATTAAAAATAGCGTTAAACAATGCTATGCACTTGGATTTGATGAACAAAGCAATATTCAGAAAATCAGATCTGTTTTCTAAAATAAGGGAAGAAGAAAAGTTTGATATGATTGTATCTAACCCGCCTTATATACCGCTTGGAGAAAAGGAAAACTTGCAGCCGGAATTGGATTATGAACCTTCAATCGCCTTATTTACCAAAGATAAAGACGGCATTGAATACTATGAAAAAATCACAAAACAAACAAAATATTATCTGAAATCAAAAGGCTGCTTAGTCTTTGAAATAGGAATAAATCAGGCATGTCTTGTTGAAAACATTTTAAAAGAAAACAATTTTAGAGATATTAATATACTAAACGATGTTTCAGGCATACAACGTATTATATACGGTTTTCTAGAATAAATAACATATTTATAAAAAGTCTTGCATAAAAAATAATAACATGTATAATAATTTTATTAGGAATAATTCTTAATAAATAGAAGAGTTATTCTAAAGGTAATTATGGTAAATATGAAAGAGGTAAATTATGGCTAAATTTGTATGCTCAGTTTGCGGTTATGTATATGAAGGGGACAACCCTCCGGCAAAATGCCCTATGTGCGGTGTAGGTCCTGAAAAATTTAATAAAGTTGAAGAAGGTCCACAAGGCTGGGCTGACGAACACAGAATCGGCGTAGGTGCTGATGTTGATGCAGAAGTTAAACAAGGTTTGAAAGACCATTTCTTGGGTGAATGTACAGAAGTAGGTATGTACCTTGCAATGAGCAGACAAGCTGACAGAGAAGGCTATCCTGAAGTTGCTGAAGCATATAAAAGAATAGCTTTTGAAGAAGCTGAACACGCTGCAAAATTTGCAGAACTTCTCGGAGAAGTTGTTACAACATCTACAAAGAAAAATCTTGAAATGCGTGTAGAAGCTGAATCAGGTGCTTGTGCAGCGAAAAAAGCTATTGCAACAAGAGCAAAAGAACTTAACCTTGATGCAATTCACGATACAGTTCATGAAATGTGCAAAGACGAAGCTCGTCACGGCCAAGCATTTGCAGGTTTATTAAAAAGATATTTTTCATAAGATCCATTAATAGCCAAAAGTCCTGTATTATTTATACAGGACTTTTTTATTTTTCATTTTTTTGTGCATCTTCTCTTTTCGTAACAATATCCTCAAACTGTGCCATTGTTTCCATACCCACAATTTGTTCCAGTGCTGACCGCTTGGAAAGGAAATCGGAACGTAGTTTGCTTTGTTTGTTCAAAGCTTCTCTATACAATGCATCTATCATTATGACCTGCTCATCTGACATATTTTGAGAATTAAGAAAGTATTTTCTTCTTTTTGCAACTATATCATCAGACAAAATCAAAGCCTCTCTTGCCGACATATAATCAAAGTAATAGTTCATTATTTTTCTTTGAAGTTCTTCAATTTTTCTTATCAAAACTATCATGTCAGCATCGTTTACTTTTGAAAACTTGTAGTTCAAATCATTGTCATCAATTGACATGGAGCCAAGTATACTGCTTCCCATAATAGAAGAAATAGCCGCAACCGGGTTTCCTATACCAATACCGGCAAGACTTCCTACTGTTGAAATGGGCTGTATAATTTTTTTTACGACACTTTCTTTTGGTTTTTCCTCGTCAGGATTTGAAAGTTTGTACACAATAAATTTTATGGTTTCACTGTTTTGTGCAGCACCAATCCACAGAAGTTTCACATCCTCCAAGACATCATTGGAGTTTAGTTCACCGTCATCGCTGATTTCTTTTGCAATCTTTTTCAGGCTCAAATCAGCATAGGTAATATCTTTTAGTGCTTCACTTTCTTTATCAAGATTTGCTTCTTTAGAATTAATCTTCTTATCCGACTCTGAAATTTTATAAGAATTTTCAGGTTGAGTTCCTATTCCCAAGCGATTTGCAGGGGGCAGAGGATTTGTAACATCTTCAAGCGTTAAACAAAATGCTTGTTGAGAGAAAATTAATAAACAAGAAAAAGCGGAAATCAAAATTTTATTTTTGTACATTTTGACCTCCGGACAAAGATTTATTTTCTGTTTGGCTGCTTTGTACCGTATTTTTTGAAGAAAACAGTTCATTTTTAAACGCATATTGGTAAAGATTGAGATTCTGCACGGTTTTCTTTCCTGCCAATCTTTCCAAATCCATCTGGTATTTTCTCGCTTCATTTGTAAGCTGCTGCTCTTCAAACATCAAATCATCGTACAATGCTCCCGAAACAATTATTTCCATTTGATTGTCATTTTTTAGTGCATTAGAGTAATTTTTGTTGTACAAAACCAGTCTTTGCCTTGTATCTTTAATCTGCCCAAGCACCATTTTATAGCTGTAATATGTATTGATAATCTGATCCTGCAAAGATTCAATCATGCCTGCAAGCTCGATAAGCTCAGTATCAGTAAGAGGAACTTCTTTCGGGTTATTTGCCTTTGCTATATAGTTGTTTGCCAGCCTGCCTGTGGCATACGAGGCAGATTGAACCATGTAATTTGCTCCAAACATAGCAGGGATAAACGAGGCACCGTTAATAAGAGCAGAAACTGACTTTGCAAGAATAGATGAATGATATCTCTGCTGTTCCGGAGGAATTGACAGTTTTTTCATTGCAAATTTTATTATGCTGTTGTTTTCCACAGTAGATTTCCACAGCATGTCAATGTCTTCCAAATCTTTTTGCTGCTGTAATTTTACAACACCCTTTAGTGCCGTATCTTCATCGATTGTAAGCTCTTTAGTCTCTTTTTCAACCTTTGGTGTATACTGAACTTTTTTAACCTGCGGATTTTTCAGATCTATTTCTTCCGCAAAAGTACAGCCGCCGAAAAAAAACAATATAAAAATTGCTGATAAAAACTTCTTCATACATGTACTTTATAACACATAAAATCCGGTGAAGAAAATTTAGACGTTATATTGTAAAATAATTTCATAAAGTTAACTGTATACTGATGTTAAAAAGAATTTTTTCTCAAAACAATATAATCAGGAGCGATTTTATGACAGATAAAATTTTGCAAGAAATAGCACGGGAATACGAAAAACTTGATAATGTATATTCAGTAGTTCTAAGCGGCTCAAGAACATCAAATCAAAATGATGAACTCTCCGATTACGACATTTACATTTATTCTGACGGAGAAATACCCGTCGACTTTCGTACACAACTGGCGGGGAAATACGCAAAAGACTCGGAAATAGACAACAGATATTTTGAAACAGGAGACGAATGGACACTAAATGACGGAACAGGTCTCGATTTTATGTTCCGAAGCATTGACTGGATACAACAGCAAATCAAAAATGTCTACGACGATTACAATGCTTCAAACGGGTACAGCACCTGTTTTTTGCACAATGTTTATACTTCTCAAATACTTTTTGACAAAGACGGGTGGTTCAAGAATCTGCAAAACAAAATTTCCGGGCCATATCCTGAGAAATTAAAAGAAAACATAATAAAAAGAAATCTTATGCTGCTTTGTGACAAAAAAGGTGCTTCTTATCTCGAACAAATAAAGTTTGCAGTAAAAAGAGATGACCCTGTAAGCATAAATCACAGAATTGCAGCTTTTTTGGCAAGCTATTTTGATATAATTTTTGCACTAAATGAAATTTATCATCCTGGAGAAAAAAGGCTCATAAAATATGCAAAAACTCACTGCAAAATTCTGCCTGAAAATTTTGAAACAAATTTGAGGACTCTTCTGAATTCCAAAACAGATAAAAAACTTGAAATCTTGAACGGTATAACATCGGAATTAAAAAAAATATTGCCGTAGTTGATTAATTGAAAGCGGAATAAAAAATTTTTTAATAAATCCTAAAATGCTTTTAAATGTAAAAGGAGGATAAAATGGACGAAAATAATAATAACGAAAATAAAGAATGTCACTGCAACAGCCACAAAACGGAGCATTGGGTAAAATTTGCACTGCTGCTTTTGGCTCTTTTTATAGCTTGTTATCTGGCTGTATACTACGTTCTTGACCAAATGAGACACGCATATTACATCCCTGCTGCACCGATTGAAAACATAGACAGAATAATAAGAGAACAAGACAGGCTATTTAATGAAATGAGTGCTTTTCCTATGCACAATTCGGCAATGATGGCAATAAAAAGCCCTGTTGAAACATACAAGGATGATACAACGGATTCTTACAAAATGATAATAAACCTAAAACCGTTCAACAACAATCCTAACAATGTCAAAATCAATATTGATGAAAACAGAATAAGCGTAAAAGCATCAAGTGAAAAGAGCAAAAAACACTCAGACAGTGTCTACAAGTTTACACAGAGCTTTGTTTTGCCTGAAAAAATAGACACGGAAAAAGTGACAAAAGAAAAGATAAAAAACAAATACGTAATCACACTTCCTGTGGAAAATGATGACTAAGAAAAAGACGCATATAGCGTCTTTTTTTAATTTGTATGTTTTAAATAAAACTAAATTATAAAATATACTCTTTTGCCGTAAACAGTTCTTTTAAATTTCCTGTTTGCACAACTTGTTCTATAACAGAAAGAATATATTCCAAATCCGAATCGGAGAGCTTTTTTATTCTTTGCGGCAACAAAATATCTGAAGTGGATTCTGCATGTGTGAGGTAATCATTCATTGTCAAAAATTCTTTGTACACATCCAAAACAGTGTACCAATCATCCGGCAGATTACAGTTTTTACCGAGATAATATTTACAGTCTTTTTTTAATTTTTCTATATAGCTCATCGCATAATTAACTTCAAAAAGCATATGATCTTCATCAACAGTTTTTCCTAAGTAATCATTGTCCAATATTTTTTTGGGGGCATCTGTAAATTTGTTTTTTATATATGCTGCCCATAACAAACACCCTAGATAAAATGAAACCGTATGCTCCAGCAGTTTCAACAACTGAGGATAAACCATCTGAAATTTAAATTTCCTTTGATGCAAAGCTTTTATAGAAAACAACACATTGTAAGCCGCATCTATATTCTGTGAAAATGCAAGTGTATACTTGCTGTATCCGGGATCAAAAAGTACACCCTTTGAAAAATCCATAAAAAATCCCCTGTTTTCGGTTCAAAATGATTATATCTTTATTTCTGAGAAAAATAAAGTTTTATAACCAATTGTGAAATTTTATTTGAACTCATTGTGTTTTTTATTTATATTAAAAGTTGCTTGAGAGTAAACAAAGCAGGAATTTAAATTCCTGCAAATCATTTAAATATTTCGAGAGGTAAAAATGACAATAAATGTATATCTGGGGATAGATGTAGGTTCCGTAACAACAAAACTCGCTCTTGTTGATGAGACAGGGAAGTATATTGACAGCTACATGCTAAGAACATCAGGAAAGCCTGTAATAGCAGTTCAAACAGGGATGAGAGAACTGATGAAACAGGCACTTTGCGACTATAGTATACAAGGTGTAGGAACAACAGGCAGCGGCAGAAATTTGGCAGGTGCACTTGTTGGGGCAGATGTTATAAAAAATGAAATCACAGCGCATGCTGTAGCAGCAAGCACCTATGTACCAGGTGTTCAAACAATCCTTGAAATAGGCGGACAAGACAGCAAAATTATTATCTTAAGAGACGGAATTGTTACAGATTTTGCTATGAATACGGTTTGTGCGGCAGGTACAGGAAGTTTCTTAGACCAGCAGGCAAACAGGCTGAATGTTCCTATAGAAAAATTTGGAGAAACTGCACTAAAATCAACAAATCCGGCTCGTATTGCGGGAAGATGCGGTGTATTTGCGGAAAGCGACCTTATTCACAAGCAGCAGCTTGGTTATCCGGTTGAAGACTTATTGTACGGCCTATGCCAGGCACTTGTAAGAAACTACCTAAGCAATTTGGCACTGGGCAAAGAGCTTCTGCCTATCGTTACATTTCAAGGCGGTGTAGCAACAAACTCAGGTATGGTGAAAGCTTTTGAAGAAGCGCTTAATACCAAAATAGTAGTACCTGAAAATCACCAAACAATGGGAGCAATAGGTGCAGCACTTCTGGCAATGGAAAATCACCAATATACAGAAAATCCGACAAAATTCAAAGGCTGGGAAGTAGGAAATATGCACTTTAACTCTATAACAAATCAGTGCAACGGCTGTTCCAACAATTGTGAAGTTATTACTATAGTCGAAGGTGACTTACCTGATGTTCACCCGAAAGATATAAAAGATATAAAAGGCAACATCATTGCAAGATGGGGCGGTACCTGCGGAAAATGGGATATATCATAAAATATTGTTTTTTGTAAAAAGGTTTTCGGATATCTGAAAACCTTTTTATTTAAATCAGAGTAAAGAAAAATTTACAAAATAACAAAATAAAATTTTTTCACATTTTAGAACATATTATGAAAATCTTATTATCAACATATAACTTTTACAATAAACAGTTAAATACAAAAGAAACAAGAAAAAATATAATAAATAATTTAAATACTGCAAGTTTTATTAATAATACGGGAAACGATACTGTATCATTCGGCTCGAAAACACCTGCTATTTTTATTAATGATTTAAGAGATTTGCCTGATTTACCTTGCGGATGCTGCGGAAAAAAAATGCTGAGAAACAGTGTTGTAAATAATTTTTTAAACACAAAAATCACATACCCAGCAATAATTGCACTAAAGAAGTTAAAAGCACAACAATATTTTAATGAAAGCAAATCTTCTGAACCAATGAGAGAGGCTTATGCCTTTTTAAAATTTCACGCACAAAAAAATCCAACTCTTACGGTGAATGAACTGCTGTCAAAAAATTCCGTAAAAGAAACCAGAAGACTGCTCTCTCCTGAAGCGAGTGAAGCTTGTGAAGAAATAAGAGCAATGACAAAGCTGGTTTCGCACAATTCTAAATATTTAACAGATGAAATAAACAAACTAAAACCGGATTTTCATAAGACAGAAAAAAGAGTTTTTAAAGAACTCAGTACTTTGTCTAAAAAATATCCGGATTTAAATTACAATGAAATCCTTAATTTGCCTAACGTATATGAAAAATACCTTTCTAACCTGCAAAAAAAGCAAAATGACATTCTGAAACAGATAGAATATATAGCTAACGGACTGGATACACAAAATAGAAAACTTATAAAAAGCCTTGTAAAAAAAGCAAAAGTTATTTTTACGGAAGAAATACCTGAAATTCATCACAAAAGAGGCAGAGTAATCAGTGAATTTAATGATACATTACAAAATATGAGAGACGTACCGGTAATAAGAAAAATTCTGAATTTAATTGAAAGTCTTCCGGATTCAAAAACTGACGTAGATGCTTTCATGATAAAAGGTTCTCAAAAAAATTCAAATTTAATTGCAGAAATTCTTTTAAACAGACAAAGAAACACATTTGAACACGTAAAACCACATCACAGAGAAGGTGATAACGGAGAAAGCAATATATACAATTACATAGGCTTGTGTGGAAAATGTAACTCTGAAAGACAAAGAACAGGATATGATGTTTTTGTGCAAAAGCACCCTGAAATGGTCGAAAATGAGCAAATTCAAATAAATAAAATTATAGATTATATCAACAACGGAATACTAACAGGCTATGACGACTACCCTGTAAAAATCCAAGCAGCTCTTGATACTGAATCAAAAGGAGCGATAAAAATAGATCACAAAAAACTTAATATATTGCAGGCCAAAAGCAATAGAAAAAAAAGAGAAGAGATGTACATACAAAGCAAAAAGAAACAAAATTCAAAAAAAGAAGTAAAAATATTTAAATTCGGCAAAGGCTATTTCACGAGAAAAAAATAAAAGATTAAGCCCGCATAATAGAATTTATAGTCGTTTTGCTTAAATCATTTTCCTCTATAACAAAATGAGGTGTATAATCCTTCAAAACTAACATTTTATTGATTTCCGTACTCAAACCTGCAAAAGAAAGTGCTATTTGTGAAGGTTTTTTGGAATTTCTTTCTTCAATAAAACCGATAACAGTGTCTAAAATTTCCAAAAGCATTGCCCGATTTATATGAGCATATTCATAATCTTCAAACACTTCCATTAAATACGGATAAGCATCTTTTGCGTTGTATGCATTGATTTGCTTGATTTTTACACGAATTTCATCGTCAGATAACTGAGCAAAAATGATTCGCAGATAATAAATAGAATATCTGTAAATATTTTTTATAATAAGCTCTTTTTTTTGAAATTTTGAAGCGTTCCTATAGAATTCTACAAAATTTAGAAACAAATTTTCTTTTTTAGGGATAACCCCGTTATTTTGAATAGTAAGATAATCTACAAAAAATTTTTCCAGTAAGTTTTCGTTTACTCTCTCACCCGCATCTAAAAAAGAATTTTCCAACTCTAGCCAATAGGTAACATAAACATCTATAAGACCGGAATTTACAAGCTCGGATAAAACAAACTTCCTGATTTTTGAAACAATACTCATCAATCTATTCCATGCTTATACCCAATTAAATTTTAGATGAATATCAAAAAAAAGACAAAACTATTAAGTTATATAAACTAAACTTCAAAAAGCTTATGCAGTCTAAATTTTATGTCATCATCATCCAAATCACGAGAAACAGCATTTAAATCCAAAGATTTTTGGAAAAATTTTGCAGCCTTTGTATTTTCACCAAGCAAAGCGTAGCATCTTCCAAGATTGAAGAAAGCAAGAGTATAATTTTCGTTGCAATTTATTGCTTTAGAAAACAAATCCGCAGCTTCATTAACATTGCCAATATCATCCAAGTAAATAACACCAAGATTATTATATGCAATTGCGTATTCAGGATTTAAGGCAATTGCCTTGTGATAAGCAACAATCGCTTCTTCAGTATAATCTTTTTCCCACAATGCCATACCGCATTTGCAATACGCTTTTGCATTTTCAGGATTGATTTTTATTGCATCACAATATGCTTTTATCGCATTATCAAATTCATCAATAGAAAAATAAGTGTCACCTATTGCTATCTGACTTTCTTCAGAATCGGGATTGAGAACAGACGCTGTTTGATACAAAACAATCGCTGCCTCGTAGTTGTGTTTTATTTCAAGATAAACAGAACCCAAAGCCTGACAGACTATAGAAGTCCAATAGGGGTCAGGGTTTATATTTATAGCTTTTTGATAATGCTCTATTGCATCATCATACTGCTCCAATTGAACCAGTGCAAAAGCCATGCTGTTATGATAAAAAGGATTCTCTTCATCTTTTTCCAAAGCCATAGAAAAAGCATTTACAGCAGGCAAACTGTCATTTTTTTGCAAATATAAATGGCCGAGTTCATAATATACTTTGTCATTTTCCGGCTCTATTTCTAAAATTTTTGTATAGCAATCAATAGCATCATCCTGATTATCAGGGAAATGTGTCTGTATAAGAGTTGCAAGCTTAATCAATGCTGTTCTGTCATAAGGATTAGACTGCAAAACTTTTTTATAAGCTTCAAGAGCAATTTCCGGAGCATGCTCTTTTATGCAAATATCGCCAATCTTATTGTAAAAATACTCATCTCTGCCTGTATTTTCAGCAGCTACATCATAAGTAGCCACAGCAAGTGAACTGTTTTTTATTTTCTCTAAAAAACCGCCGTATGACTTGTACAAAAATACAAGTGCGTCATCAGAAATGTTTTTATACAACATTTTTAATGAAGCAAAATCCCACAAAACAGACAAACATCCCGAGCACGCATAATAAACCATACGAATAAAATCAACAAGAGAAGGTTTTACTTTATTAATTTTTTCATACAACAATGTAGCCAGAATAAGTCTTGGCCTTGCTGCGTTTAAAGGACTTAAGTCAATAGCATTTTTAAACTCTTTTTCTGCCTCTTCAAAATCTCTGGCCAATTTTAAGAAATAACCCGTATAAATATGAGCATTTGTATTGCTGGGGTCGATATTTATAGCCAATTTACACTGTTCAATCGCAGAATCAAGAGAAATCTGGCCGTTCTCAAACATAAGACTTGCCAAACGATAGTATGTTTCAGGTATTTTAGGATCTTGTTTTATAGCCTGTATGTAATAATTTACAGCCGATTCCAAATCAGAACTGTTGGAACGCAGCAAATACCTTTCATGAAAAATTCGTGCTTTTTCAAGTGTTGCATATACATTTGACTCTTCTTTGTGAAGATTATCTATATCGATATCTGCAATATCATCGATTTTCTCTTGTTCTAGCATGCCAACCTCAGTCTCATGTCTATATAACTATCGGCAGCAACAAAAAAAAATAGAGTATTTTAAAAAGAAATCATCCTTTTATACCAAATTTCCTAAAATACTAAATAAATTGAATGCAAGATATAAAAAAATGTTTGATATAAAATTTTTATGATGATACGATATCGAAACGGTGCAGTATCGTACGAAAGTATTTTATTAATTTAAATTATTATGACAGCGACAAAGAAAGCGACTAAATCAAATAAAAAAACAGAGCCGTCTTCCAAAACATCAAAAACAAAAAAAGGAAAGGCTCTGGTAATAGTTGAATCACCGGCAAAATCAAAAACTATCACAAAAATTCTCGGAGATTCATATCAAATAGAAGCAAGTTACGGACACATCAGAGATTTTCCGCCTAAGGTGCTCGGCTTTGACGTTTCAAACAATTTTGAACCGTCATTTGTTGTCATACCCGAAAAAAAAGTTGTTGTTAAAAAACTCAATGAATTGGCTCAAAAAGCTGAAAAAGTATATCTGGCATCCGACCCTGACCGTGAAGGAGAAGCTATAGCATGGCATGTGAGACAAGTTCTTGATGTTCCTGACGACAAAATATATCGTATTGAATTTAATGAAATTACTCCAAAAGCAATAAAAAGTGCTGTTGAGCATTCAAGAGCCATTGACATGGACAGAGTGAAAGCACAACAGACAAGACAAATTTTAGACAGACTTGTCGGTTACAAAATCAGTCCTGTTCTTTGGGAAAAAATGAGAAACTACAGACTTTCTGCCGGTCGTGTTCAAAGTGTTGCTCTTCGTATGATATGCGAAAGAGAAGACGAGATTGATGCATTTGTTCCGGTAGAATACTGGACAATTTCTGCCAATCTTTTGAAAGACAATATCCCGTTTAGTGCAGAGCTTACTAAATACAAAGACAAAAAAATCGAAATAAAAAACAAAGAAGAAGCCGACAAAATTGTTAAAGAGCTTTCCAAGAAAGGACTTGAATACAAAGTATCAAAAGTAACATGCAGAGACACCCAAAGAAAACCTTCCGCACCATTTATCACATCAACGTTGCAGCGTGAAGCCAGCTCAAAACTCGGATACGGAGTATCCAAAACAATGCAGATTGCCCAAAAGCTCTATGAAGGTATAGATATAGGCACTGACGGGCCTGTCGGTTTAATTACATATATGAGAACAGACTCAACAAGGATATCGGATGACGCACAAGCAGCAGCAAAAGAGTTTGTCACAACAAATTTCGGAGAAAAATATTATCCCAAAACTCCAAATATTTACCACAAAGGCGGAAAAAATGTCCAAGACGCCCACGAAGCAATCAGGCCTTCTTACATAGACAAAACACCAGAAAGCATTAAACAATATTTAACGTCAGAACAATACAGACTTTATAAGCTTATTTGGTCACGTTTTGTAGCTTCTCAAATGGAAAATGCAAAGGTCAAGAACACTTCCGTTGATATTGAAGCAGGAGATTACTTATTCAAAACAGGTACAAGCAAAATAATCTTTGACGGCTTTCTGAAAGTATACAATGACAGCGAAGATGAAACTCCGCAAAGCAAAATCCCGGATCTTGAACAAAATGACAAAATTACGCTTGAAAAGATTTCTCCCAAACAGCATTTTACACAGCCGCCTCCAAGATATACAGAAGCATCACTTGTAAAAGCACTTGAAGAATACGGTATCGGCCGTCCGTCCACTTATGCACCGATTATTTCAAAAATTCAGCAAAAAGGTTATGTTGAAAAGCAAGAAAAAGCTCTAGCCCCGACAATACTCGGAAGAACGCTGAGCAGAGAACTTGTAAAATATTTTACAGACATAATGAACTATCAGTTCACCGCACAAATGGAAACAAAACTCGATGACATTGCTGAAGAAAAAGCCGTATGGACAGATGTATTAAAAGATTTTTACACTCCTTTTAATGAAACAGTCGATTCTGCCAAAAAGAATATGCCGCGTGTGTTGATAGAATCAGATGTTGTATGCCCAAAATGCGGCAAAAAAATGATAGTCAGAACAAGCAGGTTCGGAACACAATTTTTGGGATGTTCCGGGTATCCGGAATGCAAAACAATGATGCCGCTGAACAAAGACGGTTCAGCTGTTCAGGTTGATGAAAAAAGTGATGAAAAGTGCGAAAAATGCGGCTCGGAAATGATAATAAAAGTCGGCCCGTACGGAAAGTATCTCCAATGTACAAATGACGAATGTAAACACAGAAAACGTCTTGTTGTTACAACAGGGGTGAAGTGTCCGAAATGCGGTGCCGGTGAAATAATACAAAGAAAATCCAAGTACGGAAAGATTTTCTATGGCTGCAACAAATACCCTGATTGTGATTTTGTCTCCTGGAATGAGCCTGTTCAGGAAAAATGTCCCGAATGCGGAGAATATATGTACAAAAAAATCACAAAAAAAGAATCAAAAATCATGTGCTCAAACCCAAAATGCGGATACTCAAAACCGCTGGAAGAGGACAATGCAAATGTATAAATTGGCAGTAATAGGACACCCTCTTACACAATCTCTTTCTGCTGTAATGCACAATGCTATGCTGAATAATCTCAAACTGGAAGGAAGCTATGAAACGCTCGAAACACAAAGCGAGGATCTTGTTGACAGAATAAAATATTTGAAATCACGAGATTACACGGGTTTTAACATAACTATCCCACTAAAAGTTCCTGTTACCCTGTTTCTGGATGAATTTGACAATTCAGCTGATATTGCGGGATGTGCAAATACCGTAAAAATTTTACCGGACAAAAGACTTTACGGATACAACACGGATATATACGGTTTTAAAACAGCAATTGCTCCGGAAATACAAAACAAGTTGAAAGGCTCTTCCGTAACCATTCTCGGCACAGGCGGTGCCGCAAGAGCTGCGGCTATAGCCTTATGCCAAATAGGAGCAGAAGAAATAAATTTCTATGCAAGAAACATAATAAATGCCCAAAATATGGTTAATTTCTTGAGACAGAATTTCAAGACAACAGTGTTCACCCTAAAACAAATGCAAAGTTTAAGGGACTTGTCAGATTCAGCAATGCTTGTAAACTCTACACCAATAGGAATGAGAGGCAAGGCAATGGGAACAAGCCCGATTGATGAAAGTGTTTTAAAAACTTTGCCGAAAGAAGCTGTTGTTTACGACATAGTTTACAATCCTTTAAAAACAGAGCTGTTAAAAATTGCACAAAACAACGGCTATAAAACAATCTCAGGTCTTGATATGTTCGTCCATCAAGGAGCAAAAGCCTTTGAAATCTGGACAGGTATAAAAGCAAAACCAGATGTTATGAAAATAGCCGTACTTGAAGCACTTGCAGAATAAAATTATACCGTTACTGCATTTTGTTTGTTATATGCTTCTACAATAAAATCAGGAAGTCTGCGAATCATCTTGTTTGTACGTGTATCAACGGCAACACAAGTGACCGTTCCAATGATATTTACAACACCAGTATCTTCATTTTTTAGTGTTTGCTTAAAAACTATTGCACTCGGACGAAGTTCAGCCACCTCAGTATCCAAAAGCAAGTTTTCATCTAACTTTGCAGAAAGCTTATATTTTATATTCAGCTCAACAACCGGCAAAATACAGCCGTCTTCTTGCATTTTCTTTAAATCAAGCCCGAGAACTTTATCGGTATACTCAATTCTGCCTGCTTCTAGCCATCTAAGGTATGCACCATGCCAAACAACACCGTATGCATCAGTATCAGCATAATATACCCTAATTTTATCCGTATGTATCATAAACAAAACCTCAATCTATGAATCAAACAATCCCTGAATTTTATCGGTAATTTCCTGAGGATCAAGCTCATTTGTTACATTATTCAAATCCATTGCTATTTGATAAAGCTTTGCCGCTTCCACCTTGTCGCCCTTGATAGCTATTGAACGCCCAAGATTGTAATGAGCAAGAGCATAATTTGGGTTGTAATGAATAGCTTTTTGAAATAATTCGATAGCCTGCTGTACACGGCCCAAATCATCAAGATAAATTACACCCAGATTGTTATAAGCTATATCATACGTTGAATCGTATTTTATGGATAATTCATATTCTTTAATAGCTTCATCTATATCGCCTTTTCCCCAGTGCAAAAATCCGAGATTACAATGTATTTTTGCATTTGTGGGATCAAGTTCCAAAGCACGTCTGTATACTGTCAATGCATTGTTGTACTCTTGCTTGTCATAAAAAGCACTGCCAAGATTAATAAAAATATCAATATCTGTAGGTGTCAGCAGATAAGCTGATTGATATGCACTAATGGCCGCATCCGTATTTTTTTCCGATTCCTGAAAAACATATCCCAGTGTTTGAGCAATAATACTTGTCCATTCCGGTCTGGGGTTAAGAGTAATAGCATTTTGATAATACGAAATTGCTTCTTTTGCCTCGCCTTTAAGATACAGAATATTCGCAAGATTGCTGTAATATTCTGCAGCATTCGGCTGTATTTCAATAAGTTTTCTGTACGAATCAACAGCACTGTCCAAATCACCGAGTTCTTCATACACAGAACACAAAGAACGATAAGCCGTAATGTTGAGACTGTCAAGAATAATCGCCATTTTATATTCCAAAATGGCATCCTCATATCTGCCTATTGCCCTGTAAATATCTCCCAAAAGACAATATAAAAGAATAAAACCCGGAGCTTTTTCCAATGCCTCTCTATACAAATCTATTGCCTGATCAATACCGTTTCTGGCTACCATAATCCAGCCTTTTATCAGCATGGGGAAAAACTGGAAATAAGAAATGACTCTAAAAACAGCTTTCAAAGCCATTTTGTCAAACGGAAGAGTCAAAAAAGCAAACATAAATTCGCTCTGTCGTTTCAGTGAAGTTTTAAAATTCTTCACAGACATTACACGATAAAGGTTGTATCTGAGAAAATGTGCTCTGGCAGAAGAAAAAGGTTTTATCTTGATAGCTTTTGCCGCATATTCCATAGCATCGGGGAAATGAGCTTTTTTTGTATGGCAACATGCAAGCATGTAATATGAATCTGCATTTTTGGAATCTTTTTCCACAGCAAGGTTAAAATAATTTATGGCTCTGTCAATTTCGTTTTTATAATAAAACGCCATACCTATCTTGTAATATATCTCGGCAGAATTTATATAAGACTCAAGAGCACGCTGATATTCAGTAATTGCCTCATCTATGTATTGGCGTGCCTGGTGTATATCAAGATGCCATTCAATATACAAGTCACCGAGCCGAACATGCAGCTCTGCATTTGTCGGATCTTTGGCAAGCTCAATCTGGCAATTTTCAATTGCTCTTTGCAAACCGCTGTTCGTTTTAAATTTTTTATTATTATGGTGCCTGTGTTGTAATATTTTAAACATGTTTTGCCAAAAATTTCCTCTATAGTTATATTAAAATACTTACAGAATTTTTGCAAAGAATTTAAGTATTTTAGTATTTTTTATTTTGTTCTCTTTCCAGATTTATACATTTTTTTATAATTTTATCTCTGTCTTCTTCTGATATTTGTGTAAATTCAAAAACGTATTCCTTAGGTTTGTAAAAATTCTTTTTTAAAACAACACCCTCTGCTTTTATCAAATGGCCATATTTTTCGATACGCAGCTGAGCATTGTATTTGTCCATATTCTGAAAACTCTTCTCACTGTGGAATCTGACACCGCCGCCGCCAATATCAATTGTATCTGTTCTATAGTTACCTTCATCAAGCTGCAAAAACAAATCTGTTATATAAGGCATTCTAAGATATTTTCTTCTTTGTATAATCTGGTGCTCTTCATTAAATTCTATAACCATCCTGCCATCAAAAGGTGCATCATATACAATTGAATCCAGAATGATAATGCCTGAAAAAGTATACACAAAAGCCTTTATTTCAGACCCTTCACTCAAATAAGGAATCAAATCAGCTCTTGATTCCGGAAAAGATATTGTAAGCCTGTCAAACTCAGGCTCTAAAATATAGCAATCCACGATATTTCTGGATGCAATACTCGAACCTGTATCAATTTCAATTTGTACTTTTAGTCCTCTTTTAACGTGATTTTGCATGATTTATTCACCTCTGGAAAATTTACAAATATTAGCTTAAGCCAATTGAAAAATATACTTAAATACTTTCAAGATACGAAGAAGGAGCCAGTACAGTCAACACAGAAGGACCGTTCAAACACTTATTTGCAACTCTTTGGATATCTTCAGTCGTAACATTATTTATTGCATAGATAAGTTTTTCTTCGTAATCCGCACCCAAACCTTTATCTTCATAAAAAGCCATAAGACTTGATTGTTGCAGATTCGTTTCTGAAAAGAACTGCCTTCTGCCTATAAGATTATTTTTGGCATTTTCTAATTCCTGTTCAGTTACAGGTATATTTTTTATTTTGTCCAGTTCGATTTTAAATCCCTCAAGAGAAGTTTTTATATTTTTAGGTTCTGTAGCAATGTATACATTGAACAGAGCTGCTTTATCATATGTTTCATAACTGCTCCTAACAACATATGCCAAACCTTTTTTGTCTCTCAATTCCAGAAAAAGTCTGGAAGACAAACCGCTTGAGCCCAACATTGTATTCATTACCATTATTGCAGGATAATCTGTGTCATAAATAGTCGGTACATGCCAGCCTTGAATAACCTGAGCCTGAGCCGCATCGTCTTTTTGAACTTTTACAACAGCCGGTTCGCTTAAAATAGGCATATTAATCTGATTATTGCGGTTTTGAGAATTGAATATATTTTTAAAATACTTATTTGTCAATTCCAGAATTTTCTCTTCTTCAAAATCGCCTACAAGGCTTATAACTTTAGAAGAATTTTTCATCAAATCATTATATACTTCCAAAACCTCTTCTTTTTTTATTTCATCTATATCTTCAAGTATTTTGGTATATGTATGTCCGTACGGATGATTTTTAAAAATATTTTTGTAAAAAGCATCCATTGCTTTTGTTTTAGGGTCATCCAGCTCTGCCGGTATTTCGCCTTTCAGTTTAATGACTTCTTTGTCAAAATCGTCAAAGGTTGAATTTTCAATAATATCTGCAAGTATTTCCACACCTTTTTCAAAGTCTTCATTTAAACACTGAAGTTTAAAACGGATAAAATCCTGCTTCATTTCACTGTAACAGTCTATTGCATTTTCATCCAGTTCATTAGCAAGCTGTTCGGCTGTTCTGTTTTTTGTACCCTGCAAAAACAATCTGTTTAACAAAGTATAAAGACCCGCTTTTTTTTCGGGCTTTTCGATTTTAAAATAAAAACACAAAGCCATTCTTGGAGTATTTTTGTTTTTTTTCAAAACTAAAGGTATATTATTTTCCAAAATTATTTTTTTCATTTTTTGTCCTTCTTTTTATCAATAAGCATTATTCAGGCAAAAGTACTGTCGTAACAGAATTATTAAATTGGAGATATTTTCTTGCAACCTGATTTACATCTTCTAAATTATAATTTTCCAAATCTTCAAGATATTGTTCAACCAAATCAAGATTGTCACAGACAGTCATGTAATAGCCGATATTTTCAGCTATATCAGAAACCGTTTCTGAACTTTCAGCAAAACGTGCTTTTAGTTTTTTCTTTGCTTTGTTAAATTCACGCTCAGTCATACCATCTTTTAAAAGCATTTCAAACTCATGTTTTATTAAAGAAATAGCCTCTTCTTTTTTGTCTGCTTTGAAATTTGATTGGACAAAGAAGTTTCCTCCGTCTCTAAAATTGTAAAAGTCGGTTGTTACAACATTGAAGACCGGGTTTGTAACCTTTTCAACAAGATTTTGATACAGTCTTGAACTCTGACCTTCACCCAGAACAATATTTATAATTTCCAAACCGATATTGTCTTTTATATCGGAAGCAATAGGTCCGAGCCATCCCGTAATTGCAAAGCCTGTATTGATTTTTCCTTTAAGTTCAAAATACTTTTCTTCATTTACAGGTTCATCAAGGTTGTGTTTCGGATTTTGATAGTTTTGTCTTCCTTTAAAATCAAATTCTTTAACAACTTTTTCCAAAACTTCTTCACTGTCAAAATCACCTGCAACTATTGTTGTAATGTTGTTTGGAGTGTAGTGGGTTTTGTAATAATCCAATATCACTTCTCTCGGTATGGAAGCAATTGTTTCGGCATGGCCTATCACATCTCTTTTATAAGGATGATTTGTGTACATATTTTTATTTGTATTGTTATAAACTTTTGTCCAAGGCTGATCCTGACGCATCCTTATTTCTTCAATAACAACATGTCTTTCTCTTTTTTGAGAAACACTGTCGTCGCCGTATGTAAAAGCCGGACCTATTTCATCCTCAGGAATGACCGGATCAAGCATCATATCCGCATGGAGTTCTATTGCCTCATTCATATATGCATTTTGAGGACCTTTAGGCAGTGTAACATAATAAAAAGTGTAATCTTTCCAGGTTGCAGCATTGACTATAGCACCTTTGGCTTCAAGTGTTTTGTCAAAATAACCGGCCTTATGCTTGTGTGTACCTTTAAACATAAGGTGTTCCAAAAAATGTGAAATACCGTTATTTTCATCATTTTCATTGATTGAACCGGTTTTTACCCAGCTTGATATATTAACAAGCCCGCCTTCCTTGTGAGCAAGTACAACTTTGTGTCCGTTCTCTCGTTCATATATTTCAACAGGTCTTGTCAAATAAGGGTATAAGACCTCTTTTTTTACAATATTTTCTTCCACCTTGAAAACCTCTATATCATTCTACGGAATAATTGTAACAGATAATCAAGGCTTTTACACATATATTAAGTGGATATTAAATACCTTATTTTATGTTCCAAAAATCAATATGCAGCATAGCCAAAAACGGTACAAGTTCAAGCCTGCCCACAAGCATATTGAAAATACATATGACTTTTGATATGGGGTGTAATACATCAAAACTTCCCATAGGTCCCGTAATACCAAAACCCGGACCAATATTTCCAAGCATTGTAATGCTGCTTGTTATTCCCATAGTGGAATTGTTTTCTATAATCGCAATCAAAAAAGCAGAAACAGCAAAAATAAGTATATAAAAGCAAATAAAAGCAATAATCTGTCTTATTACTTCGTGCGGAACGATTGTTTTGTTTATTTTTACCGGATATACAGCATTTGGATGCAAAATTTTTGCAACTTCAATTTTCAAATACTTGAAAAGAATAACAAGTCTTATAACTTTTAAACCGCCGCCTGCTGATCCTGCACAGGCTCCGCAGAAGAAAAGGACAAACAAAATTATCTTCGGTAAAAAATGCCACTGTGCAAAGTCAACTGACGCAAAACCTGCTGTAATTATAACCGTAACAACCTGAAAAGCAGCAGCTGTTAAAGATTCAAAAGCGGAATATGCTTCTTTATTGAATAACGCCAAAGCAAGTGCAGCGGTAAAAACAAAAACTATCCACATATAGGCTCTGCTTTCTTCATCTTTAAAAAGCAAAGACAAATCTCTGGATGCAACAACTTTGCACAACAATGCAAAGTTCAAACCGGCAATAAACATAAAGAAAATCATTATCCAGCATATTAAATTTGAATGATACCCCATAATACTTGACGGGTTTGGAGAAAAACCTCCGCCTGCCAGTGTAGAAAAAGAATTACAAAATGCATCAAACAAAGGCATGCCTGCCAACTTTAAAAAGATAATCTCTAAAGCCGTAAACACAATGTATATAGCCCAAACAGCACTCGCTGTGTGTCTGATTCTCGGGGTGATTTTATCTTCCGTTGGTCCGGGAGCTTCCGCAAAGAACATCTGTCTGCCTGCAACGGCAAACTGCGGCAATACGGCAATAAACAGCACGATAATCCCCATACCTCCGAGCCATTGGCTCATAGAACGCCAGAAAAGCATTGCTTTCGGGTAATCGTAATGAGTCAGGATAGTGGCGCCGGTTGTTGTAATGCCGGAAACTGATTCAAAGAGAGAATTTATCGGATTCAATCCAAAAAACAGGTAAGGAATTGCGCTCACAGCCGCAAAAATCAGCCATGATACAGCAACAATACAAAGAGCTTCGGATTTTTTGATATCATTAAGACTTTCAAACGTATCGGATTTGTAGTGAAAAATAAAACTTGCGCACAAGGAGCCTGCCGCCGCTACGACAAAAGGAATTACGGAATTCCAATCATGATAATATACAGCAACAAGAGCCGGAGCAATTATTACAATTGCAATACATCTCAATATCAACTCCAGTGCTGTGAATATATATGAAAGTCTCATTTTATCCTCTAAAGAAATCGATTATCTTTTGAGAAGTTTCTTCTCTCGTGAATATAAGTATTTTGTCTTTTGGTCTCAACAGAGTAATACCTTTCGGGATTATTACACTGTGACCTCTCTGAATTATAGCAATAATAGCTTTCTCGGGCAGTTTCAAATCCATCAGTGCCGTTTCTTTAAAATCATCCGGTATAACTGCCTCAATTATTCTGCCCTGTCCTCTTTCGACAGTAGCAAGAATTTCTACATCCGTTTCAAGGAAATTGTTTCTTATCTCGGTAACGGCAGCCTCTTTCGGTGAAATAGCAACATCAATACCGACTTTTTCAAACAAGCCTATATTGGCAGTTTTTGAAACTCTGGTTATAACTTTCTTTGCACACATTTGTTTGGTCAAAAGCGAACAAAGCAAATTCTTTTCGTCGTTGTTTGTAACACTGACAACGACATCGCACTCACCGATGTCTTCCTGTTCCAAAAGCTCCATATTTGAACCGTCACCGTACAGAACCATTGTATCTTTTAGTGCTTCTGTCAAATCTTCACAGCGTTTGTAGTCACGTTCTATAATTTTTGTTTTTATATTAACTTTCTCAAGATTTTGCGCAAGCATCAAACCGACACTTCCGCCGCCGATAATTGCTGCCGTTTTGACTCTCGATTTGCTCTGAAAGATGTCTCTTGCAAGTATATCCAGAGATGTTGAAGAGCCCATAAAAATAACTTTGTCATTAAGTCTGAAGTCTGTTTCACCATCAGGAATAAAGAGGTTCTCATCTCTGGTAATTGCCACAACCAGAGTCTCATCGACAAATCTGCAGTCTTTCAGCTTTTTGCCAAGAATCAAAGAATCTTCTTTAATCCTGTATTCGAGTAGTCTTGCCCGTCCCTGTGCAAAATTTTCGACATCAACAGCCTCGGGAACAGTGATTATTCTAAAAATTTCCTGCGTAAGCAGTTCTTCCGGCCATACTACAAAATCTATCACCTCATACTGGGTATTCTTTACAAGGTTTAAAGATTCAATATATTCGGGCTTGCTCACGAAACAAACCGTTTTAGCCTGACTCAAACGGCTGACGGTCATACAAGAAACGATATTTGCTTCATCAAACCCCGTGCAGGCAATAAAAATATCTGCATCTTCTATATTTGCAGCTTTCAATGTGTTTATATTTGAACCGTTACCTGCAATATAGCTGATATCCAGACGGTTCAATGCTTCTGTTTTATTTTCTTCTTTATCTATTATTGTTATATCGTGGTCTTCAAAAAACTCTGTTGCGAGCAGAAGCCCCATTTCGCTGGCACCGAATACTACTATTTTCATGTAAATTTTCCTGTTTTTGAATTTCATTATAATACAGAATTTTAATTGGCAAAATATATTTTTGTTTTACAATATAATCTATGGACAGACAGGGAGAGAAATAAATTGGATTTTACGACTTTAACTATAGATTTTTTGAAACAATTAAGTAATATATTCGGAAGCTACGGTCTCGGTATTATTGCCTTGACAGTAATCATCAGACTGGCAATGTGGCCGCTGAATGTATCTCAGCAGCGTTCAATGAAGACTATGCAGCTTTTACAGCCCAAAATGAAAGCTATTCAGGATCGTTACAAAAATAATCCGCAAATGATGCAGCAAAAAATGATGGAGTTCTACAAAGAACACAAATTTAATCCTATGGCAGGATGCTTGCCGCTGCTTATTCAAATGCCGATTTTCATTCTTTTGTATTCTTCTTTGATGAGTCCTCAATTTATTTCAATGGCGGGGCAGTCCAACTTTTTGTTCATAAACAGACTCGATGCAACATTGAAAGGCAATGCAGGAGTTTCAAATGACGGAAAATTCTCTGTAGGAAGCAGAGATACTTTCTCACTTAATAAAAATATAAAGGTATACATAGGCGACAAAGAGCTTGAAGGCGCAAAACTCTCCAATCCGAGAAATGCCCTGAAAGTACAGGGAGAGATAACTCCCGGAGAGCCGGTTGATTTGAAAATCAGTCTTGATGATTTTGATTTAAAATTCAGTCAGCTTGCCAAAATCACAAAAGCTGAAGCAACAGTAACCGACAACAACACAAGAGAAATAGAAAAAGTTACATTCACCCGTCAGGGAGAGGTTCTTGCCGCATCAGTTCCGACACTTGCCGCTAAGGCATCATTCAATTATGATGTTCTGATTCTTGTAGTTATCTTCGGTGCATCAATGTTCCTTACACAAAAAATAATGATGGCAACAAACAAGATGGCTGCAGCAGACCCTGCGCAAGAAGCAATGCAAAAATCTCTCGGAACAATGATGCCGGTTATGCTCACGGCAACATTCCTTTTCATCCCGATTCCTGCAGGTGTTTTGCTTTACTTGATTTCAAGCAATATTATACAGGTATTCCAGACAATGATTATAAACAAACAGCTTGATATGGAAACCGAACAGCAAAAACTTGCTAAAGGTACGGTCTCTGACGAAACGCCCTTAAATACAAAAAAAGTTAAAGCAAAAGAAATTAAGAATATTGAAAAAGAAGACGACAAATAATTTGTCTTAAGCCGGAGTAATCAATGAACAAAAAAGCAAACGAAGCACTAAAAAAACTTTTGCAGGGGAATGAGGATTTTGTAAACGGAAAAATACATTCAACAGGCAGAGACTTAACTGCCATGCAAAGTCTGAAAGAGCACCAGTCACCGTTTGCTTGTGTTGTCACCTGTTCAGACTCCAGAGTCGTTCCCGAGCTGTTCTTCAATACCGGATTCGGTGATATCTTTGTTGTGCGCTGTGCAGGAGCCGTAATCGGTGAAAATATTCTCGAGAGTGTCGAATATGCTGTTGACCATCTGAAAGTACCGCTTGTAATGGTGCTGAGCCATGATGACTGCGGGGTTATGAAAGCAGCAAAAGCAATGTATCCCAAAGAACCGGAACATCTGCAGCTTTTAATCCGTTCTGTGTATGAGATTATGGACAGCAAAACGGAATGTTACAATGAAATTGCACGTGACTACACACTCACAAAGAAAAGAAAACTTTTGAAACGTTCTCCGATATTACGTCAGGCATACGCTGACGGAAAGTTTGAAATTGTAAGAGCATATTTGAACTTTGAATCTGGTAAGGTTACTGTCTTGGA
>CALURG010000026.1 GCA_944323115.1 Candidatus Gastranaerophilales bacterium
TCCTTCCTGCCAACCCGTTCTCTACACTTGATCAAGAAGGCGTTGGTCAACTGATGCAGATTGCTTTGGAAAAAGCTCTTCCTGTCAGACCTGACCTCAAACGCGGTATCTGCGGCGAACACGGCGGTGACCCTGCTTCCGTTAAATTCTGCCACAGAATCGGTTTGAACTACGTTTCTTGCTCACCGTTCAGAGTTCCGCAAGCCAGACTTGCTGCTGCTCAAGCGGTAATCGAAGAAAAACAGGCTAAAGAAGCTTGCAAATGCTAAGTCAGAAGTAAAGTTTTCTGCGTTTGGCATAACAATTAAAAAAATAGCTGAACGTGCAGAAATTTCAGACTTATAAATAAAGACCTCGTGAGAAATCTCACGGGGTCTTTTGTTTGAAATACTTTAGGTTTTCACGGGGAAAAAATTAAAACCGTTAAAATTTACAATCTGATTCTTTGTGTTACCCGTTTATAAGTTAGCAATCCTGTTTTTTACACTTTGTTTTGTTTTTTATTCACAATATTTTTATAACGTTTATGTACCTGTTTTTGCCGAAGCTTGAGTCAACTCACCGCCTCTTTTTTTGAAAAACAAAAATTTCCTTTTCTTTTTAGGCTTTTCAACCGGTACATTTTTCTTAGACAATGTAGTTTGAGGCGGAGTACTTGGTGTAAAAGCATTCGCCAAAAGGACTTCCGTATATTTTTTGTCCATATGTGCAAAATCAAACAGTACAACACCGTTGGTTTTTAGTTTTCTGGTTTCATGAAGCTGTCTTAGCAAATCATCAGGATTTCCGTTCATAAATGCTACAAACAAACCGGGATAGATTTTTGTGTTGGGTTTTGAATTAAGTTTTATATCGTTTATAAGGTATGCAGCCGTATCCTTGTCACAGGTAAGTATCAACGGAGTAAACCCATCAACGGAACCATTGTCTGACCAGGTCTTCCAATCCTGCATTTTGACTTCTTTGCTGTTATTCAAATCAGGAAATATAACAGCCGTGAGCGGTATGTTATATTTTTTCGTAATCTTTTTAGCTTTAAACACAAAGCTTGAAATTTTATTTTGTCTGTATTTTGCCCAAGCATCCCATTGCGGAGTACCGTATTTCACATCAATGGGGTCAATATTCATAACGGATTTGAATTCATTTCTTGCAAATTCAGTATAACCCCAGTTGCTCATTTCATAACCCGAAAATTTGGCACTGATAGACTGAGGATAACGTATGTAGTCAAGGTTTATACCGTCGGGTTTGTAGCGTGTAATAATTTCTTCAAGCAGCGTCAAGAGGTATGTCTGGACTTCCGGATTTGCAGGATCGACAAAATATCCGTTATGTTCGGAAATTGAAGCAACCGGAGTAGGCGAATTGTACTTCATTTTTGTTGTATTAGCCCATTTCGGATAAACAGAAATCACATTCAGCGGATTATTCATAGGATTTTCAGGTCCGGCATAAAAAGTTTCAAACCATATATATACCTTTAATTTCCTTTTGTGTGCCTCATCTATCCATACTTCAAGAGGGTCAAAGCCTGCAAACTCAGGTCTTTGTGTTTGAACATTATATTTTGCAAATGTTTCTGAGGGGAATATTGTTTTGCCTTGATAATAAGTTTCTAAAAACACTGTTTCTATACCGTATTTTTTAACTTTGTCGAGCGTTCTTGAAATTTCTCCTCTGGATTTTTCTGTAGGTCGCAGCCAAACGCCTTTAAATTCATTTTTGTAATACGGCAGAGCATATTGCATTGCTTTGTTTGCGGAATTTATTGCCATAGACGAATATTTTTGTGTATCGTCGGGATGACGATTTGCTCTTTTTAAATTGTCCAGAGCTTTTGTTATGTATTCGTGTGCAATAGAATCATCGTAATAAATATCGCTATCTTTGTAATATCTCATTACGTTGTCAATTTCTTTAATTTTTTCTTTTGTTGCAAATATGAAACTATCATTTGTCAAATAAGAGTTAAGCATCATATTTTTGTAATCTATAATTATTTTTGAACCAACGGTCAAGTTTTCGTTCATCCAGGCTTTTGCTCTTCCATGCCCGCTTATTACAAGCCCGCCTTTTGGAATAATAGAATCCGCACCGCTTATTTGAACAACAGTATTGTCAATAACTATAGCCTCTGCCCCAAACTCGTTCGTACCCGTTCTTTCACCGTTTTCTTGTGTATAAATAACAAGCTGGTTTGTACCTCTGCCGCCGGGATAAAAATTGCCGGAAATATTCACCCCCGCAACAGGGTTTATGGAGCTTATTTTATACGACGACTGAGACAATATGCCTTCGAAAGGAACCGGTGGAGGCAAGGCTTCTTCATCTTTTTTGTCAGAATTTTTCGTTTCCACTTTTTGTTTTTCGGGAGGTTTTTTATCATCCTTTTTTAAAATTTTTGCATAAGAAGGCAGTTCTGCACCCAGCAGAACAAAAATAAAAGTTAAAACTGACAACTTGATGAGAATTTTTTTCATAAAAATTTCACGCAGATATCTGTTAATATTAATCTCGGCATTTTTTAAAAATAGTTTATTAATAAATAATTAAAATCAACTAATTAGTCCATATTTTATACTACAATATAATAAAGAGGCATAAGTCCCTGAAACGGAGCTGTAAAAAATATGGAATATAAAGATTATTATCAAATACTTGGCGTAAAACGTGATGCAACACAAGCGGAAATAAAATCCGCATACCGCAAACTTGCCAAAAAATATCATCCCGATGTAAACAAAACACCGGAAGCTTCTGCAAAATTTAAAGATATAAATGAGGCATTTGAAGTACTCGGAGACAAAGAAAAACGTCAAAGATATGACAGTCTCGGCTCAAATTGGCAGGCAGGTGCAAATTACACACCTCCTCCGGGTTTTGAGAATTTTGGCGGTTTCGGTGGATTCGGAAATGGCGGAACACAGTACAAATACAGCACTTCCGGTATAAATTTTGATGATTTGGGCGGATTTTCAGACTTTTTCAACAGTCTTTTCGGGGGCGGATTTACGTCCGCTTCAGGCAGGTCTTCCGGAAGCGGTGCAGGCTCTTTTTACGATGATTTAGGCGGATTTTCTTCATCCTCTGCACGAACCCGCAGCAATACCAAATCACGTACTTCTCAAAGCAATGTAAATCTTGATATTACGCAGGATATAAAAGTCAGTGCCAAAGATATTTTTGCTCAAAAACCGGTCAGTGTGCGTATAAACAATCTTGAAAAATGTACTCAATGCTCCGGTGTGGGTTCTGTATGTCCTCACTGCAACGGAACAGGTTTTGTGACATTTTCAAAAACCTTGAATGTAAAAATCCCGCCGGAAGTAAAAGAAGGACAAAAGATTCGTCTCAAAGGCGAAGGAAAAACAGGCAGCGGCAACGTAAAAGGCGACCTGTATCTAATTGTCAAATTTGCTGATAAAAACTACACAATAAACGGTTCTGATTTGACAAAAACCATAGAAATTACGCCTGCTCAGGCTGTTGTCGGTATAAAAAAAGAAATCGAAACACTTCATGGCAACATAAACATAAAAATTCCGCCAAGAACTTCAAACGGTATAGTTTTGAGATTGAAAGAACTCGGACTGCCTAAAAAATCAGGAGGTTACGGCAATTTAAACATAAAAATAAATCTTGCCGTTCCGAAAAACCTCACTGAAGAAGAAATAAAATTGTATGAAAAACTTTTACAGCTTGAAAAGTAAAGTTTTCATCGTACAAAACCTGATAAACGGTAAAAAACATAAAACCAAGAAGAAAATTAAATTGTTGAACAGATATGAATAAAATTAATTTTGAAAAAATTTTGGAAAATCTTGATGAAGCAGTACTTGCTGTAGATTATGACAACAAAATAATCTATGCAAATAAATACTTCTGTTCATTGTTCAACACAAACAGTGAACTTGTTTCGGGAAAATACGTTTATGATTTTTTGCCTGAAAAAACAGATACCATAGTCATAAAAGACTGCACATATAAAATTTCGAAAATTAATGATGAATTTTGTTCTTATTTTTATATGTCAGTCGTGGACAATCAGCTTGAAAAAATTTATTCGGATTTTATTTCCACTGTCAGCCATGAGTTGAGAACACCTCTTACAAGTATAAGAGGGTTTGCCGATACAATGCTTTTGTCATATGACAAGCTGGACAAAGACCAGATGCATAAATTTCTGACAATAATAAAAGAACAATCAAACAGGCTCATAAAACTTGTGGAAAATCTTCTTTCTATTTCAAAAATCCAGGTACAGCAGTCAAATTTTGTCTACAAATCGATTAATCCGAAAAGCCAGATAGAAAAAGTTATTGAGATTCTAAAAAATCAATACCCTTCTCATCCGATTGAACTGAAATCGCAGGCTGATATACAAAACATTCTGGCAGACGAAAACAAATTTCAACAAATAATGATAAATTTGATTGACAACGCTGCAAAATACTCTTATGAAAGAGGAGCGGTAACGGTAAGAATTGCAAATTCTTCCCAAAATGAAAATTTTGTCAGTATAAAGGTGGAAGATCATGGAGTTGGCATTGAGCCGGAAAACCTTTCTCGAATTTTTGAAAAATTTGCACGTGTTGAAAATCATTTGACAAGAAAAACTCAAGGCAGCGGTTTAGGTTTGTATATTGTAAAAAATCTTGTCGAAAAAATGGGCGGAAAAATTTTTGTGGAAAGTTCTACAGAGCTGCCTAACAGCGGTTCTGTTTTTGAAGTTTTGCTGCCTGCCGCATCATATATTGCCCAAAGTAAAAAGGTTTTGGAGGATTAGACATCATGCTTTCCAAACTTGTACTGATTTTAGACAAAAGAAAAGAGCTTCCGGCGAAGTATAAGAAAATTATAGAATCCGTCGGCATAAATGTGCTTTGTGCTTCAAATTTTGAAGCCGGTCTTGAAATACTCACAGCTTATGAACCTGATGCAATCATAATCTCAGACAGCCTTGATATGTCTCTTGCCGATATGATTAAAAAACTCAGACTTTTGAGTTACCCGTCAAGACCTTGTATAATCGCACTTTCAAAATCAGCAGAACTGCAAGACAAACTTGACACACTGGATGCCGGAGCGGATGATTTTTTGAGCGAGCCGATTGAATCTGACGAGTTTCGTGCCAGAATCAATGCTCACTTAAGACGACATTTTGAAGGCTTGGTGAACGATGTCACACAGCTTCCGGAAATAAAATCATCCTTAAGAGTTTTTAAAAGAACAATTAATTACGACAAAAAATGGGCCGCAATGCTTCTCAAAATCAACAATTTTGAACCATACAGAGAAATTTACGGCGGTCTTGCAGCAGATAAAATGCTTCAAACATACACGGCAATAATAAATTCTGCACTGGATGACTGTGATTTTGTGGGAGAAATGGCTGACGGCGAGTTTTTGGTTTTGACTTCTCCCCTAAAGGTTGAACATGTTGCGTCTTTTCTTGTATATGCGTTTGATTCGATAGTTGAAAAATTTTACAACGAAGAAGATGCAAAACAGGGATATATAATCCTGCACGGGGATGACAATGCAGGAAAAAGAATCAGTCTTGTTTCAACCGCAATAGGAGTAATCTCAAGTGAATTCCAGCAGTATTCCAGCGTAAATTCCGCAATGTCCGCACTTATCACCGCATGCAAACTTGCCGAATACAAAAACGGTTCATCCTACATTGTTGAAAGAGCAAAATTGAGTGCACAAGACGCTGTTGTAAAAAAAGAATACAACAACAAAATTCTCATTATTGAACCGGATGAGGCTTTGAATTTTCTGCTCAAAACAACCGCTCAAATGCAAGGATATGAAGCAGCATCATCTGAAGACTATGACAGTGCAATGACACTTATAAAAACCACCATGCCTGCATTGATAATCCTGGATGCAGGCGATGCAGACAGCTTGAAAGGTCTTGATTTGTGCACAAAAATCAAAAAAGACTCAAACCTGCAAAAAATCAAAATTATACTCTCTACAATAGTTCATGACAAAAAAATGGTTTTGAACACGGGAGCAGACTTGTATATGCCAAAACCCTATGAACTTTTGAATATTTTTAACAGAATAGAAAATTTAATAAAAGAATTTAATGATTAGTTTGTGAACTTACGGCTTTTTTAAATTCTTCCACATCTTCTTTTGTATCAATACCTATAGGCTTAAAGTTCACAACAGATGTAATAATTTTCATTCCGGATTGTAACGCTCTCAACTGTTCCAGACTTTCAGCTTTTTCAAGCATGGTTTGAGGCAGAGAAGTCATTTTGAACAGAGCTTCTCTTCTGTAACCGTATAGGCCTATATGACCGTAAAAAACAGCTTCGTTCAAGTTTCTTTCGTAAGGTATTTTTGAACGTGAAAAATAAAGAGCAAAATTGTTGTTGTCTATGACACATTTTACAAGGTTCGGATTGTTCAATTCGTTTTCGTCTTCAATCACTCTTAACAGTGTAGCTATATCCGCATTTTCTTTTGTTTTCAATGCCGTAATAACACTGTCAATGCTTTCGGGTGTAATCATGGGTTCATCACCCTGCAAATTAACTATATACTCCATTTCCGGATGTCTTTGAGCAACTTCGGCTATTCTGTCCGAGCCGCATTTGTGGTCTGCTCTTGTCATTTCTACCAGGCCGCCGAAAGATTTTACGCAATTGTAAATCTCTTCATGGTCTGTTGCTACTATTACCTCATCCGCTTGTTTTGCAGCCGATGCTTTTTCGTATACCCATTGGATAATCGGTTTTCCTTCCACCTCAATCAACGGTTTTGCATGCAGTCTCGTTGACGCATATCTGGACGGGATAATAATAGCTGTTTTTTTCATAATTTTGCCTTCGTTATTTATTTTTTATTCTGTTATAATTATATTACAAAACAGGGGAGAATTTTATCTGTGGCAATTTTTTCAGATGACGACGATATACAAAAACCTATTAAACCCGCAAAAAAAGAAAAAAGCGAAAATCTTGAATCAAAAGAAATTGCATTTGACAAGTCTTTTGAAAACAATATCCGCCCTAAAAAACTTTCCGAATATATCGGCCAGAGTGCACTCAAAAACACTCTTCAAATTTCTATAGATGCATCGAAAAAAAGACAAAAACAAATAGACCACATGCTTTTTTACGGCCCGCCGGGACTCGGAAAAACCACTCTGGCTTCTGTAATAGCAAATGAATTGGATACAAAAATAAAAGTTACTTCTGCCCCCGCACTTGAAAGACCGAGAGATATTATCGGGATATTAATGTCTTTAAAAAACGGAGAAATTCTTTTTATAGACGAAATCCACAGGCTGAATAAAGTAACCGAAGAAATCTTGTACCCGGCAATGGAAGACTTTTTTCTTGATATGACTACGGGAAAAACTCAAACGGTAAAAACGCTTCGTGTTCCTTTGCCTCATTTTACCTTGATAGGAGCAACGACAAAAGCCGGTGCTTTGTCCGGTCCTTTGAGAGACAGATTCGGAATTATACATAAACTGGAATTTTATACAAAAGAAGAACTGACTCAGGTTGTTTTGAGAACGGCAAAAATTTTGGACATAGAAATCGATGAAGAAGGTGCAAAAATTATTGCAGGCCGCTCAAGAGGCACTCCGAGAATAGCAAACCGCCTTGTGAAAAGAGTTGCGGATTATGCCATCGTAAAATCAAACGGAAAAATTACAAAAAACACCGCACAAGATGCTCTTGATGCTTTACATATAGACGCAAGCGGCCTTGACTCCACTGACAGAGCCTTGATGAATTTGATAATTGAAAAATATGACGGCGGCCCGGTAGGTCTGGAAACCATAGCAGCAGCACTCGGAGAAGATGCAAAAACCATAGAAGACGTATACGAGCCATATCTGCTTCAAGAAGGTTTTATACAAAGAACACCAAGAGGAAGAAAAATCTCCCCTCAAGGATACAGAATGCTGGGCTACAAAATACCATCCGCACAGCAGAGTTTGTTCTGAATTTTTCGGCAAAACCGCAAAAACACAACAAGCCGGTTTATATTCGACTTTGTTTATTTCATGCAGTCATAAAAATACTTATTCAAACACCAGCACATCATGACCCGGTATACCGCCGGATTTTTTATCTTCTTTTAAAGATGCAAGCCTCAAATCAATACTCTTTCTGTATTTTTGAGGCGATATTGTTTTTAAATCCACATTTTTTGATGACAGAACTTTTCTGAAATTATTATTATCATTGATATTATCCATAACAAGAGACCTCTTTTTAAAAATATAAACACAAATCAGTAAAAAATGACTATTCACTATTATGTATCACTTTTCACTATTTGCCAATAGAATAAATAAAATCTTTACATAAAACTCATAGTCTATGTAACAAAAGTAGACAGAAAAATTTGTTGATACTATTATTGTTAGAGTATTAAAAGGAGATTTTTTATGAAATTAATGGAAGGTAAAAAAGGTATCATTTTTGGTGTATCAAACGCAAGAGGCATTGCTTATGCCATTGCAAAACAAATACACGAAGCAGGAGCGGAAATTGCATTTACATATGCAAATGAAGCTATGGAATCACGTGTACGTCCGCTGGCTGAAGAAATGAACTCAAAACTTATCATAGAATGTGATGTAACAAAAGAAGACCAAGTAAAAAAAGTTTTTGCGGAATATGAAAAAGTATACGGAAAACTTGATTTTGTTATTCACGCAGTAGCATTTGCAAACAAAGAAGATTTGATGGGTGATTTTATTGATACATCAAAAGAAGGCTGGGATTTGGCATTGAGCGTCAGTGCATATTCTCTTGTTTCTCTTGCAAGAAATGCAAAACCGTTGATGAATGAAGGCGGTGCTATGCTGGCTCTTACTTATCTCGGTTCTGAAAAAGTTGTTGCAAACTACAACGTAATGGGTGTTGCAAAAGCTACTCTCGAAGCTTCAGCAAGATATCTTGCCGAAGACTTAGGAAAAATCGGTGTCAGAGTAAACTGCCTCTCTGCCGGTGCCGTAAAAACTCTTGCTGCAAAAGGTATTTCAGGATTTGACAGAATGCTCAAAGCCGCTATTTTGAAATCACCTTTGAAAAGAAATGTTTCTCTCGAAGATGTAGGAAAAACAGGTCTTTACCTTGTTTCAGACTTGGCTTCCGGCGTTACGGGAGAAATTGTTCACGTAGATTGCGGATGTCATGCCGTTTATGCCTCAATTGACGAAATGGAAGCTACATACGCTTATCAAAAAGAACATCAATAAATTCTATAAAAAGGGTGACTACGATAATGTTACCCTTTTTTATATCTAAAATACAGCCGAAATACATTAATAACAGAATTGCTTTTTAAATACATTTGCCAAAAATGCAAATTTTAGGATTGTATATAAAGAACAATTCTTGAAAAAGGAAAAGAAAATGATTATGAAAAAAAACAAAACAAAAATAGTTGCCACACTCGGCCCCGCAAGCCGTAATGAAAGTACTATAGAAGAGCTTGTACTTGCCGGTGCAACAATGTTTAGGATAAACACATCGCACAATACACCTGAAGAACATGCAGAAGCAATTGCTCTTATCAGAAATGTTGAAAAAAGATTAAAAACTTTTATCCCTGTCTTAATTGACCTTCAGGGCCCTAAAATAAGAGTGGGAAATTTGATTGAGCCGATTCCTTTGAAAGAAGGACAAGAATTAATTTTGCAATACGGTCTTGAACAAAATGATCCGAATATTGTTCCTGTCGATTACAAGGGTATTGCCGAAGATTTGCATGTCGGTGAATACATACTTCTTGATGACGGAAAAATTAAAATTGAAGTCACAAAAAAAGAAGGTGAAAAAGTTTATGTAAAAGTTTTGCACGGCGAACTTCTGAAACCCAGAAAAGGTATAAATATACCGGGCGGAACAAAAAGTGTCTCTGCCATCACTGAAAGAGATGTTGATTTTATAAAATTTGCGGTAGACAATGATGCTGATTATCTGGCACTTTCTTTTGTAAGAGACAAAGATGATGTTATGCTGGCAAAAAAATATCTCAGCCATTTTGGAGCGGATATTCCTATTGTTGCAAAAATTGAAAAACCTGAAGCTGTTAAAAATATCGAATCAATACTTGATGTGGCTGATGCAGTAATGGTTGCAAGAGGAGATTTGGGCATAGAACTTGCTCCGGAGAAAGTACCGATGGTGCAGAAACAAATTATCGACGCCGCATTCACACACAGAAAAACCTGTATCGTTGCGACCCAAATGCTCGAATCCATGATAGAAGAGCCTATTCCGACAAGAGCAGAAGCGTCTGATGTTGCAAATGCAATCTTGGATGGTGCTGACGCCGTAATGCTTTCAGGAGAAACCGCAGCAGGAAAATATCCTGTTGAAGCCGTAAAAATGATGGCTATGATTGCACATGACGTTGAGCAAAGCAGTTTTGTCAGCTACAATTTGGATTTGCCCATGAACCCAAAATATGAGCCGACACCTCAGGCTGTTGCTGCCGCCGCTGTAAAAATGGCAAATGATTTGGAAGCAAAAGCAATACTGGCATTTACTCATACAGGATATACGGTAAAATTGCTTTCAAAATTGCGTCCTTCCGTTCCGGTGCTCGCAATTTCCGACAATTACAAAACATGCAGAAAACTGAATTTGTTCTGGGATATGCACCCTTATCAAAAAGACTGGGATGTTGATTTGAATGATGAATTGCTCAAAAAAATTGATAAACTTTTGTTAGAAAAAACCGAATACAAAAAAGATGACAGAGTGATAATTATCGGTTCAATCCCTCAGCTTATTACAGGAAGAACAAACTTCCTGAGAGTACACAGAATGTGTGCTTTTTAAAAAGCGGACAACACGGGGCCGTAAGTGTAGCCCCCGTTTGAATAAAACAAAACATGGCTCTAGGACAGAGCCTGTTTTTTTATCCTTGTATATGCTGCGTAATTCGGTGACAAAAATTTTCATTCGATTTTTGCTTAACCAAGTTCAAGATGACAATAAAGATTTTCTGACATATGACACAACCAAAGAGAGTTCGTCCTTGCAAAATCAGAAGCAAAACTTTCAAAATATAAATATATCTAGGGTACAAATTTAAAAAACTACATTGCCATCAAAACATCACGGATAATTTTTGTCACAACAGCCGTTGAAGCACCGCTGTTGTCATAATCCGGAGCGAGTTCGACAACATCTGCACCGACTATATCAAAATCTTTCAAATATTTTATCCATTCAGCAAGTTCCCTGTACAACAACCCGTCAGGTTCAGGTGTTCCGGTGCCCGGCATTACTGATGGGTCAAGTACATCTACGTCAATAGACAAAAATATTTTTTTATTTTTGATTGATTCAAGGTCTTTAGAATTTTTTACCGGAGTATTAAACTTGTTCATCAGTTCAAATTCTTCCTGTAGACCTGAGCGAATACCTATTTGTTTAAGATTTTCAAAACCGATTATTTCACCGATTCTTCTCATCACACTGGCATGCGAGAGTTTTTCCCCGAGATAATCTTCCCGTAAATCAGTGTGGGCATCAAAATGTATAACTGCCAAATTGTCATACACTTTTTTGCAGGATTTTACGGCAGGAAGTGTCACCAAATGCTCTCCGCCAATACCCAAAAATTTCTTTTTGTCGGAAAAAACTTGAAAAGCATTGTCTTCAATAATTTTTAATGCTTTTTCCGTATTGCCGAAAGGAAGCTCCAAATCACCGGCATCCGTAAATTTTGTGTCTTCCAAATGCATATTATAAACTGGTGAATAATCTTCCAACCCCCAGCTTGCACAACGAAGCCTTTCCGGTGCAAACCGACTGCCGGGTCTGTAAGAACATGTTCCGTCAAAAGGCAAACCCACCATAACAATTTCGGCTTCGGAGTATTTTTCTAAAGAGCCGAGCCAATATCTGCTAAGAAACGGTCCGAGCATATTACATTCCCGGAATGTTCATAGGTGCTACGCCTGTACCTTCTACAGCCTGGTCACCCTGATTTGCAGCTTCGGCAGCTTGTTTTGCAAGCATTTTTTGCTGTTCGTTTTTGGTTGAATAGATTATTACATTTACATCTGCTATAAGAATCTTTTTATCTTTCTCATAGGGTTTTATGCTGACTTTATCAAGGTTAATCAGATAAGGATAGTTGTAAATGTCTTGAAAATATGAACGGAATTGCATATAATTACCGATTAGCTGCATAGAAATAGAGCAGACGTTATATTCCAATGACATATTTTTATTTACAATATCATGAGCAGGTGCTGTATCATAAGAGATGGATCTGAGTTTCAAACCGTTATATTTTGCTGATTGTATAACGTCTTCAAACATTACCCCAAAAGAAGACATCTGGTCTGTAGTTTCCAAATCATTTTTATAAACCGGTTTTGTTGAAACTTTTTCTTCTTTTTCGTATTGAGCTTTTTTGTTTTTTATATTTTCAATTTCTTTTTTTGTATTTTCAGCAGTTTGAGTTTTTGCCTGAACATCTTTGTATGTTGTAACTGCTGTATTCACATTAGGAATTAAAAAATATAAACCTGCTGCTGCAAATATTACTATTATTGCGATATAGATTAACTTTTTATTTTCCACTTTGCACCCTTTCAATGGATTTTTTGTTATTTTTATGTGTTAGGTAATTGAGGAAGTTCAGATGAATTTGTGCTTCCTTGTTGGTTTTGTTGGCCGTTTTGTTCTTTGTTTTGTGCAGCTTGTTCTTTTGCAGCCACACCTTTATATCTCGGATTTGACAGTTCAAAAGAGTAAACAGCATTATCTGTTTGTTCAATGTCAAATGCACCGCCGTTGTCATCAACACTAAGTTTTGACAAAATCAAATTTGAATCGGCAACTTGAGATTTTATATTTCTGAAGAAAAGATACACATCATCTACAGATGTTGTTTCACCTGCAATACCGTATGCACCTTCAGTGTCTGCATAGAAAGATGTCAACCATACATGCTGCGGGATATCTGCACCTATAGCATTGTAATACAATATTTTTGTCAACATACTTTTATCTATGTTTTTTGCAGCTGTATAAATATCTATTTTGCTGTCTTCTTTTTTAAGATTTTCCAACTCGGCATTCATGTTTGTAATATCTTGTTCCAGTGTGCTTCTTTTGGCTTCAAGGTTTTTTACATAAGACCCTAAAGCAGTGTTGCCCAAGAATAATACGGCAAAAATTGCAATACCGACAATCATTGAATAAATCAACAACTGATCGCTGGTCAATTCAAAACCGAGAACATTTATTGTATCTGCTGCTGTTTTTATTTCCGGCGAAACAAGGAAGTTTAACTTTAAGCCGAAATCTCTTGTTCTGTATATTGCAGCACCGATAGACTCCGGCGTAATTCCTTTAATATAATTCGGCAATACAGTCAAATCTACATCCATGATAGGAGTTTTTGAATACTGGTTGCATTCAAGGAAAATAACATCTCCCGGCTGTTTCAACTGTATAGCAAGGATTTCTGCACTGACATCATTTGATTCACTTATTATCAAAAGTTTGTCAGACGGGAATCTTTCGAGCACAGATGATGCAGCTTGAGCAATTGCAACATAAACCTCATCATTGCTAAAAGATTTTATTGCCAAAGGATCTTCATAATATTCAATTATGTTGTAATCAAGAAGTGAAAATACAGCATAACTGTTTTGTGAAACAAGAAGTATGTTCCAAGAACCCGGTGATTTTGCAAAATCTCTTGTGATTTCAGTATATTCAAGAGTTTTTAATAAAGATGAATAAGTATTTTCTATAGCAACAAGATCTGCACCCAGTTCCGCAAATATTTGTGTAATTATATCAACAACACCTTCTTGCAAAGCCGAATACAATACATATCTTTTTTCTGTCGTGTTATTTTCTTTTATTTCAGTCCAGCTTACAACAGGAACATTCTTTTTGAAAAGATAACTTTCTTCAACAATTGATGTCAATGCACCTGTAACACCTTCATCATCAAGAACTGTAGGCAAAAACGTGTGTCCGAAAGTAACACTCGGCAGATTCAGCACTACATGCGAATTTTTGGGATCAATCCTCAACTCGCTGAAAAGCTCTTTTAAAGCCACTTTAAATTCGTTATAATCCTCAATTTCCCTTGTCGAAGAGTTGTAAGCGAGCGGTCTTTGACCGTATTTCATAATTTTACGCTGTACAGCGTCAACCATAATCATCTCTAAACCGACATTCGGAGAGACTGAAACTCCTACATTTACCTTTGTATCAGGTTTCAATTTTGATAAAAAATTTTCCATTCACTAATTCCAAATTAAAAATTGTTACGTAAACCTTCAATAATTATATTATAGTATAATTATTATGGCAAGGATATTACAAAAGGCAAAAATACTGTATGAGTATGAAAAATTTTATATACGGAAGAAACAGTGTAATTGAGTCATTGCAAGCTAATTCAAATAGAATTAACAAAATTTTAATATCAAAAAATGCATCAAATGATGTAAAAATTAATGAAATAATCCAACTTGCAAAAGAAAAAGGTGTAATTTTTCAATTTGTACCGAAAGAAAAGTTTCATGAATACTCCGACCTCCCTCATCAAGGTGTTGTTGCGGCGGTTTCTCCGGTTGAATATCTGGACTTTTATGATTTTTTACATAAAGAAAAAAACGGCTATTCAAAAGTAATAATTTCAGACGGTATAGAAGATCCTCACAATCTCGGTGCAATTATCAGAACAGCAGCGTGTGCAGGGTATGATGCAATAATAATTCCCTCAAGGCGGAATGCTCAAGTCAATGCAACCGTTGAAAAAACTTCGGCAGGTGCAATTAACCACATACCTGTAATTCAGGTTAATAGTCTTTCGAATGTCATAGACAAATTAAAAGATAACGACTATTGGATAATTGCGGCTGATGCACATGGAAAAGATAATTACTTTGATATCAATTATTCTGACATGAATTTTGCACTGATTATGGGAGGAGAACAAACGGGTGTTTCTTCAAGTAACATGAAAAAAGCTGATTTTGTTGTAAAAATACCTATGTTAAGAGACTTTAACTCTCTGAACGTTTCAAATGCGGCGGCTGCTATAATTTATGAATCGGTAAGACAGACGGTGCAAACTCAAAAACATATTGTATAATATTGTATAAGAAATTTTTTAATCAGTAATAATATACGGTTAATACAAACAAAATATTTTTGACTCTTAGAATATTGACCGGCTGTTACAGATTTTACAGGAGAATAAATGACAAATAAAATAGAGAAATTCAGTACGGATGACGTCGATACAAATGATGAAAATACTGAAGTTTCCTTAGAAAAAATAAATGAAGAACCGGAAGATGAAGAATTGATTCTTTCGGTTGAAGAGCCAAAAACAGCAGAAAACGTTTCTTCCGTAAATGCGGATGATTCGGTTAAAATCTACTTGCAGCAAATAGGAAAAATTCCTCTTCTCACAGCAGAGCAAGAACTTGAAGTTGCAAAAAAAATTAAAGAAAAAAATGATGATGCAGCCAAAGAAACTTTGGTAAATGCAAATTTACGTTTGGTTGTAAGTATTGCAAAAAAATACATAGGCAGAGGTTTGTCTTTTCTTGATTTGATACAAGAAGGCAACATGGGGCTGATGAAAGCCGCAGAAAAATTTGATTATGCCAAAGGCTACAAATTTTCTACCTATGCAACATGGTGGATTCAACAGTCAATTACACGTGCAATCGCCGACAAATCAAGAATAATCAGGCTGCCGGTGCATATGATTGAAACGTTAAGCAAAATTAAAAAAGTCACGGTAGATTTGACAACAGAATCAGGAAAAGTTCCGTCAAAAGAAGAGATTGCTTATCGTGTAGGCATTCCTGTTTCGAAACTTACCTCTCTCATAAAAGCCGCTCAATCTACCATAAGTATAGAAACACCGGCAACGACAAAAGACGAATCTTCAAAGCTCGGAGATTTCATTGTCGATGAGTCTACAATATCGCCGGATTCCAGAGTTTCTCAGGAAAACCTTTTTGAAGATATTCAAAAAATGCTTAATCAGCTCAGTCCGAAAGAAAGAGATGTGCTTATCATGAGATACGGGCTTAATGATGACGGCAACAGAAAAACGCTCGAAGAAATAGGCTCACGCTACGGTGTTTCAAGAGAGCGTATCAGACAGATTGAAAACAGAGCAATAAGCAAACTGAAAAAACTTTGCAAAAACAACAATCTGACAAAAAGTTTAAAAAATTACTTTAGCTAATACCTGAATATTGTGCGGTAATCAAACACAAAATTTTTAGCATATTATGTTTTTGTATTCCTGAACTTAATTTGTACAGCCGCAAAGTTGTGCAAATCAAGGAAAGTATCTTAATAAATTCCGGCAGAAAAACGCATAAAAAAAAGCTATAAACTTAGGGGTTCATAGCTATTAGATTAGGGATATGCGTATCGTCGTCTTTATTTAAGGAGTATAGTGTTATTCTACACATACTTTAGTTGTAGAAAATCATACATTGTTATGAATAATTTTTTGTATCTTCATCTGTTTATTTGATACAAGCATGACTTTTGAGAAAAAATCATTAAATTATAGGAGTCTCAGACCTGTGGTCAAAAAATCGGCATGCACAACTTTAGTATAAACGTACGATTTCACACAAAAAAACTAAACTTGTGTGCATAAAAACCGATATCGACTATAGGGCATTATGACCGATTGGGCAGTAAATTTAAAAGGGTATAAAAGTTTTGTATAACAGTATTTATCCTGTACAAATAAAACCTTATGTACCACCGCAGACTTCAAAGGGTGCGGTCAAAAACAGTGAAGAAGAACAGGAATCCCAAAAATCGGCCAATGACCCTCACAGGGAACGCTCAAACCGTACGGAAGCAAATTCTTCTACAGACCCTAACGGTAGAAGAAATGCATATTCTCACAATCAATTTCCGAACGGTCAAAAAACTACAATAGATTATTCAAAATCAAAAGTAAACATTGCCCAGATACTTACCGATTTTAAAAATACTGCCCTTGCAATAGGCTCTCCTCCAAACATTATTCAAGAGGTTGACCAGTATCTTGCTCTTGCGGAAACCCAGTCTTTAAAAAATGAACCCAACAAAAAGATTATACAGTCTAACCTGAAAAATGCTTCAACTGTTCTTGATGATTTTATTTCAAAGACTTTGAATAAAAAATCAAAAGTAGTTGAAAACTGGATTGATGCACTATTTTTACAGCAAGTTGACTACAAATCCGACCCCGAGACAATAAACCCTGATTTTCTTGTAAAACTGCCCGACAAAGAAACAGGCGATATGAAGCCTATTTCTCAAAATTTGTCACAAAAAATCCAGCCTCAAGAAACACAAAGCCCCGACCAATCACAACCCCTGCAAAATGAAAATCAAGAGGAAACCAGTGCAGAAAACAAACACTCCGTATACATTCCTCAAAACGAACAGGTCAGAAAAGCCTTTATTCAAGGTAAAAAATATGCGGCAATAAATGATACCGAAAAAGCCAAAAAAGCTTTTATGTCTGCTCTTGAAAATGCTCATCTTGTCGGTGACAACAAAGCCGAAGGTATGGCTTCATACGAACTTGGCCGTATTTTTGATAGTGAGGACAATCTTGAAGAAGCCTTGAAATATTATCATCAAGCCCACAAATCCACTGATGACAACAACTTGAAGGCAAAAGCTTATTATTCTATGGCTCAAATTTACAATGATGTTGTATATTTTGAACCGGCAATGAATCACTATTTTGCCGCAATTTCCTTTGCCGGAGAAGCAGAAAACCTCAATGCCCAAACAAAAGCCCTTGCGGATATAGGTGATATGTTTGCAGAAAGATATGACGTGTCAAAAACTCACGAATTTTACGACATTGCAAAAAATATTGCACTGGAAACACAAAACAACAAAACAATGGGAGCAATTTGGTCACGTTGCGGAGATTCTATGGCTGTTATAAACGAAAATGTAAACGCCCTGCAAGATTACAAAGCTTCCGCACAATTTTATGAAGAAGCACAATCTCCCCTGAAAATGGCAAGAAATTACGAAAAAGCATCCGATGTTATGTTGAATCTCGGCAACAAACAAAAAGCAATAAACCTCTTGGACAAAGCACAAAAACTTGCTCTCAAAGCCAATGATTCCGAATATGCGGACAGGATTTCCTATCAGCTTAAGCTGTTATAATTCTTAAAATCTTAAAGAAAAATAGCAAAATAAATATTGTTTGTTTTTTAAAAGAAGTATGATAAATTTTTATACTTCAATACCATCTTATAAAATAAAATCAACAAAACAAAACACTGTTTCCCAAGAATGGAGAAAAAACACTGCAAAATCCTACAATGATGTTTTTGTAAAAAACTCTTCTTCAGTATCATTTGGAAACAATTTAACTCTGGCGGAAAAATTCAAACCCTTTGCAAAGGAATTGGAAGATTATGTATTAAAATGCGAAAAACCGGATTTTTCCCGCCTGGAAAGTATTATAAAAAAATATTCTCCTACAACCAAAATTAAAGAATTTAAAGAATTGCCCCAAAACTCAAATGTACATGACAGAACCAATGCATATTTCAGACAAAATATGAATTTTACGCAAGACGGTGAAATTGTTCCTGACGCAAAGGAAATATATATAAAACTTTCTGCGAATATGGACAAACAAGAAAAATTGGATTTTTTGAATTCTTTAGAACATGAATTTACGCATATATTGCAGGAAGAGTCCCCTGACAGACTTTCTAAAATATCTTTTTTGCGTAATTTTATCGGACAAGGCTTGGACAAGAAAAAAATTACAACCTTGCAGCTTATGCCACAGTTGTTTAATACTGTTGAATACAATATGTCCCTGCCTTTATACAAATTTCTCGGCAAGACAAATAATCTGCCGAATCCGATAAAATCAGCTTCCGAAGATATAGTAAACTATATCTATTGTGAAGAAACAGGCTGTCACGTGAAGAATTTTATAAAACACATAAAAGAAGAAGCAATGGAAAGAGCAGAAGTTTTTGTCGGAAAATTTGATAAAAAAGCAGTAAATGACTATATTGCCCTTGTCGCTGACAAAGAACATGAAGCATACAAAAATGCCACAAATATGCTCAACGAAAAATGCGGAATCAAAGGCTCTTCCGATTTGGATTTGAGAGTTATATTGTATGATATTTTTAAAAAAGTAATGTTAAGATAATTTAATTTTAATATTTTTTGGAGCAATTATCGTAATTCATTTGTTTTTAAAAGCATGTGTGAAAGTAAAATATTTGGAAGTGAATTATGCAGCCTATAAGTTACGGAGTAAATCAAGCTTACGCTCAAAGTTATCCCATATTGCCGAACTGTTTTGACAATTTAACAACCAACGGCATAGTTGCGGAAGATGTGATGGGATATATAACCGGACAACCGTCTTTGTATTTACAAAATTATGTGGCACAAAGAGGATGGCCCCCGCACGGGCAGTTTGTACCGGGACAAATTTTACCCGATGCCCTGCCTACACTGCCAAATCCGACACCGCTCCCTCGAGGAAAGGTTTACCCGTCATTCAAACCGGAGAAAGATTCATTAATTGTCAATAAAGGCAAATATGACAAGGCCAGACAGATTGCATTGAGTATTTTGCTCACAGGGCTGGCTGTACTGGGTGTTGTAAAAGGCAGAAAACTTATTTCAAAACTTAGAAACAGAGGTGCTTCTTCTGCCGCACCGGCCGGAAGCGTTTGGTATCAAAATGTCTGGACAAACATTAAAACAGGTTTCAAAAAAGTAGGTAATTTCTTTAAAAACTTGTGGAATAAAATTTTCCACAGAACAACCCCCTAATTAAGGGATCACTTAACATCAGACTAACTTCCTTTCTTAAACTTTTCAGTGATGGTGTGTGCTATATTCAGCGGCACCATCCTGTCAAGTGATTCCGGCAGAATGTTTTCCGGTGAAAGTTCATCATCCGGTACCATAGATGCAATTGTCAAAGCACATTCCAATTTTATTTCGTTAGTAACTTTGTTTATATCACCTTCTATCAGACCTTTGAACAGTCCCGGAAATGCAAGGGAATTGTTTATCTGATTTTCAAAATCGCTTCTTCCCGTTGACATAATATAAACTCCGGCATGTTTTGCCTCGTCGGGCATGATTTCGGGTACAGGGTTTGCAAGAGCAAAAACAATCGGCCGGTATTCCATAGACTGAATCATTTCTTCTTTCAGCAATCCGCCTTTTGAAAGTCCTATAAAAACATCTGCGTTTTTTATAACATCTTTAAGCTCACCTTTTTCATTACCCGGATTTGTAACTTGTGCCAGATCTTCCAAGTATTTATCATTTTCCGGTCTGCCTTTGTACAGCACACCATTGATATCAAACATGACTATATTTTTTGCTCCGGCAAAAATCAAAAGCTTTGCAACGGCAGTTCCTGCGGCACCCGCCCCCGCAATGACAATTTTAATTTTTGAAATATCTTTTTCTTCCAAAGCCAATGCATTCAGCAGTCCGGCAAGCACAATAATAGCTGTACCGTGCTGGTCATCGTGGAAAACCGGTATATGAAGTTTTTCACTAAGAGTATTTTCTATTTCAAAACATGCCGGTGCGGCAATATCTTCAAGGTGAATGCCGGAAAAAGAGCCTGAAAACATTTCAACAATGTTTATTATCTCGCTTGGTTTTTGAGTCTTTACACAAAAACTCATTGCATCAACCCCTGCAAGCTCAGAGTACAAGGCGGCTTTTCCTTCCATGACAGGTATAGAAGCCGACGCACCTATATTGCCATATCCCAAAACCGCTGTTCCGTCAGAGACAATCGCAACAGGTTTGTTTCTTTTTTCTTCTGTGAGTTCGGTTTCAACAACTCCGCCTGCCAGTTCATGCAATTCCAGTGAACGCTGCGATACGTCACCCTTGAGTTTTGAAATATCAATCATAAAAACATTTCTTGAAATTGCTCCGAAAATGTCTTTTAAATCCCCCACAGTCGATTTCAAAACAGGAATTTCAACATCAAAAACTATGTCATTGGCAAAATCTTCCATAAGCGACAAATCAATTGCACAGAAATTTATTTCAATATTTTCAATTGCATACTTGAAATCTTCTTTTGACACGTTTTCTTTGACAACAAGAGGATATGCATCAATCAAAAGTATACTTTTAAGAAAAATTGCACGGTTTAAGGCTTTTTCATAATCAAATGCAATTACAGCAACAGAGTTTATTTTGTTTGTATAAACCGTTGCAGCTTCCGGGTTTTCTGCTATTTTGAGACAAGACGCCCCGACTCCCGGCGTGTATACAAGCGACAAAGTTTCTTTGTCGTTTATTGCTATTTTGGGGATTACCTTAAAACCTTTGTATTGCGGCATTTTATTTTCTCACTTTGTTTTCTTCGCCTTTTGCCAAACGTTTGATATTTTCTCTGTGAAGCCATATTATGTACACAGCACCGACTGCACAGTATGCAATGTAGCCTACAGGCTGTTTAAACACCCACATAAGAAACGGCGACAGAGCCAATGCAATTATGGAACCTAATGAAACATATTTTGATATCCATGTTATTGCTGCCCATATGACGGCAACACATACCCCAACAAGCGGACTCAATGCAAGAATTGTACCAACTCCTGAGGCAACAGACTTTCCTCCGGTAAATCCGAGAAAAACGGATTTGCTGTGCCCCAAAAGTACAAATATTGCGGCAACAACAGGTGTCAGGCCGTATTTTGCATAAGCAGTGAGGAAAAAGTAGGCAAGAACTACGGGAACAGCTCCTTTGACTGCGTCAAGTATCATGACAATAAAAAACCATTTCTTGCCGAGTACTCTTTTGACATTGGTCGCACCGGTTGAACCTGAACCGACTTTTCTTATATCTTCGCCTGTTTTTGCTTTAACAATAAGATACCCTGTAGGTATGGAGCCTATTATATAGCCGAGAACTGCGGCAAGGACTACTTGTAACATACTTCCTCGTTTCTGTAATGCTTTCGGAATAATTTTACATCAAAATAGCATATTTTAAAATTATTAATAAAAAACATGCAAAAATATACATTAATAATGTTGTAATTTTTTAATATTGACTCTGTTTGCAGAGTAATAAATGTGTCATATAAAAAATTCATAAAAACCAGAACCTGCCGCTTGCCCCTCCATTGTGAGAGGAGAAGTTTATGAAACGGGCTAGATGAACCTCTTTTAAATTTTAAAATTTAGAGAAAGACAATGCCGAATTTAGTTTTTCTCTTTTCTTTCCCTAAAAGACATTCGAATCGGCGTGCCGAAAAATCCGAAAGCTTCTCTCATTTTGTTTTCGAGATAGCGTTTGTAACTGTCTTGTACAAGATCTTCATCGTTTACAAACAAAATAAATGTCGGCGGAGCCGTGCGAACCTGTGTGGCATAGTAGACTCTAAGTCTTTTGCCTCTTTTTGTGGAAGGCGGATTCATAGCCATTGCTTCTAACAAAACTTTGTTTAAAATGCTTGTTGATACACGTTTGTTGCACTGTGCATAGACTTCTTGAGCCTGTTTGTATATGTTCACAAGACGCTGTTTTGTTTTTGCACTGATAAAAATTTTCGGTGCAAAATCCAAAAACGGTGCTTCATGCAAAAGTTTTTGGGTATATTTTGCCGTAGGATCGCCGGACTTGTCTTTGTCTGCAATCAAATCCCACTTATTCACTGCAACAATCAAGCCTTTTCCTGATTCGACAATTATCTGCGAAATCTTTTTATCCTGATCAGTAAGCCCGTCAACTGCATCAATTACGAGAACGGCTATGTCACAGTCTTTAATTGCTCTAATTGCACGATCAACGGCAAATTTTTCCACACCCCAGTTTACTTTAGCTTTTTTTCTTATTCCTGCTGTGTCAACGAGTATGTACTCTTCGCCTTCGTATTTTACTTTTGAATTTATGGAATCTCTTGTTGTCCCGGATATGTCGCTTACAATCACCCTGTCTTCGCCAAGCAAGGCATTTACAATGGAAGATTTACCTGCGTTCGGTTTCCCAACAATAGCCAGTCTTATCAGAGAAGAATCTTCGCTGTTTTCATCTGCCTGAAAGTCAGATGTGACCGCTTCAAGCAAATCGCCTACACCGCCGGAACCGTGCAGTGCAGATATCGGCATTGGGTCTCCTATTGCAAGTGCATAAAAATCCGAAATATTGTTAAAATGCTCGGGTGCATCAAGCTTGTTGACCGCAAGATATACCGGTTTTCCGCTTCTTCTCAAGACATTTGCGATATCATAGTCTATCGGGTTTATACCTTCTTTTCCGTCTACAAGAAAGATTATTTTATCAGCCTCTTCGCAGGCAACTTTTGCTTGTGTAAAAATATTGAGCATGATTTCATCTTCGTCGCCCGGTATAATTCCGCCCGTGTCTATAAGTGTAAAATCTTTGTCCTGCCACTGTACATCAAAGTATATCCTGTCTCTGGTTACACCGGGCTGATCATCTACGATAGACTGGCGTGAACCGACAACTCTGTTGACAAATGTTGATTTTCCTACGTTTGGTCTTCCTACTACGGCGACAATGGGTTTTGTGCTCATGAAATACTTCCTTTGTATCTGCAACAATTTTAATATAAATAAATACGATTTACTACAATATATGATTTTTAAAAATATATATTTCTTTGAATCATCCTCACTTGTAAATGTGTACACCCTACGCCCCGAAGCAGCATACTGTCATCCTGAGAATCAAAGCAAGCTCAGAATCTTAAAAGCTTTGCAGCTGTATACCAAGCCGGCAAATCCTGCGGGAAACCGGATATTTTTCACAAAATCAAAGATTTTGGAAAAAGTAATCAAACAAGTTCAAAATGACAGTGTAGTCATCAGATTTTGGCTCTGTTTACAAAACAATGAGATTTACTTGTCTTTTCCGCAGCAATTTTTGTATTTTTTTCCGCTTCCGCAAGGACAAGGGTCATTTCTGCCTATTTTTTCTCCTTTTTGAATCGGAGCATGTGAAGGTTCTTCTTCCTCTGATGATTTAAATGTTTTTGCAGCTTGGGACAATTGTGTTTCAATCACCTCATCGTCGCGTCTGTTTACAATTTGTACACCAAAACGTGTTCTGAAAAGGTATTTAACAGTTTCAGACTGAATATCATACATCATGTTGTTAAACAAATCATACGCTTCACGTTTGTATTCAATAAGAGGGTCTTTTTGCCCGTAAGCACGAAGTCCAATGCCGTCACGCAGCATATCTATGTTGTGTAAATGGTCAATCCATTTGTTGTCTACAACACGTAAAAGAATATCTTTTTCTATATTTCTCATTACATTTGTGTGAGAAAAAGGCTCTTCAGGAACAAAATCCGGCTCATACTGCATTTGAATACCATTGTAAAAACTGATTGTTTCTTCTTCATGTTCTCTGTAAGCATCAATTGCAAGTTTTTTAAGTTTTTCAAAAATTGATTCGTAACTCAAGCCCTGTATGTCTTTTACTTCAAGGTAAGACAACTGTGGTATAAGAGAATGAACTTCTTTCATCATACCGAGCAGGTCTTCATAAATATATTCTTGAGGGTTTTGACCGGGCGAGACATAACTTTTTATTATTCTGTCTATTTCTCTTTCAATCATGTAATATATATCAGGTGTCAAATCTTCGCCTTTAAGAACTCTTCTTCTCTGGCTGTAGAATTTTTCCCTTTGAATGTTCATTACATCGTCATATTCAAGAACACTTTTTCTTATATCAAAGTGATAGGTTTCGACTTTTCTTTGAGAAGCTTGAATTTGTCTTGTAATAAGATTTGATTCAATAGCCATATCATCTTCAACTTTTAAGGTATTCATAAGGTTTATGATATGCTGACCGCCAAAAATCCTCATCAAATCATCTTCCAAAGATAGGAAAAATCTGGTGGAACCCGGATCACCCTGTCTTGCGGCACGGCCTCTAAGCTGATTATCTATACGGCGGGACTCGTGCCTTTCCGTACCGATTACGTGCAGGCCTCCGGCTTTGACAACTTTTGCGTGTTCAGCTTCCGTAATGGCTTTTGCTTCTTTTAATGCCGCTTCTTTTTCGGCTTCAAAATTGGGGCTGTCTTCTGTAATTCCTTTTGAATCAAGCATGTCTTTTGCAAGATATTCTGCATTACCGCCCAAAAGAATATCTGTGCCTCGTCCTGCCATGTTTGTTGCAATCGTAACAGCACCGAAACGTCCGGCTTGTGCAATAATATAAGCTTCTTTTTCGTGGTGCTTTGCATTCAGCACATTATGTTTTATACCTCTTTTTTTCAACAGGGCTGAAAGATATTCAGATTTGTCTATGCTTATTGTACCGACAAGAACCGGTCTGCCTATTGCATGCATTTTTACAATTTCATCGACAACAGCAAGATATTTTTGCTTTTGTGTTTTGTACACAACATCGGGATAATTTATTCTTATATCAGGCTTGTTTGTCGGTATAGTTGTAACTTCAAGATTGTATATCTTGCCAAACTCTGCCTCTTCAGTCATTGCGGTACCAGTCATGCCTGCAAGTTTCGGGTAGAGTCTGAAAAGGTTTTGGAACGTAATGCTTGCAAGAGTCTGTGTTTCATCTTGGATTTTTACACCTTCTTTGGCTTCAACAGCCTGGTGCAGCCCGTCTGACCAGCGTCTGCCTTCCATAAGACGTCCAGTGAACTCATCTACAATAACAACTTCGCCGTCTTTGATAACATAATCCGTATCTTTTTGATAAAGCTCTTTTGCTTTCAATGCCTGCAAAAGGTGATGTGCATACTGGTTGTGGACATCAAACAAATCTTCTATATTAAGAAGTTCTTGTGCATGGTCAATACCCTCTTCTGAAAGAATAACATTTTTGTTTTTTTCGTCAACCTCATAATCCACATCTTTTTTCAATTGCGGAGCAATTTTTGCCATAACTTGATAAAGCTGTGCGGATTGTTCAAGACGGCCTGAGATGATGAGAGGCGTTCTGGCTTCATCAATCAAAATAGAGTCAACTTCGTCTATAATTGCATAATTGTACGGACGTTGAACAAGCATATCAAGACTGCCTGCCATGTTGTCTCTAAGATAGTCAAAACCGAATTCATTGTTTGTTCCGTACGTAATATCACAAGCGTAAGCTGCTTTTTTCCGTTCAAATTCATCGGCATCTCTTCCGCCGGAAAGTATTACACCAACTGTCAGGCCGAGAAATTTATAAATTCTGCCCATCCATTCGCTGTCACGTTTTGCAAGGTAGTCGTTTACTGTAATTACATGAACACCTTTACCCGTTAATGCATTTAAATATGCCGGAAGTGTGGCAACAAGAGTTTTACCTTCACCTGTTCTCATTTCGGCAATATGTCCGTTGTGGAGAAAAATTCCGCCTATAAGCTGTACGTCAAAGTGACGCATGTTCAAAACACGTTTTCCCGCTTCTCTGACAACCGCAAAAGCTTCCGGAAGAATTTCATCAAGTGCTTTCTTCTCCAAAGCACGGTCTTTTTTGAAATCTGACGAAGTTTCTCTTTGTGCAAGATATTCTTTAAATTCCTGTGTTTTTGCTCTCAACTGCTCATCCGTCAGAGCTTCCATCTCCGGTTCGAGTTTGTTTATATGTTCAACTATAGGCATCATTTTTTTAACCTTTTTGGCATTCGGATCGCCTAACAGTCTCAATAGTGTATCAATCATTGTATTAAAATTCCCCTGAGTCTATAATTATTTATCTCGATTTTACCACGCACATGACAAAAATTACATATCAAGACAAGAATTAGGTCAACAGTACAATCAACCGCAAGAATACCGGATAAAATTTCTGCGAAATTTTCGTAAATCTGTCTGAGTACGACTTCGCTTGCAGAAGTGTACACGAATCAGCTGGCTATATAAAAAATGTTACTTTTTTAACTTCTCGAACCAGTTTTTAAATATTTTTAATGGTGCTCTTGTCAGTGCAAGAGCATTTGATTCAACATCTTTGCTGATTACGGAACCCGCACCGATAGAAGCATTTTCGCCTATATGAGCAGGGGCTACGATAACGGAATTTGAGCCTGTTGACGCACCGTCATCTATCACTGTTTGGAATTTTTCTTTTGTTATGTGGTTATAATTTGCTGTGATAGTACCCGCTCCGATGTTTACATTGCTGCCGAGAGAGCTGTCTCCTATGTAGCTTAAATGAGAAACATTTGTATGAGCATCAATTTTTGATTTTTTGATTTCGACAAAATTCCCTATTTTTACAAACTCACCGAGTTCAACTCCTCCTCTGATTCTTGCAAAAGGACCTATTTTGCAATTTTTGCCGATTTTATTTTTACCCTCTATATATGTACAGGGATAAATTATTGTATCAGGTTCAATTTCCGTTTCGGGAGAAATGTAAGTTGTATCAGGATCAACAATAGTTACACCTTCTGCCAAAAGTTTATCAAGAACTCTTTCTTTCAAAACTTTTGCAGCCTGTGCCAGTTGTTTTTTTGAATTTATACCAAATGACTCCTCGTTATTTTCCAAAACATAAGATTGTGCTTTCAATCCGTGTTTGATTGTCCACTTAACAATGTCTGTCAGGTAATATTCATGCTGTGCATTGTCGGATGTCATTTCCAAAAACGACGGAGAAACTTTTTCCCAATTCAAGAGATATCCGCCTGTATTTATTTCCTTTATTTTTTTCTGTGCATCAAGAGCATCTTTTTCTTCGACAATAGCTTTCAGGTTTCCTTTTTCATCCCTGACTATTCTGCCGTAGTTTGTCGGATCATCAAAAATTGCAGACATAACAGTCAATGCTGCATCGCTTTTTCTGTGTGCTTCGATAAATTTTTTCAAAGATTCTGCTGTTAAAAGCGGGATATCTCCATTAAGTATCAAAACATCACCGTCAAAACCTTTTAAATCTTCATAAGCCTGAAAAGCTGCATGGCCCGTGCCAAGCTGCGGAGATTGGAGGCGGCATTTTGCATTGTCATAGTTTTTTGTAACATATTCTTCAACAGCTTCCGCCTGATGGCCGACAATAACAATATTTTCTTGAGCCATGCCTGTATTGTTTACAGCATCAAGTACATAACCCAAAAGCTCCTTATTAAAAATTGTGTGCAAAACTTTTGATTTTTCAGATTTCATTCTTGTACCTTTGCCGGCAGCAAGGATGATTGATTTAATTTTTCTTTCCATAATTCTTAATTACCATTTTTTACCTACTTTAATTATATTAGCAGATAAAAATAAGTATATGAATTTCTTAATATTTCAAGAAGCGAAGTTTTATGCAGCAAAAAGCTGTCTTTTGTCACCATTTTTTTGAAATAAATTATATGATATAATTTGTTCTAGAAAAATTCGTGATAAGGAGCACTCTGCCGAATAAAAGCTGACTAAAAGTCAGGTTTTATGAGAGGAAGACGTGAACGAATTTTTGGAGTAACACATTGAAAAGGTGAGCAACTGCTGGCTGAGCTCAGCGAAATCAGACCGGCACGCCGTAGGCAAAACCCTCAGTGCCGCTACGAAGGAAAACGGTGAATTTTCCGTAGTGTCTAATATAAGACAGCCGGCAGCAACTGCGACACTGGATTAGACTTTAAAACCGTATTATTTGGGAGAAATTATGATTATAAAAACCTTTCCTATGGGATTAATTAGAACAAACGCCTATCTTTTAATTGATGAAAAATCAAAAGAAGCAGCAGTAATTGATCTTGGGGGAGATTTTGAAGTAATAAAAGATGAAATAGAAAAATACCAAGCCAAGCTAAAATTTATACTAAATACTCACGGGCATTTTGATCACATCATGGGTGAAAAGGAAGCACAAGAAATTACGGGCTTGCCTGTTTACATACATGAAGAGGATAAATATCTCGTTGAAAATTTGCCCAAACAGCTTGAAAAGTTTGGTTTTGTTGCTAATGCACAGCCTCCCGAAGACATAAAAACATTCAATCAAAATGATATTTTTAAACTGGGAGATTCTGAAATAAGTGTTATACACACGCCGGGCCACACACCCGGAAGTGTATGTTTTTTGACCGGTAAAAATCTGTTCTCCGGAGACACATTATTTTATACATCAGTCGGACGAACGGATTTTGAAGGAGGAAGTTTTGCACGTCTCAGCGACTCCATCAAAAAATTATTCACTCTAGATGATGATATCACCGTATATCCGGGTCATGACACAAAAACAACTATCGGTTACGAAAAAAAATATAATTGCTATTTCGGTTCACAAAGTTCAATATAAATCTTTTGAAAAACATTTTATTTTAGATAAGCGTTGAGTTTTCCGTCTTTTACAATTTCTTTTAATTCCGAATATCCGCCGATATGTTTGCCGTTTATAACAATTTGAGGAACCGTAGCGTATCCGTTTATTTTAAATGTTTGTGCAAGTTTTTTCCGCAGGTTTGCTTCATCGTGCGAAATATCATATTCATTGTAGTCCAAATAATTGTCCGCAAGAAGCTCCTTTGCTTTTTTACAAAACGGACAAGTCGGTATTGTAAAAATTTCTATATCATTCATTTGATTCACCTTTTTTGTAACAGAAATATTATGAATCGTAAAAATACAAAATCATTGCCTGAAAGCATAAATTATTTTTTTATAATTTTTTGGAATAATTTGTTGTGAGGAGCATTGTTCCCCATTTTGATAATTTGTTCCATAGCAAATTTTAGCGGATTTGTTTTTTTGTTGGGGTTCGGGTGTAAAACAGTTTCTTTTACGAGCATGTAATCTTCTTTTGAATTTGCAATGAGAATGCTTTTTTTAGGACGAAATGTCGAAAATTTTACAAAAGTTTCCTGGTTGCAGTCACTGCCTGTTGTAACAAGAAGTCTTGTTGTCAAAAATGATAATTCAATATTCTTTCTTGCTTGGTTCAGTTTTTGAAATTTATTTTTCTCAACAGCGTATTCTGCAATTTGTTTCAATGACTCGCTGTGCCAGAATTTTACGCCAAAATTCGGGCAATAGGCTTGTTTATGATTGTTGTTATTTATTTTCATTTATTTTCTCCTGTTGAAATTAAAAAAGTTCGTAAAGATTATTTTTTGCTATAAACATTAGAAGCGGCCATGATTATACCAAAATGCGTACCAAAATGTATAACTCGTACTTTGCCTAAATCTCAAGCAGAAAATGTAAATCATCATTCTGGCACTTCAGAATAAAACGCCTCCCTCTCCTGTTTAGAGAGGGCTGTGATGTGGCTATGAAATTTATTTTAAACATTTTCACTCTCTTTGGGAGCGTAGAGCAATTTCAAGACAAAGGGCAGGAATGAGAGATGGCAGAAGAAGAACAACTTCTTTAACACCATTTTTGAAAAAAGGATTTTTATATCTGTAGCAACATAAGGTGTTTTGGTATAAAATAATTTTAAATAGAAAATGTCTTGGAGCAAAAGTGCAAAACAGTATTGTTCTAATTACGGATAATCAAAAAATAGCCCAGCAAACACTAAAAAAAATAGTTTTGTTGCGTAATTCCGACAATTTTGAAGTTTTGCCGTATGAAAACTGTTTTGACGAAATAAAAAAAAGAAAATCCATTCTTGTTTTGTATCATTTGAAACCCGAAGAAAAAGAATCGGAAAAGTTTTTAAATTTGCTGCAAAAGCTTAAACAAACAAAAGAGCTTCAATCTTCATCTGTTTGTCTTATGTATGAAGAAATTGACGAGAATATGTTGTGCAATGCATTTGAAAAAGGTTTGACGGATTTTTTGGATATAAATGCTACAGATTCGGAATACACAATCAGGACAATATGGTGTCTTCAGAAAAGAGAAAAACTTTTTGAAACAGAAAAGAATAAAGACATTCTTTCGCAGTTAAAAATTGTAGACAAAAACAATTATGTTTACACAGAAAATTACACTTATACAATTTTAAAAGAAGAAAGCAAAAAAAACTGGGGAACTTTTGCCGTTGTTGCTCCGGATATAAATATAAGAAGCAAAATTTCTCCGCAAATGCTGATGAATATTATAAAAAAGAATGTAAGAACTTCCGACATTCTCGGGTATGCCACTGATTTTAAAATATATCTTTGGTTTAGAGAGACTGACAAAAAAAATGTTTTAAAAGTTCTGGAAAAAATAAAACTTTCTTTGTCTTTGGATTTCACAATCAGTGCCGGTTATATTGAAACAAAAAATATAGCCTTTGACAAAGCAGAAGAATATGCAAACAATGCCCTGTCAAAAGCACTTTTAAAAGGAAACTGTTTTTTGTATGCAAAAGAACCGAAAGAAAAAGAAGTGGACCTTGAACTAAACGTAAAAAACTTCAAATTACAGAAACAAAATTTTGTAAAAAAACTTGAATCAATACTTTCGCCTCTTTTTTATCAAATACAAAAAAGAAATGAAGAAAAACTTTTTGAAACAACAATAAATCAATCTGTAGAAAAAGAAAAAAGTATTTTTACTCTGGAAAATGAAAAAGGAAAAAGCGTTTTTTCCGTCAGCTATCCCGGATATGCAAAAATTACCATAGAAATTATGCATGATATAAAAGATTCCGAACTCAAAGCGGAAAAACTGTTTTTGGATACGGAAGAATTCAGTGAACAAAAAATAGAATATCTGCTTAATTCTTTTATAAAAGACTTTAAAAATTACACAAAATGTTAGTTGGAGGAATCATGACTATAGATATAAATGCACAAAATTCGGTTTTTTTATTTATTGATTTTCAAGAAAAACTTGTGAATATGCTGAAAAAAAACAAATGTGAGAAAAAAGCGGAAATATTGGCAAAAACAGCAAGAATATTGAAAATAAAAACTGTTGTTACAGAACAATATCCAAATGGTTTGGGTTTGACAGTGCCTTCTGTAAAATATAATCTCCCCGAAGATGCAAAATTCTTTGAAAAAACAGATTTTGATGCTTTGAAAACGGAAGGAATTATGGATTTTGCGACCGGCACAAAAAACGTTTTTGTTTTTGGGATAGAAACACATATTTGTGTTTTTCAAACAGCACTTTCTCTTTTGGAAAAAGGTTTTGAGGTTTTTGTCGTAAAAGATGCCTGTGCCTCAAGAGAAACGGAAGAGTTTAAAACAGCAATAAATCTCATGGAAAAAGAAGGTGCAAAAATTGTTACAACAGAGATGGTTTTGTTTGAAATGCTAAAAACGTCAAAACACCCGAATTTTAAAGAAGTACAATACCTAATAAAAGAATAATTTGCAGTTTTTGAAAAAAATGTAATCCGGCGGTCTATGGAAATTCTACAGGCCGCTGTGTGTTTCTTGTTGTGAATTATGAAATTTTTAGAGTAAAAATTAAGTTTTTTTTAAAATTAATCAATGTTATAATTGTTATACAAAAATTATAAGTAATTTATAAGTAATTTAGAGGGTTTACTATGAAAATAATGTTTGTATCGGCAGAGGTGGCACCGTTTTCCAAAGTCGGAGGATTGGCTGATGTAGTCGGCAGCCTGCCCAAAGTTTTGGAAAAAATGGGGCATGAAGTAGCTGTGTTTACACCACTTCACGGCTGTATAGACCAAAGAAAATACAATATTGAAGAAATTCCAAATTCAAAATTGACTATAGATTACAGCTACGGCCAGTATTATTTTAATTTAAAAATGGCAAAACTGCCCGGCACAAAAAACGTAAACGTCTTTTTCCTTGACAACAGTAAGTATTTTGCACCTTTTCATGAAGTTTACCCGAGATATATTGATACAAGATATGAACATGAAAGATTTATTGCTTTTTCGCATGCTTCAATAGAATATGCAAAACTCTTAAATTTTAAACCTGATATTATTCATTCAAACGACTGGCATACGGCAATGATACCCGTATATATGAAAGTCAATTACAAAAATGACCCTTTCTTTAAGGATACAAAAAACTTTTTTTCTATTCACAATATTGCTTATCAGGGACAGTGGTTTGATGATGTATTGTATTTTGCACAAATTGACCACAAAGATGTTTGGAACTGCTGGGGCTTGGAACATTTTGGCATGCTGAACTGGATGAAAGGTGCGATAAACTACAGTGACAAAGTTATAGTTGTTTCTCCGACTTATGCAAACGAAATAAAAACATACGAAGGAGGCAAAGGGCTTGATTGGACTTTGAACCATAATGCACATAAACTTTTGGGTATCTTAAACGGCGTAGATTACACTGTTTACAACCCGGAAACGGATAAAAATATTGTAAAAAATTACGGTATAAAAGATTTTGAACATAAAGAAGAAAACAAAAAAGCTGTACTAAAAGAATTCGGACTTCCTTACGAAAAAGAAAAACCGCTGATAGCTGTAGTTTCAAGACTTGTGGAACAAAAAGGATTTGACCTTTTCGGGCCGGTTTGCGAAGAAATGAAAGGCCTTGATGCACAATTTATAATTCTCGGAACGGGAGCACAGCATTATGAAGATATGTTCAGATATTTAAGTTCGACAAGCTCAAATATAAGAGCAAGAATTGAATTTGCTGCTTCATTGAGCAATCTGATGTATGCCGGAGCGGATATGTTTTTGATGCCGTCGGCTTTTGAACCTTGCGGTTTGAGCCAGCTTATTGCTCTAAAATACGGTACAATTCCTATAGTCAGGGCAACGGGCGGTCTTGAAGATACAATTATCGGTTATCCGATGGATAAAGGAGACGGCTTTAAGTTTTGGAATTACAGTCCGTATGCCATGATGGACTGCCTAAGATATTCTATTGATATTTATAAAGATAAAAAAGATTGGAAACAGCTTATAAAAAATGCTATGAGTGCTGATTTCAGCTGGGATAGAAGTGCACAGGCTTATGTTGATGCATATAAAGAAGCAGCCGGTTTGTAGATTGTCAAAAAGGCTTAATGTAACAAAACATTGCAAACAGCTTTGTTTCCCGTTATTATATAGGTAGTTTAAAACCAATAAGGATTTAGAATGTCATCTGACAGTAACAACACTGAAATAGAATTAGATAATAAAGACAATACAAATATTACAAACGATGATATTACAGAAGAAGAGAGCTGTCTTGAAAGAGAAAAAGCAGACAATTCAAAGTTCATGGCAGTTATAAAAGCTTTGATTGCAAATCTCGGAATTGCTCTTGTCAAATTGATTTGTTTCTTCTTTTCTTCCAGTTCTGCAATGCTTGCTGAGGCAATTCACTCAGGAGTGGATTCTTTCAACAGTATATGCCTTCTTGTGGGTATAAAAAGAGGTTCAAGACCGGCGGATAATGTTCATCCTTTTGGATACGGGCTTGAGGCGAATGTATGGGCAATGTTTGCTTCCATATTAATGCTGGGAGGTACTTTTGTAGCTATTTATCACGGTTTTGAAAAACTTATACAAGCTCATGACGCTGCTGATTTGCTTCTTCATTACAATGCAATTGCTATAGCCTTGATGTGCAGTATCATGTTTGAGGCTTGGGCAGTTGCGAGTGCATCAAAAGCGGTTTTGCATGAAGTCGGCATTGAAGAAAAAAATCCCGTAAAAGAATTTTTCCGCTCAATTAAATATATAGGCAGAATAAAAAGCCCGACAACAAAATTTGTGTGGTATGAAGATACCGCCGCACTTACCGGTGTAATTGTCGCTTTTGTCGCTTTGACTCTGGCAAAATTTGCAATGCCGAAAGGCCTTGAGTACATACCTGATGCCATTGCGTCCATAATAATCGGTACTATTTTGTTTTTCCTCGCAATATATCTTTTGAAAAACAATGTTAACAGTCTTACCGTGCAATCGGCAGAACCGGGTGTTGAAGAAAAAATAAGACAAGTGGCATCCACAATACACGGTATAACAGATGTAGTAGAACTGAAAACAATTGATTTGGGCTCTTCCGGGCTTATTATCAATATGACAATAGAAGTTGACCCGCAGACTCAGATGAAAGACGCTGATGACATTGCAGACATGCTGGAGCGTAAAATTAAAAAAGTTATAAAAAATATTACCCATATAACTATAGAACTCCAGGCTCACGACGCAGAAGACAACTGGGAAGAAAAGTTCTACAAGTTGATTAAAGAAGGCGAAAAAATAGAAACCATAGACAGCCACGAAGCAAAAATGCTGTCCAATTTCTTTGGCTTTGCAAATACGGTTGTCAGAGAAATCATGATTCCGAGAACGGAAATAATCATGGTAAGTACGCAGTCAAACATAAATGAACTTGCGGATTTGATAATAAGTTCCGGTCATACGAGAATTCCTGTATACAGAGACAATGTTGACAATGTTATCGGTATAATTAATGCCAAAGATGTTTTGAAAGTTATAAAAAATAATAACAATATAGACGAGACTTTTTCTATAGAATCACTTGCAAGAGAACTGTTGATTGTTCCCGAAAACAAATTTATTTCGGATTTGTTGAGCGATTTTATTTCTTCAAAAAATCAAATAGCGGCTGTTGTGGATGAACACGGCGGTGTAGCGGGTATTGTTACGATTGAAGATATACTTGAAGAAATTGTCGGTGAAATATATGACGAGTTTGATAAAGTTGAAACACCGGAAGTGGTCAGAATAGACGACAATACCTTGAATGTTTCTTGCAAAATGGATATCGAAGACATAAATGAAAGATTTGACCTTGATATTCCGAATGAAGATTTTCAAACCATAGGCGGTTATGTATTTGGCTTGTTGGGCAGAGAACCGGAATTGAATGATGTAATCGAAGACAAAAATATTACATATACTATTCTTGAAATAGACGGAAGAAGGATTTCCCGCATAAAAATGTATAGAGAAACGCCTTTTGTTGATTCGTCGGAAACAGAAGAAAAAGAAACAGAAAAAGAACAACCTCAAGAATAGTTTTTACCTGTTTTATAGGGAAGTTACGGCATTTAGTTTAAAATTTATCCCGGCAGGAACAATGTATAAAGCCGGTAATTTCTGCCGCCAAAAATTGTGCTAAGAAATATTTGCCGGTGGTTTTTTGTGTAGTAAAAAATATCATCCGCAGCGGCAGGTTAGATTTTTTAAATAAACTGTTCAAATACCTTGTAATAAAGAAATACCGCAAAAAGTATCAAAATGATACCGCTAATTTTTGTAAGAATATCAGTATATCGTGCAAAGGAAGACAAGTTTTTAAGCACGGATGTAAACAATCCGGCGAAAAGAATTATCATCCCTTGTCCTACAGAAAATAAAAAAAGCATTAATGCTGCATATACAATGTTTGCACTGATTGAAGCGACAGCCATTATTCCCGCAAGAATTGGTGTAGAGCAGGGAGTGGAAGCAAAGGCAAATATCAACCCCAGCAAAAAAGGATAAGTGATTGCGTTATGTTTTTCGCTTTGAGGAAATTTTTTGACAAGTACAGGGAAATTTATTTCTATTAAACCTACAAGATTCAACCCGAAAATCAGGATTAAAGAGGTTAATATCAAAACAAAATATACACGTTTTCCTGCACCAAAAACCTGGCCAGTCAGTGCGGCGATTACACCGATTATGGTAAGTGTAACGGAAAGTCCTAAAATAAAGAAAATTATTTGCAATGCCGATTTGGAAATCTTTTGTTCAGGAGATGCTCCGATATAACTTACAACAATCGGCAGCATACCTATACCGCAGGGAGAAAGAGATGAGACGACTCCTCCCAGAAAACATAAAAGCAAAACCAGAAAAGAAAAATCTCCTTTTATATGTGATTGAAAAAAATTTATAAAAGTGTCCATGATTCAATCCTATTTTTATTTTGTTATTTCTTTCAAAATATGATGGAGCTGTTCTTTCGCCAGACAGCCTTCCGTTCTTTTGTACAAACTGCCGTCTTTTTTAAGAAATACCATAGTTGGAACCAGTGTAACATTGTATTTTTGAACGAGACTTTCCGATATTTTGTCATTTGACTGGCCGTTTATATTTTGGTATACAATTCTGTCCGAAAACTCCGGCAAGACTTCTTTTACGACAGATTCAAGTTTTTTGCAGTCCAAACACATTGGAGAATAAAATTTTATAACTACGGGTTTGTTAGCTGTGTTTTGTGCAGCCTGTGCTTCAAAAGCTGCTTTTTGTGCGGAATTTTTGTCCAACGCATAATAAACCGCAATCGGAAGTATAAGTATAATAAGAGCAATCACCCAGTTTTTCATAACAATTTCTCCTTGTATTACTTTTTGTCAGCGGTGTTTTTCCGCCCGATTTCTTTTAATATACCATACATTACTTTGTCGGGTATTTATATTGGACAGATGAGTTAATAAAATAAGTAAAAATTTCAATTAATAAAACGATTTATTTGAATTCATATTTTGTAAAAATAAATATATCCCCATTGTATTAAAAACATGTACCCGACTATTAATAAAAAGAGAGAAAGAATATGAATCTGAATGAAGAATGTCTTTTGAAGTATCTGCAAAATCCCGAAGAACTGATAAACCTTACATCCATTCTGTTAGAAATAAACACATCACTTGATACAAAAAAATATGAGTGCAGCTATGGACAAAATTAAAGAACTTTTAAAAAACAAAACACTCTTAAAATATATTTTGTATTTTTTCTATATTATAATCACCGTAGGTGTTTTGTTCAGCCTGTTGAATCATAGTGCAATAAGAAATTTTTTCTCAACAATAGAGAACAAAACTTTTGATGTGAGACAAAATATTCTCGCCCCTTACAAAAAAGTGAATAAGAATATAGTAATTTTGTCGGCGGATGAAGAAAGCTACGAATATCTTATCGGAAAATACGGGGAATGGCCTATTTCAAGAAATATTTATGCAGACATAATTACGTATCTTGAAAAACAAAAACCTGCCGTTGTGGCGTTTGACCTGATGTTTGTAAAATCTTTAAAAAGCTCAAACAATGCGGACGGCAATCTTGCAAAAAATATTGCAAAATATGACAATGTGTATACATCCATAAACTTTGACAACCAGTCTTTTGATTTGAGAAAACCGGCTGATTTGCCGGCGTATTTAAAGGCAGATGTCAAAAATTATTCAGACATAGATTTAAAAAACAGTGACCTCAATTTTTTGAATTGCAGAGTGATTATAGATGAAATATTAAATTCTACAAAAAATATAGGCCACATAAACCTGGTCAGAGGAGATGACGGTATAGCCAGAGACCTGCCGCCGTTTGTACTTTACAAAGGAGAATATTATCCTCATTTGGCACTGAAAGTTGCAATGAAATATCTTGAGAAAAAAGAAGGGCTTAAACAAAATGATTTTGTAATAAATAAAGACCTCAAGATGCAAATAGGCAAAAGAACAATACCTTTCACACAAAACGGCTCTGTGATTCTAAACTGGTACGGCCCGAGCGGAATAAACAGCACATCTACTTTTGAATACATTCCTTTGTGGAAAGTTGAAAAATCAATGTACGAAAACAAAAATCTTGTAGCTTATGATTATTTTAAAGACAAAATTGTGTACATAGGAACAAGTGCAACTTCTCTGTTTGATTTAAAAAGTGTACCTACAGACAAAATTTTTCCCGGAGTGGAAATACACACTACTTTTGTAAATAACATCCTGGATAACAACTTTATAAAAAGAGTACATCCGCTGGCAGATATTGTTATCAGCTTGTTGTTGAGCTTGTTTGTAGGATTGATTGTTGTAAGGAGCGAATCAACGGTTTTATCTTCTCTGATTGCTATTTTTACGGCAATAATTTATTCCATCATCGCCACATCGCTTATGTATTTCTTCAATTTGTGGATTGGTATAGTTCTTCAATTTGCTTCTATACTGCTTGTTTTCATTGCCTGCTATCTGGCAAAGTACATCATGAAATCACGTGATTTGGAGTATACATATGCACTTGCGACAACTGACGGATTGACGGAATTGTACAATCACAGATATTTCCAAGAGCAAATGATTCAAAATATAGAGACTTGCAAAAGATATGTAAAATCCTTTTCTCTCATAATGATAGATATTGATTTCTTCAAAAAGTTTAATGACACTTACGGACACCAATCCGGTGATGCGGTGTTGAGACAAGTTGCACATATCCTGAAAAAAAATGTACGAAGCTCTGATATAGTCTGCCGCTATGGCGGAGAGGAGATGGCTGTTATTCTTACACAAACCGCAAAAGAAGAGGCTTTGATTACGGCACAAAAAATATGTAACTCAGTGAGAGAAAACCCTCTAAAACTTGTAAACGGAAATAATGTTAATGTAACAATAAGTCTGGGTGTTTCTACATTTCCGGAGAACGGAGAAACTTCGCAGGAAATGATAAAATATGCCGATGACTGTCTCTATGCTGCAAAAGAACATGGCAGAAACCAAGTCGGGAATTTTGTAAAAGACAAGTCGTAATTTCCGGTTATAAATTAGTAAGAAATTTTGCCGAAAGTTTTTTAAAACAGACTTACACGCCTGAACGTGAGGGCATGTCAATTTTTTTCAAACGTTTTTCGAGCTTTTTGTACCATTTGAGTTTTTGCTTGTACAAATACTCATATTCTTCAATATTGCCTTGAGTAATATCATAAAACTGTTTGTCGCAAAGAGCTTCAAAATCTTTTTCAAGCTTGTGAGTCAGAGCTTTTCTGTCGATATTTTTATCAGTCAAAACATATGGTTCGCCGACTTCACAAAGGACTTCCGGTTTGTCTTCTCTCAAAAACGGATAATTTACCGCAACAGGTATAAGGTTTATGCCTCCTGCTTTTTTAACAACATTTTTTGCAATGTAAGCCATGCCTGTTTGAAATTCAATCGGGCGATACATAGGAGGCCTAATTATTCCCTGCGGAAAAATCCAGAGTGATTTTGTTTTGTCACAGAGTTCTTCTACGGAATACTGCAAAGCTCTCATAGAAGCCTGAGGTGATTTTTTGTTTACAGGGAAAGCTCCTGCTCTGGCAAGAATAGGGAATCGGTTCATTTCTTCTATCATCATTCTTATGTCGGTTTTGAAGACTCTTCTGCACAGATTGTAACCGACAATACCGTCCCACCAGTTGTTGTGAGGAGCATACAGTATGTTTGCAAAATCCGGATTTCTTTTTTCATAATTTTCTTCATTTTTTATTTTTAAAGAAAAGAATCTGTGCTCAAGCATGTTGTAAAAAAACATGTCAGCTACCCACCGCCAAAAGACTGTAGGTTTTGCAGCCCTGAATTTTTCCTCCTTGTTTCTCAATTTTGTCGGCGGAACATCAGAGTATAATTGTTGATTCTCCTTATGAAGTAAATTGTTCAATAGTCCGTATTTCTCCTTATAGTAATTTTACTCTTTACAATGAAATTTTTGAAGAATTTTAATATTTTTTTTTACAATTTATTCAACTATTTTTTTAATTCAACTGTATAAACAGGTATTTTTCTCATGTTATCTTTTTTGCCTGCGTAAAAATACAGCTTTATTTTTTGTGCCGCAAATAGTTCATCTTTGTCCGTATATGTATATTCAAATTTGTATATTTGAGACTCGGTTCTGGATTTTAGAGGTTTCTTTTTAGAGAAAAATCTTTGATTATAAATTTCTCTGTCACATACAACATTGTTTTTATCATCATATATAAGTTTTGCTATGACATATAGTGAATTGAAATCATACTTTGAATTGTTTTGAATTTTGTATTTTACTTCAAGTTTGTATTTTGTAGAGAAAAAATTACTTTTGTATTTTATGTTAACAATATTTATACCTACATCATTTTCTGTTATTACATATCTTTTTTGGAAAGTACGAATTGATTTTAGTTTATGCAGATACAAATCCTTTTCTATGTCCATACCGTTTAGGTAATACAAATTTACAAGACGATAAAGTATTTCTTCATAAATATCAAAATTTATTATACCGGGATCTGCGGCATATGTTTTTTCCATATATTTGTTGGCCGTAACAGGGTCAAAGTCTTTGTAAAGAATGGCAAGTTTGTAAAACAAAAATGGTGTTTCTTTGTACAACAATGCTGTTTCAAGACTTTCTATAGCTTTATCAATTTTGTGATGTTTAAAATCTTCATCCGCAATTTTGTTGTAACAGTCAATAATCCCCGATATTGCACTGTCTTTCTTTTTGGAATCAACTTTTTTATAGTAGAAAAATGCAACTTTATATTGTTTTACAGCTTCTTTGTATTTGCTGTTTTGCCATAGAGCATCTCCAAGATTCATATAAAAATCGCCTTTTGCAATAAGAAGAGGTGCATAGTCTTTGTTGTCCAGTTTTTTTACAATTTCCAAAGCTTTTCTGTATTTACCGGTTTTTATGTATAAATTTGCAAGTCCGAAAAACGGACTGTAAACACCGTAAGGTGATTTGTTTATTGCTTTTTTGTATTGGTCTTCCGCTTGAGAATAACTGAATAACAACTCATACAATCCTCCCAAGCGTACGTTTATTGTGTAATCGCCGGGATTTTTTGCTGCTTCTTGCAAATATCTTGTGATTAGATAACCTATCATTTCATTGTCTTTTGCGGTATTTGCAAATTTTGCAAGCATTTTGGAATGGTGTTCAGCAATAATTTTTGAACATCCCGTAGCAACCCCCGCAAGAAAAAGGGCTACTATCAAAGCTATTATTATTGTACGGACATATTCCAGAATTTCTTTTTTATTCATATAATTCTTGTATTGAAACTGACTCAATTCCTTCGATTGCGTTCAACTCTTTGTGCAGTGCCTGAACAGGGTTGTTGTCATAGATATCCAGTTTAAAACTGATTTTCATCAAACCCTCATTTGAATTGGATTTTGTTTTGTTTATTTCAAAGATTGATTTAAATTTATCAATAATCATTGTGTATACATTGTCAGCGGCTTGTTGTGATGAATAAAAGCTTACCTTAAATTTTCTTGGATTTTTTGAGCCCTTGTGAATATACTGTTTTTCAAAAATACGAATCAAAACAAGAGTTCCGACAGCCAGAACTGTGCAAACAACGGCAAGTGAAGTAAATCCGCAGCCGCAAGCCATACCTATACTGGCTGTAATCCATAAAGTAGCAGCAGTGGTAAGTCCATATATTGAATATCCGTGTCTGAGTACCGTACCACCGCCTATAAAACCTATACCGGTTAAAATCTGTGCAGCTATTCTGGCAGGGTCAGCCTGAGGGCTGTGTGCATAGACAGGGAAAGCATGGATAGAGAGCAAAGTGAAAATACAAGAACCCAAACAAACAAGCATGTGTGTACGCAAACCTGCCCATTTGTTTGTAATTTCACGTTCAAAACCTATTGCGAAACCAAGAATAATTGCAAGAAGAATATCCAACAACATACTTTTTTCTATTATCAAATTTGAAAAAAATGCTTCCATCTATCCTCGTCTTTTCATTAAATCAAATCACTAAATCTTATTTAAATATTACCTTATCCTGCTTTTAGGGTCCAGAATATCTCTTATTGTATCACCTATGAGGTTAAAAGATAAAACTGCAATAAAAATTAAAAAACCGGGAGTCAAAAGCCAAGGACGGTACAAAATATTTACATATTCCTGTGCTTCTTTAAGCATGTTTCCCCAGCTTGCATCAGGCTGTTGGATTCCAAGCCCCAAAAAGCTTAAGCCGGATTCGGAAAGTATGTAAGAAGGTACGCTCAAAGTCATTGCTACGATAACATAGCTCATGGTCTGAGGCAGAAGGTGTTTTATTATTATTCTCAATTTTGAGGCACCAATAGATTCTGCGGCCTGCACAAATTCCTGATTTTTTATTGAAAGCACCATGCCTCTCACTACTCGGGAAAAACCTGCCCAGCCTATCAATGCCAGAATTACGACAATGAGAGAAAATCTCTGTATGCTGGTCATGTTAGACGGCAAAATGGCTGCCAAAATAATCAGCAGATAAAAGCTCGGTATAGACATTATGGCTTCGGATATTCTCATCATAATATTGTCCACAAATCCGCCAAAATACCCTGAAATTCCTCCATAGAACATTCCTAAAGGAAAAGAAATAAACAGTGCCAAAAAACCTATTGTGAGTGAAATTCTTCCGCCAAAAAGTATTCTGGAAAAAATATCTCTCCCGTTTATATCCGTGCCCAAAAGGAAAAGTCTGCCGGAAGGCTCTACAGTGACAAGATGTCTCTGCATCGGAATCAAGCCTAAAAATTTATATTTTTCTCCTTTAGAGAAAAATTTCAGGTAGTATTTTTTGCTTCTGTCCAGTTTATAACTTATTTTTAACTCTTCCGGGTTAAAATATCTTTCGTAATTGTATGTATAAGGACGTGACAGCTTTCCGTTTTCATCAATAGTAAAAATTTTTGAAGGCGGAACATAAGCCCTGTGCCTGTCTGAAAACTCTTTTGAATAAGGAGCAAGAAAATCCGCAAAAAGAATACCTGCGTACAAGATAAGAAGAACAATCATTGCGATTGAAGCGTATTTGTCTTTGAAGATTTGTGAGATAACGGAAATTTTTTTCATCAGCTCACACTCACTCTCGGATCAACAATTTTAAGCAATATATCGGCAATTAAATTACCTGCGACAAGCATTATAGTCCCCATCATCAAAGAAGCCATGACAAGGTTAATATCCGATTTCATGACAGCTTCCAGTATAAGGCGGCCAAGACCCGGATATTGAAAAACATACTCTGTCAACGCCGCACCGCTCAACAGTGTTGCAAACTCAAACCCCAAAAGAGTGACCATAGGATTTATTGCATTTCTCAAAGCGTGTTTGTATACAACTTTGTTTTCGCTCAAACCCTTTGCCCTTGCAAATTTTACATAGTCAGACCCCAAAACATCGAGCAGGTTGCCTCTCATCTGTCTTTGCAGTCCTGAAAGAGAAATTGTAAACAAAACAATCACGGGAAGCACCAGATGATGAACAATATCAAAAATCTTTCCGGGCAGAGAATAAGTTGAAAAATTGTATCCCGTCAAACCGCCAGTCGGAAACCATCCTGTTTTTACGGCAAAAATAAGCAGCAAAAGTGCAAAAAAGAAAGACGGTATAGCCATGCCTATACTTGTAATAACCGTTAAAATCCTGTCTATAGGTTTTTTCCAATTTAAAGCGGCATAAATCCCAAGCGGTATTCCGACCATCCAGGTTAAAAGAATTACAACAACGGTTAAAAGCAAAGTGTTGGGTATACGTTCCATGAGTTTTACGCTGACTTTTTCACCTGTTACAGTCACGCCTAAATCTCCTGACAAAAAACTTTTCAACCAGAGACCATACTGTACGATTTTTGGCTTGTCCAGTCCGAGACGCTGCTGTTCTGCTTTCAGAGTTTCTTGCGAAATAGCGGGATTTAATCTAAGTTCCGCAAGAGGGTCAACAGGACTCAGCCTTATTATGAAAAAACTGATAATTGATACCAGAAACAACAAGGGTATTGCCTGTAAAAGTCTCTTTGTAATGTATATAAGTAACTGCATAAAACTATTTTACAGTAGTACATGAGTTTTGCAATTAGTTTATAGTTTAATTGTTTGAAAATTGTCTGAGAGCATCCTAACATGCATTCAAAAACATTCTGATATAAAGTTTAAAACATGGCTCAGCCCTGTTGCCCGTTTGTTCTCAAATCGTTGGTCAAAAAACCATAAAAAACCTCTCATCAAAAATGAGAGGTTTTATACGTTTATTAAATTTATTATTGATACAACGGTTTGAGTTTTTCCTCCTGCTGAGGTATTTTTCCTTCTTCAATCGGCAGATATGCTCTGTAATCTATCACAGGGAAGCAATTGTCGATTGATTCGATTTCTTGCAGTTTGTTGTTATCAATATTGCCGGACTCAATCATGTCAGCAATAGTTTCAAACCTTTCAACATGCTCTCTGAATCTGTCTGTTGCATAGTCTTTTGCCTGCCATGTCGTAATCAAAAACGGCCAGTCAGAGCTTTGCAAAAGCAGGTTCTCTCTGGCAAGCTGATTTAACGCTCTGTGCAAAAGCTTGTCTTCAGGAATTTTTTCGTATTTTGAAACAATATCGATAATACGTTTTTCACAGCCGTGAATAATAGGCCACATCCATTCTGTAAGATGGTTTTGCCATACATAAAAATGTCCGCCCTGACCCCAAGAAGATTCCGGAATCTGGATAGCTTCCGTCGGCGGGTGAGCTTGCAGATATTCACCTGCTGTCATTCTGTCAACCTGCGGAAGGTAGTTGTTGAATTTTCTTATTACCTGTTTAATAAATTCGACACCCTCAAACCACCAGTGGCCGAAAAGCTCTGTATCAAATGATACCATTACAAGTCCTTCTTTTCCGTTGTGAGAAAGTTTGTAATCATTAAGCAGATGATAAATCAAAGTTGTGTAGTGGTCAGAGTTCAAATTAACCTGTGACATAGCAAGTACAGGGTCATAAAGCATCTTGTCACCCAAATCAGTTGTTGAAGAAGTAATTCTCCAATAATGAGCACCTGATTTGTCATCTTTTTTGTGGAATTCTCTGTAACAGCCGTCACCCGGATATCCGTCAGCAGCCGACCATACCTGGAAACCTGCTCTGTCATTTCTTCCCATTACTGCCACTTGTGCGTCAGGAAGCCAGTAAGCCGAATATGTGTCATATCCTGTCGGTTCTCTTTCTGGCAGAGGAATGTATTCAATGTTTCCGTAAACACCGATTACACGTCTGTTGCCGATAGAATTTCCGCCTTCTATTACGTGAGATTCCGTAAAGAAGTATTCAATGTCATTGTTCTGAAGAGTTACTTCGATAGCAGGACGCCATTTTTTCTGGCCGTCTTTGCCAATGTATTCATAACCCTGCCTGTAAGCACATTCCGGCAGCCAGCAGCCTTTTGCTTTTTTGCCGAATAGTCTTTTTGTTGTGTCAGAACCGATTTTGAACTGTGCATTGAGGTTGGAATCAGTTGCAAGAAGCGGTGAAAAACCGTGTGTTGCACCGGAAGTGGTAATTTCTATACAGCCCAAATCCTGGTATTTTTTAAATGCACTGATTAAATCTTTATGATATCTGTTTACAAAACAGTCTTTGATATGGTTGAACCAGTCAAAGTAATATTTTGCAAGATATTTTAAATGCTGCGAATGAGCAACTTCCGGATCGGGATATCTTTCCAAATCTTTTGAAATTGCTGCAATTCTTGTATCCAGATATTTTATAAATCCTTCTTTTAAATGCTCGTCGTTTAATTGTTCCGCCAAAATCGGAGTGATACCCACCGTCAATTTTGCTTTTATTCCTTCGTCTTCATACAACTCAGAAATAGCATTCAACAGCGGTACATACGTTTCAGCCATACATTCGTACAGGTTTTCTTCCCCGAAAGGCCACATGCCGGCTTTTCTGTAATAAGGGAGATGGGAGTGTAGCATAAATACAAATTGTCCAACTGACATAATTTCTCCTTTTCTCTTAATTAGCCAATGTATTATATATAAAATCGGTTTGGACTGTTTAGAAATATTTACATCCGCCCCAGCTTAAATATTGTTATATCACAATTATAGATAAAATATAACCCCTTAGAATTAATTCTATAGGGTAATATTTACAAAAATACATCTGAAGGAGTAGATTACTACTTTTTTAAGTATTTTTCAATTGCCTGAAAGTTTGATACAATAAAACTCATGGACTATACAAAAGCTACAGAGATTTTCAAACAAAGTGCAACATATAATCTATCCCGCCTGCTTATAAAACAGGCACAAGATTTTTTTGAAACTCTGGGAGAAATCGGCATAAGAACCTGCCAGGTAATAAAACTGATTTTTTCTGATTTGTTTAAAAGAGAAATGAATTGGAAACTTGTTATCGAGCAGTGTTCCAGATTTGCTGTTGATTCACTGCCTATTACACTTTCTATTGTAGGGATGTGTTCAATAATTATTTCCATGCAGGTTGCACCCGAGATGGTAAAACAAGGCGGTGAAAAGTTTGTCGGCATGCTCATGGGTGTTGTTATGACAAGAGAAATGGGAGCTATCATGTCAGGTTTTGCAATAATTTCGATGATAGGTTCCGCATATGCGTCAGAAATTGCGACAATGAGAGTAACCGAACAGGTCGATGCTCTCAAAGTTTTGAAAGTAAATCCCATAGATTATTTGTTTGTTCCAAGAGTCACGGCCGGTTTTATTATGATGCCTTTTATTGTCATCATAGCTTCAACATTCGGCTTGATTTGCGGAGGTATAGCTGCCTATTTGAGTGCACATGTAAGTCGTTTGAATTATGTAAGCTCTCTTTGGCAGGGATTGTACATAAAAGATATTTCCGTAGCATTGGCAAAATCAGCATGTTTTGGTGCTGCTATTGCGGTCATAAGCTGTACATGCGGTTATTTGGCATACGGAGGTGCGAAAGGAGTAGGACTTGCAACAACAAAAGCAGTAGTATGGTCATTTGTAACAATATGCATAATTGACTATATCTTTGCGACAATATTTTTCTTCTAGCGGATTCCGTGCGGGCACGCCGTGTGAGCGAAGCGAACCCAGTGCCCATGTGAACAAGGTTGATGAAATGGAGAAATTTTAGAATAAAATTTCGAAATGGAATACTAAACCTTGTGAACGCCGGT